>CAYSJO010000434.1:0-10542 GCA_964431285.1 uncultured Planctomycetaceae bacterium
TCACGTTATGTCTACGAGACTGCGAACATGCACTTCCGTGGCAACCAGCCGTTTGTTGGTCGCAGTGCATTCGCTCACAAGGGTGGGATGCACGTTCACGCCGTTAATCGCCTCACGGAAAGCTACGAACACATCAGCCCGGAACTCGTCGGTAACGAACGTCGCGTGCTGGTCAGCGAGTTATCTGGTCGCTCGAACATCGTTGCGAAGGCGACAAAGTACAAACTCGAACACGACGCAGAACTGATGAAAGGCATCCTTGAACGTGTGCAGGACATGGAGGCCCAGGGCTATCAGTTCGAAGCGGCCGAGGCGTCGTTTGATCTTCAAATCAAGAAGGTGGCAGGCACGTACGCGCCGAGATTCGAACGTGTTCATTACCGCGTGAATGTTGAGACCGCCGAGGACTCGCCAGCCGTCACTGAGGCAACAATCAAGCTGCGAGTCAACGGACAGACGGTGCATGTCGTGGGCGAAGGCGACGGCCCTGTCAATGCCCTCGACGCCGCTCTTCGCAAGGCTCTCGAACCGGTGTATCCGAATCTGTCCGATATGCACCTGGTGGACTACAAGGTCCGTGTCATCAATTCGACGGAAGGAACTGCCGCCCGTGTGCGCGTCGTGATTGAAAGTCAGGACGACGAAGACGTCTGGAGCACCGTGGGTGTCAGCGAGAATATCATCGAAGCCAGCTGGATCGCCCTCGTCGACAGCGTAGAATACAAGCTCTACAAGGACGAGGGCGAACTCCTGGGCAACGGCAGTTCCAACAGCAGCGTATCACCGTCTGAATCTCCAGTAAGCGAGGCATCCGTATGAGCACCATCAGTGTTTTCGATGCCGCTGTTCGAGGTGAAGCATTTCCGGAACCGCTCACGACCGACCAGTACCACCGAATGATCGAGACGGGTGTGTTGGTCGAAGGTGCTCCGATCGAGCTGATCGACGGGATTCTTGTCCGGAAAGACCGCCGCGATTCTGCGCAGGATTCAATCATGACAGTCGGGCCCGGACACGGTGGAGTCGTGCAGAGAATTGCTCTGATGCTCACCGGTCTTGTTGCTTCGCTTGACCATCATGCCCGCTGCCAGCAACCGATCCACCTGCCACCACGGCACGAGCCGGAACCAGCCGCTGCCGTGGTACAAGGTGATCTTTGGTCATACGACGAGGAGCATCCCGGTCCAGACGACGTGTTACTCGTCGTCGAGGTCGCGGATTCGTCGCTCAGCTACGACCGCGGCAGGAAACTGCAGGTGTATGCGAGCGCGGGTATTGCTCAGTACTGGATCGTTAACCTCAACCACCGATGCGTTGAGGTCTACACTCAGCCGTGTTCGGAAACGGCAGGCTACCAGTCGAAGCAGGTGTTCGAACCCGGCCAGGCTGTTGCTTTCGATGTTGACGGGCAGACTCTGGAGCTCCAGGTGAATGCGATTCTTCCGTCATGAGCGATGCACTCAACTCGTCGGTAACTGAAGCGACCGGAAATGAACGCTGGGCAGTGACCTCGGAGATCAGGCGGCCACTCGTCCTGCTGGCGATCTGCACGCTCGGTGGCGTGATCCTCGGCACGCTGGCCGGGGGCCTGATTGGAAGCCTGGCCCCGGGATACTACTTGTGGGTTTTCAAGGCCTAGGACTTCCTGAAGTTCGATCCGCTCCACATGGGGATGGCCCTGGAATTTCTGCAGGGTGGCGGTGTGGGGCTGGCAATCGGCATTGGCCTGATCGTCCTGACTACGTGGTGGAAATTCAGCGTCACCGATCCGACAGAGGAATGGCCCCGGCCGACACAGACCGTCAGTGGACGCTGGGTGCCGGTGATCGTCATCGGGCTGCTCGCAGGCGTTCTCACCGGGGCAGCCGGGTTTGTTGTCGGAACGATCACCGGGCAGCAGGCAGATCTATCAGAATCGTGCCGAGCGGGATTCGCGGCAGATTGAAGACCTGATCGGGAACGATCCCAGGTACTCGCAACTTGAGATTGTGCGGTCATCCGACAGATACGTTTAGATTCATGGCCAGGTTCCGGACCTCGAATCGGCTCAGGAACTGCAGCAGGAACTTGAGCAGGTCTTTTGTGTCGCTCGTGCCGCAGACATGTTGGGAAATGTCACCGAGTCGGGAACTTCCAACTGAGCCTCGACACTCAGAACCGAATCGAATAATTCGGGTCTGAAGACTGACCTGCGAGGTCAGAGTGACGAACCCTCAACTCTCAACCAGCGACCACCAACACAAATGTCCGAACTTCCCAAGCAGTACCAACCCGCTGACTGTCAGGCCCGCTGGCTCGATTTCTGGAAAGAAAACGGCTACTTCGACGCGAACCCCAACGCAGAGAAAAAGCCGCATACGATCATGATCCCGCTCCCGAACGTCACGGGAGCTCTACACATGGGTCATGCCTTGAACGGCACGTTGCAGGATTTGATCACACGCTGGCGTCGGGCGCAGGGATACGAGGCCTTGTGGATGCCGGGCACGGATCACGCGGGCATTGCGACTCAGGCTGTGGTCGAACGCCGCATGTTCGAAGAGGAAGGCCTCACACGACACGACATCGGTCGCGAGGCACTCGTCAGTCGAATCTGGAAATGGAAAGACGCCTACGAGAAACGGATTCTGGAGCAGCTCCGTCAGCTCGGCGCCAGTTGCGACTGGCGACGCAATCGCTTCACACTCGACGAGGTGTGTTCGAAGGCCGTTCGGCGGACGTTCTTCAAGTTTTTCAAGGATGGCCTGATCTTTCGCGGCAAGCGACTGGTTAACTGGGACCCGCACCTGCAGACGGCCGTGGCCAACGACGAGGTCTTTCACGAAGAGGTCGATGGCCATTTCTGGACATTCACGTATCCCGTCATTGACGACGATGGCAGCGCCACGGGTGACACGCTCGCATTCTCGACGACGCGTCCGGAAACCATGCTGGGCGACTCGGCTGTCTGCGTACATCCCAGTGACGTCCGCTACGCGCACCTGGTGGGTAAGAAAGTCCACATTCCCCTGGTGGAACGTGACATACCGGTCATCGCGGACGGCTTACTGGCGAAGAAGGACTTGGGCACGGGTTGCGTCAAGGTTACACCGGCACACGATCACAATGACTACGCATGCGGCTTGCGCAACAACCTCGAAATCATCAACATCCTGAATACCGACGGGACTATCAACGAAAATGGCGGCAAGTACGAAGGCATGGATCGTTATGCCTGCCGCGACAAGACCGTTGAAGACATGAAGGAGCTTGGGCACTTCGTCGAGATCGAAGACCGCAAGATCGAACTGGCTCATAGCGACCGTTCCAAGACGCCCGTCGAGCCATACCTCTCGGACCAGTGGTTCGTGAAGATGGACGACCTCGCTGGCGGAGACGCCGGTTTGGCTCAGTCAGCCATGGACGCAGTCAGCGATCGCCGTGTGCGGTTCTTCCCACAGCGTTACCAGCGCACCTATCTCGACTGGCTTGGAGAAAAACGCGACTGGTGCATCAGCCGACAATTGTGGTGGGGACATCGCATTCCCGTGTGGGCGAAGACGGTTGCCGTCGGCGATAACAGGGATAGCTTCATCCGGCTCGAAGGGAACCTGAAACGCGTGATTGATGATGGGGGGCAATCCAGCATTAGTGCGACGCTTAACATGGGAGCGCCTTCGGCAAGCAAACTTGAGATTTCCGGTCCAATGGCAGATGTAGTTTCTGCAATCTGGGTGGGATCTCAGGACCCCCAGACTCTCTCGATGCTTGTGTGTGTGGACGGTGGCAATGACGAAATTGAAGAACGCCTGAAGGCAGCCGGCTTCGAGCAGGAAGAAGATGTGCTCGACACCTGGTTCAGCTCCGCGCTATGGCCACATGCGACACTCGGTTGGCCGGATGCTGGCACGAATCCACCGATCGATGGTGAAGCTCAAGAGTCAGAGACAAACGAAGTCCTCGACTACTTCTATCCCGGCAGCGTGCTGATCACGTCACGTGACATCATCACACTGTGGGTTGCGCGAATGGTGCTCACCGGTCTCTACAACATAGGCGACATTCCCTTCGCACACGTCCACGTCCACCCGAAGATTCTCGACGGGTTCGGGCAGACGATGAGCAAGTCCAAGGGCAACGGTTGCGACCCGCAGGACCTGATCGATCGCTATGGGACTGATGCCGTGCGGTTCACGATCGCGTCGTTCGCCGGCGAGACGCAGGACGTCAAACTGCCGATGGGCTATGAGTGCCCGCATTGCCAGACGGTTGTGCCACAGGCCTTGGATGCTGGCGGACCAATGGTCAAACCAGAAACTGTCAAAGTCACGCTGCGAGGCGCGAAAGACAAGGTGCTGATGCCTTGTCCCAGGTGCAAGAAGGAATCGCAGTTTTCGACGCCGCAATATGATCCTGATCCGAACGAACCGGCCGCGCGGATGGTCAGCGAGCGGTTTGAGTATGGTCGAAACTTCTGCAACAAATTCTGGAACGCCGCGCGATTCGCTCTGCTGAACCTGAAAGGCTACACGCCCGGAACTGTTTCCGACGATGACCTGAAACTGGAAGACCGCTGGATCCTCAGCCGACTGTCGCGAGTCTCGGGAGAAGTCACCACTCTGCTTGGGCGATATCAGTTCGATGCGGCAACGCGGGCGTTACGTGAATTCACGTGGAACGAATTCTGCGACTGGTATCTGGAGATGATCAAGCCGCGGCTGCGTCAGGGAACAGGGGAAGGGGAGCAGGGAACAACGCGTACGGATGAGGAGACGGCGGAGCGAGCATCCGCTCAGCGAATCCTCGTTGCCGTGCTCGATAACCTGGTGCGATTGCTGCAGCCGTTCACGCCGTTCATCTGCGAAGAACTGTGGCAGCAACTGAAAGAGATCGCTCCGGAACGGGGACTGTTCGAACCCGAACCGCAGACTGACAGCGTCATGGTTGCTTGCTGGCCCGAGCTGCCTGAAAAATGGCAGGACGATGCGCTCGAAGCGAGATTCGAACGATTGCAGGAAACCGTTGTCGCCGTCCGCAACATTCGAGCCGTCTACGGCATCAGCCTGAGCGAACCGATCCGTTTGCATTTGAAGTGTGAAGCGGAAGTCGCATCTGAACTGCGGGCCTGCGCCGACCAGTTCGACAACCTGGCCAGGACCGTTCTGGAAGCGGCGGGCGCCGATGTGGCTCGACCAAATGCGTCGGCCAGCTTCAATCTGTCCGACGCTGATGGCTATGTTCCCCTCGAAGGTCTGATCGACGTCGGCGAGGAACTGGAACGCCAGAAGAAGGAAGCCGACAAGCTGCGGAAATTCATCAAAGGTCACGCGGCCAAACTGTCCAACGAAAAATTCGTCAGCAAGGCCCCGGAGCACATCGTTGCCGAAGTCCGCGAAACGCTGGCCGGTCTGGAGAAGCAGCTCGAATCGGTCGAAACCGTGATCGCACAATTGTCTGGTGATTGACGAGCCATGCCGAAGGCTGTCGCTGTTCCTCGCGATGTTGCGTGGCGAGATTCCGGGCCTATGTGCCCGGAATCTCGATGATTGCTCAACCAGCTATTCGATATCGGCATCGGGGCTGACTTTCAGCATCGAATCCGGCTCCAGACGATCGAGAATGACGTCGACCAGCGTTGTCGTGTTGGGATACATGAAGCTGAATTTGTCCTTGCGGGGAAACAGACCTGAACCGTCGGCGACGAAGAATTGCCCTCGGCGGTAACGGACTCCGCGCACATTCGATCGAGCACTGAGATTCAGAATCAGTGTCGATTTTGTGGTGGTCAGGACCGCGATAAACGACTCCAGACGCGAGCAGTTCATCATCAGAGTCCGACAGGATGTGTCGGCTGAATGACGGTAAAACCGCGACTCGAATTCCTTGTCAAATCGCCTAGTCAAAGCCGAGTGCGGCTTTCTCGACCACTTGATGCGTCCGTCCGCTTTCTTCGTCGGCGTCCACACAGAGAAGTCCATAAACCAGTCGTCGACCTTCAGGTCCACGTCGTCACGGACGCGGAAGAAGAATTGCTGGAATCGGTCCTTGGCTGCACCCTTCAACGCGGCATACGACTGTTCGGTGGCTGCATCGAATTCGGGTAGCAGGGACTTGTACGTGCCGGACCATTTCACCTTTTTCAGGACCTTGATCGCGAGCGGTCCCACCTGTTCCTTACACGCTTTCGTTGCGGGATTCACGATGCTGCCATGATTGAGACCCTTGAACACGACAAAAGGCATCCGCCCGAATTTCTGCTAGTCGTGCCAGTGCAGTCTACCAAGAGACCTCGGAGCCGGATCGTCGACATCCTGTGGAGAGAGGCCGTCATCCGGAACGAATTCAATCGTGCATTTGCGCGTATTGAGTGACGTCCCGCAAATGCGCACCGTGCCGTCTGTGCCTGGCTTCTTGTGGGCCTTCACGATCCGGGCTTCAAGGCCTGTGTAGCCCTGGCCGGCCGCAAAAATAAATGGATAGCAGGTGTAGGCAGGGTCAGCAGCGGGTTTGAAGTAGGTCTCTTTGCTGTGCAGGTCGACGGCTGACAATGACCATTGAAACGGACTGGCCGTTTCCAGTCCCTGTAGTACGTTTTTCCCTGACTCCAGATACTGGCCAGGCCGGCTGTTCTTGTTAAACGTCGAACGAATGCGTCCCAGGACTGATTGTCCCAGGCCGGCAAGATCCGATCCGAAGTTGGCGGGCGCGAACATCAGCAATCGGTCAACAGGACAGGGCGGATCAATGCCCTCGAGCTCATGAGCCCGCTCACGATGCAGTACCAGCCAGGCTCGCGTGACGAGAGCACCCGTGCTGTGGCAGGCCACGTCGATCCGCTCGCCCTTTGCTATCTTCCCGATCTTCTCGAGTTCGCGGTATTCGGATTCCAGTTTGTCGGCGAAGTCTCTGAAGGTCGCTTGATCGTCCATGCTGGCGTAGTCGACGTCCTCTCTCTTGAAGGACTCCTGGTCGATGAAGTAATCGCCGAGTTCCTTGAAGCACGTGGAGCCGTCTGAGTAACCGTGCACGATCAGCAGTTTCTTCGCCATGGTGAATCTCCTGGAGTTGTTCCGCACCGGATGCCTGAAAGATTCGTCGGAATGTTATCAGGTATAAGTATGTGTATAGTGATGTAAATGTTATGAATACAAACATACTGGTATCCTGATGCGTTTAGTAAATCGGCTCAAGGAGAACACTATGGCGCTGTATGCATTTGATGGGACGTGGAACGAAGACGAACCGGCTCCCTCTGACGACACGAATGTCCTGCGGTTCAAACGGGCCTATCGGGGGCACTCCGAAATATGTCGAAGGAGTCGGTACGCGTTTCGGTGCGATTGGCCGTGTGCTGGGCGGTGTGTTTGGTGCCGGCGGCAAGTCTCGAATTCATGAGATGTACGAGAAGCTGGTCAACAACTGGCAGAAGGGTGACCATGAGATCGACATCATCGGATTCAGTCGCGTCGCGGCGCTCGCCGTTCATTTCTCCAATGTCGTGGACCAGGGCATCAGGGACGCGGATGGTCACGTGCTTGAGGCCAGTCCGCGTGTCAGGTTTCTCGGTGTGTGGGATGTGGTGTCTTCGTTTGGAATTCCTATCGATGGTCTGCTGGTTGCGTTCCACAAGATCAACCTCGGCTGGACCTTCACTGTCCCGCAGAACGTGAATCAGTGCTTCCACGCACTGGCATTGAATGAGCGCCGACAGACGTTCGTGCCGGAGCGTCTGAACAAAGACCAGACGCGAGACAACATTCAGGAGGTCTGGTTCCGCGGTATGCACAGCGATATTGGCGGCGGCAACGGCAATGTGGGTCTGAACGCCATCGCTTGTACTTGGATGCTGGAAAACGCCCGGGCCAGCGGGCTGCCGGTCGACGACGGTGTTCTGCAGACGATCTCACGTCGGCAGGATCCGCATGCAGTGCCGTACGAAAACAAGGATCCGGTTCAGAATGATCCGCGTGAAGTGCTGCCTGACGACGTCATTCATCCGACTGCCCAGGGCGACCAGTTGGCTATAGGTGACACGGCGGATTTCGAAGTCCGTTCGCGCGAGAAGTACTGCTGGTCTGGTGTCCGACTGGAAGAAGGAGCCAGCTACACGTTCCACATCGCTCCACATCAGAAGTGGCGTGACGCCTCAAATGTCTGCGGTCCGGAGGGCTGGAAGACGGAGCAGTTGTCGTGGTTCAAGGAACTTGCCATCCGAACTCTGGAAGACAACCGCCGTGTCCCGGATGCCGACTGGTTCGAACTGATCGGCTCAGTCAGGGAAGACGGCGATGAGCATTTCCGCATAGGCAGCGGCGGACCGGACCGGCCCTACACCGCAAAACGCACCGGCGATCTGTATTGTTTCGCCAATGATCTTGACAGAAAGTACGGCAACAATCGCGGCGCGCTGCATGTCGTGATCAAACGCGAGTCATAGAGTTGTCCGTCACAAAGTGATCGATACCCTGACGAGCCGGAGGTGGCCGACCTCCGGCTTTTTTTCTGGTGCACGACGACGAACGAAGTCTCGTGTTCATCAGGAAGACGCGTCGAGAAACGGAGAAGCCGCAATGATCCGAGGCACGATGAGCGTCCTGCTGACAGTCTTCTTCGTGGTATCCATTGTTCACGCCGACGATTCACCGTGGGCACGCCACACCATCGACAACTCGTCGCGGGGTGCGGATGGTGTCCGCCTGCTGGATGTGAATGGTGACGGCTATCTCGACATCGCCACCGGATGGGAAGAAGGGGGAGTGATCCGTGCATACCTGAATCCTGGACCGAAAAAGGCTGCAGATGCGTGGCCGGCCGTGACCGTGGGCAATGTCAAATCGGCCGAGGATGCTGTCTTCGTGGACCTGGATGGCGACGGTGCCGTCGATGTGGTCAGTTCATGCGAGGGGAAGACACGTGCGATGTTCGTTCACTGGGCGCCGAAGGACGCGGATCAGTATCTAAATCCTGCCGCATGGAAGACCGAAGAGCTTGGCCGTGCGGGCCAGTGGGCGATGTGGATGTTCGCTGTGCCACTCGATATCGATGGGCGTAATGGCATTGATCTCGTGGCGGGGAGCAAGTCCGGTTCGTTTGCGTCAATCGGGTGGCTGAAGAGCCCAAAGAACGCCCGGGACGCTTCCGACTGGATGTTCTCCAGCATGCGCCACTCCGGCTGGATCATGTCAATCATCGCGCATGACATTGACGGCGACGGAGATAGCGACGTTTTGCTATCAGACCGCAAGGGCGATAATCGAGGCATCAGCTGGCTGGAGAATCCCGGATTCAAGGCCACACGCACCGGAGAAAACTGGCCCATCCATTTCATCGGCGCAGGTGATCGCGAGGTGATGTTCATCGACGTGAACAGTCCGAAGCAGGGCGGAGCTGTCGAGTTCCTCGCGGCCGTGAAGCCGACCGGTATCCTGCGTTTTCGCGGCGGAGACCGAAAGTCGAAACAGGCTGATGTTCAGTCTGACCACTGGGCGATGTCGGAGCTGAAACTGCCGGCTGATCGCATCGGAACGGCTAAATCTGTACGCCGGGCGGACATGAACCTTGATGGCAGCGACGATCTCGTCTTCTCGTGCGAACAGGCCCTGGGAAAGAAAAGCGGGGTCGTCTGGCTGACCGAGGATGAGGACGGCAGTATTCAGGAGACGAACGGCACAACCTGGAAGCTGCGTGAAATGAGTGGACCGACTGGCGTAAAATTCGACCTGCTGCAATTGGTCGATCTGGATGCTGATGGCGATCTGGATGTGATCACCTGCGAAGAACGCGCGAATCTGGGCGTGTTCTGGTACGAGAATCCGACGCGGTCACCAGAGTAACCATGCCGACTGATCCGGCCAGATTTCTAAAGAGGCTCGAAGCATCCGGTTTGCTGACCGACAGCATCGTCGATGCCTGGCCCGGATTGGCGTGTCTGCAGGCTGCGGAAGATGTTGCCGCTGCACTGGTCCGCGACACGTTTCAGGCCGACGTCCTTTTGGGCGACGATTCCATTCCGCTCGTCATTGGCGACTACGTTGTGCGTGGAATGATCGGGCAGGGAGGCATGGGGATTGTGCTGAAGGCCCGCCATCAACGCATGCGGCGAACGGTGGCCATCAAGTTTCTGTTGAAAGAAAAGGTCCGCTCGCAGTCGGTTGAGAAACGATTCGAACGCGAAGTCGAAGCGGCTGCTCAACTCGACCATCCGCATATCGTCACCGCGTACGACGCCGGAGTGCATACCGACGGCAGCTACTACCTGGTCATGCAGTACGTTGCAGGACAGGACCTTTCAACCCTGGTCAAGACAACAGGCCCGTTGCCCGTGTCGCTCGCCATCCATGCGATTCTTCAGGCCGCTGAAGGTTTGAGCTACGCGCACGCACGTGGCATCGTCCACCGCGATGTGAAACCCGGTAACCTGCTACTTGATCACGCAGGTATTGTGCGTGTCCTGGATATGGCCCTGGCCCGAATTCGTGCGACTCCTGGGGACGAAGATGATGATAGCGTAATGGACCGTCAGGTCTCAATTGTCGGGTAGAGGCGTTTGAGTTTTGTTCTGGC
>CAYSJO010000435.1:0-6175 GCA_964431285.1 uncultured Planctomycetaceae bacterium
CTTGCAAAACTCCCCGAGCCGAACTTCACCCACACATTCTGGTGAGGAGGCAATAGCGAAAGCCGGCTCGAACGAGGGCGCGCGACCCCGGTGTGTAGTTGCCAATGTCCGAATTGTATTCGAGATCGCGACCGACGGCGAAACCCGCTTCGGCGAACCAGGAGATTCCAGACGCCAGGTGGCTGGTTTCGTAGCCGATGGCAACTCTCCAGTGCGAATAGGAGAGATCGTCGAAGGCTCCACTCGTACGTTACGTTCGCCAGGTTCGTCCGAAGTAGTCGCCGCTGAGATACATCCAGCGTTCGCGTTCTCTTTCCTGAAAGACCTTCGTGGCTATGCGACCTTCCGGGAAAATCAGTTCGAGGCGATTGCTGTCATCGGGCGACCAGATGAGTCCGGCCACGGGCAGAATTCGCTGGGACTGGACGTTGACGATTGCAGTCCCCAGTACGAACTGCAGGTCTTCCCGTTTCTCGTAGGTGACCAGGCCGACTCCACTGAGCCGAAATTCCTCGCTGATGTCGTCGCCTTCAAAGTCCGAATACAGACCGCCCGTCGTCGCGATCCTCATTCGCCAGCAATCGTTGAAGCGGTGCATCCACGCGACTTCAACTTCCAGGTCATTGACGTTCGAGGCAACGTCTGTGCGGGTCGGGCTGTCAAAACTGTAAAAAGCCGCAGCGGGACGAATGGTGACGCCCTTAACCTTGGCCAGGCCGAACGTCACGCTGCCGGATGCGGCGAACATGCCGAGAGAATCGCCGCGGCCGGCCACCTAGAAGGCATCGGCGCGAAAGTGAGCCACGCGCAGCCAGCTTCGGTCTTCCGGCGGGGTGTCGGCCGGAACACCAAAAATATCGCTGTGAGTCGCACGCCCGGCGTATTCTTCGATCAGGTCGATCCAGTCCAGCTCGCCGTCCCCATTTCCTGCTCGGAAGGGCGACGGATCAAGTTGTGGCAACGGAATTGCCGGATCGCCCTCCATGATGGTGGGAACACGGATCGCTGATTCGCCCGGTTCAAGGGGATCGATCTGGCCATTGAGTAGCGCCGGGCTTCCCGACGGATTGGGCAGAATCGGCACGGGACGAATTGGCGGCAGGATGGATGCGTCGGGCTGCGTGACCGCCGGACTCGGCGGAAAAGGAACCGGACCTCAAATTGGCGTGCCCGGCGTACCTGGCTTCCCCCATGTCGGCGGTGACGGTGCATCCACAACCGCACTGCCGGACCCACCTTGATCAGCTAACGATGTCAGTTGTAGAGGCAGCCCGGTCAGTGGATCAATCGGCTCGCCAAAGCTGACGATCGGACTCTGAGGGGCGTTGGCTGGCTGCTTCCAGACCCATAGCCGTTCGGATTCTCGACGGGCGAAGGCCACGGCGCGGCGAGTCCGTAACCGCCCGACGTGCCCTGAGCGAAAAGTGGCTCAGACACAGCGAGCAGTGCCACAAGGACACTCACTACTGAGATGAGGAGAGGCTTCACAAAGGCCAGAAATGGAGTGGGTCAGGAATTGACCGGAGAAGGGCAGCTTGGAGGGGGCGGTGGGATATCAGCTTGTTCACGGCGGGGTCAAGGTCAGTTGAATCGCCTTTCAGAGTGCCGAACACCGTGCGAATCAGACTAGAATGGCCGGACGTTTCCATTTGTCCGGGTAGGTCGTATGCGAATCATCCTGTCATCCGTTCTCACTCTCGGCGCTCTTGTCACAGAGGTTTCCGCCGATTCAAGAATAGACTTCTTCGAGGCAAAGATTCGTCCGTTGCTGATCGAGCGTTGCGAATCGTGTCACGATCGCCAGGCCAAGGGAGGCCTGCGTCTCGACTCGCATCGCGGATTCACGCGGGGTGGCCGGTCAGGCATGGTCGTCGTTGCTGGCAAGCCGGAGAAAAGCCTGCTGTTTCTGGCTGTGTCAGGTCAACACAAGAAACTGAAGATGCCACCGGACGATCCGCTGGAATCTCACGAAATCGCCGCACTGGGAGCCTGGATTCGTGACGGAGCGCTGTGGCCGCCGGACGCGGCCGCAGCGACCGACCGAGCCTATGGGATCACTGAGGCTGACAGAAACTTCTGGTCGTTCCAGCCGTTGAAGCGTCCCGACATTCCGCAGGTGGAACGATCCGACTGGCAAGAGAGTCCGGTCGACGCCTTCATCCTGGCAAAGCTGACGGAACACGATCTGTCGCCCGGCGCGCAGGCGACGCGCAGGACTTTGATTCGTCGGGCAACATTCGATCTGCTCGGTCTGCCACCATCGCCAGAACAGATCGACGCCTTTGTTCAGGACAAGTCACCGCGTGCCTGGCAGAACCTGATCGATCAGCTGCTGTCATCCCGGCATTATGGTGAGCGCTGGGGACGTCACTGGCTGGATGTTGTGCGGTACGCAGACACGGCCGGTGATGCGGCGGATTTCCCCGTTCCGGAAGCCTACAAGTATCGCAATTACGTCATCGACGCCTTCAACAGAGACAAGCCATACGACCGATTCGTACGCGAACAGATCGCGGGTGACCTGCTCCCGGCGAAGTCAGACGAGCAGCACTGGGAACAGACGATTGCGACGGGCTACATCGCGATCTCTCGCCGAATCGGAGTCAGCCCGCACAACCTGCGACACATCACGATCGAAGACACACTCGACAACCTGGGCAAGACATTCCTTGGACTGACGATCGGCTGTGCCCGTTGTCACGATCACAAGTTCGATCCCATTCCGACCGACGACTACTACGCGCTGTACGGCATCTTCGACAGTTCGGTGTATCCACATGCCGGCGCTGAGCACAAACCCTGGCGTCAGGATTTCGCGTACCGTATCGGCAAGGCCAAATCAGACCGTTTACTGAAGTCACACCGCGACGAGCTGGAAGTCTGGAACCGGAAGGAACGAGTCAAACTTGAGGAGTACCGCGACTTCCAGCGAAAGAAGATCACCGATCCGACAAAGACGCGTGAAAAAGCCTGGCAAGCCGTGCTGGCCATGCGTGAGGAACGGCGTCCATTCGCGGAAGTCTTTCCCGATCTCGAAATTGCCTACGCCATCCAGGAAGGCGAACCGCACGACGCCCCGGTGCAAAGAGCCGGAAACCCTCGATCACGAGGTGAAGTTGTGCGTCGCGGTTTCCTTCAAATTCTCGGCGGACAGAAGCTGCCCGCCGAATCGACCGGCAGCGGTCGGCGTGAACTGGCGGACTGGGTGACGGATCCCGCCAATCCGCTGACAGCCCGCGTGATAGTGAATCGCATCTGGCACTGGCACTTCGGCCGAGGGCTGGTTGCGACGACAAGTGATTTCGGAATTCGCGGCACTCGGCCGACGCACCCCGACTTCCTCGACTTCCTCGCGTCACATTTCGTCCAGCACGGCTGGTCGATCAAGGACATGCACCGGTTGATCCTGCTGTCTCGCACATACCAGCTCTCAAGTACGGATGTCCCGGCCAACTCTGACGTCGACCCGGACAACCTGCTGCACTGGCGAGCGAACCGTCGTCGACTGGATGCCGAGCAGATTCGAGATTCCATCCTGACCTTCAGTGGTCAGCTTGACCTCGCACCGGCCGGGCGACATCCGTTTGACCATCGTCTGACATATTTCTTCCGTCAGCACGAACCGTTCGTCGGCAACTTCCCCACCAACCGCCGCAGCGTGTACATGATGCAGCAACGTATTCGAAAGAATGACTACCTTGATCTGTTCGACGGTCCCGACGGAAACATCCCGGCCTCACAACGACGGTCAACGACAACCACACTGCAGGCCCTGTTCGCCATGAACTCTGAATTCATGCACGAACAGGCAGAGGCGACAGCCCGCCACGTTGTGTCAGCTCGAGATCAGGATGCCGAACGACTCGTGTTCGCATACCGAACGATCTTCGGCCGCGAGCCCAACCAGGAAGAGTCAGCCAGAACATTGGTGTTCCTTGGCGAACTGCGATCACAGTTCGCGGATGACGCCGATCGGAACGTCCGCGCATGGGCCTCTCTATTGCGCAGCATGTTGAGCAGCAACGAGTTCGTATTTGTAGACTGATCCACCCGACCCGTTGAAATCGAGAACGATACAGTGTCTGAATTCACCCGACGTCACATGATCCGATCACTCGCCGGAGGCGGGATGATTCTGCCGGGACTGCTCAGCGAGATGCTGGGTGCTGAGGGGAACTCCTCCAGCAACCCGCTGGCTCCCAGGCAGCCGCACTTTGCCCCCAAAGCAAAGCGCGTGATCTTCCTGTTCATGACCGGAGGCGTTTCGCACGTCGACACGTTCGACCATAAGCCTTATCTCACAAAGCACCACGATAAGCCGAAGAACGACCGCAACGTTTATAAAGGTTCGCCCTGGGCTTTCCGCAGATACGGCGAAAGCGGCATCGAGGTCAGTGACCTGTTTCCACAGGTTGGAAGTGTGATCGACGACGTCTGCGTGATTCGCTCAATGACGAACATTAACGGTGATCACTTTGGTGCCACGATCGGTATCCACACGGGATCAGCTACGTTTAATCGCCCGAGCATCGGGTCCTGGGTCAGCTACGGTCTGGGTACGGAGAACAACAACCTGCCATCGTTCATGGTTGTTTCACCTGGATTGCCCTACGCCGGAGGCCAGGTGTGGGGGTCGGATTTCCTGCCCGTGCTGCACCAGGGCACGCGGATCGTTCCGGGCAATGAGCCAATCGCGAACATGCATCGCCGTTCAGCATCCGCCGAGTTACAGCGAACGGAACTCGACGTGCTTGAGTACTTCAACAGGCAGCACCTGAAGGGCCGGGAAACCGATTCCAATCTGACTGCCCGCATTCGCTCATTTGAAACCGCTGCCGGGATGCAGCTGGCCGCTCCTGAAGCGTTTGATGTGTCGCAGGAATCGGAAGCGACGCTGGATCTGTACGGGCTGGATCCGAACGACACTCAGGGCTTCGGCTGGCAATGTCTGGTGGGACGCAGGCTGGCCGAGCGGGGCGTTCGATTCATCGAACTGATCGACGGCGACACCAGCATCGAGAAGAACTGGGACGCCCACGCCAACCTGACTCGCTACGAGCAGTTTGCACGCAACGTGGATCGTCCGATTGCCGGGCTGCTGCGAGACCTCAAATCCCGTGGGATGCTGGAAGACACGCTGGTTGTATGGACCACGGAATTCGGACGCGGACCCTATGTTCAATCACCTGGGACAAACGGTCGGGGGCACCACTCGCGGGTTTACAGTTCATGGCTGGCCGGTGCCGGAGTGCGCGGCGGCATGACCTACGGTTCCAGCGACGAGCATGGATTCGACATCGCCGAAAATCGCGTTGACGTACACGATCTGCAGGCCACGATTCTTCATCAGCTTGGTTTGGATCACGAACGTCTGACTTACCGACACGCCGGTCGCGATTATCGTCTAACTGATGTTCATGGCCGCGTCGTTCACGAGATTCTGAGCTGACCTCGTCACATCGCACTTTGGAGAAATGCGCTACAGTGAATCGTCTGATTCTCATAGTCGCCCTTTTCTTTCTGCCCCTGACAGCATCAGCGGTCGACCGACCCAACATTCTGTTTGCCTTTGCTGATGACTGGGGCCGGCACGCCGGTGCTTACGGCGACCCGGTTGTTAAGACTCCAACTTTCGACCACATCGCGCGCGAAGGCGTTCTGTTTCAGAACGCGTATGTTTCGTCGCCGTCGTGTACTCCATCGCGGGGAGCCGTCCTGTCCGGGCACTACCACTGGCAACTGTGGAGCGCCGCCAACTTATGGAGCGTCTTCCCGGATGAAATCGGGACGTACCCGGAATATTTGCAACAAAGCTACTTCACCGGATCCAGCGGCAAAGGTTGGGGACCCGGGCGGTGAGCCTGGTCGATCTGGCCCCGACCTTTCTCGATGTTGCCCGAATCGATATCCCGTTTGCACTGACTGGCCGCAGCCTGTGGCCGATTCTTGACAGCGACAAATCCGGGGTCGTTACGGGCGATCGCCGTTCTGTCGTCTTTGGCAAGGAAAGGCATGTACCCTCGCAGGAGAAACCGAGTTATTGTCAATTGTTGTGTTCGAGAAATCTCAGACAGCGGCGGCTTTGGGTGGGGAGTTCTTGCTGATTCCATCTTCGAATTCGACGCCATGGATGACGTCGGGGATGAGCCTGTAGCCGCGGAGTTTTCGCCAGGGC
>CAYSJO010000436.1:0-7180 GCA_964431285.1 uncultured Planctomycetaceae bacterium
CGCACGCTTTTCAGGTTGTATTGCAGCAGTTCCGACAGTTTGGCCACCTGCGGCTCCGTCAGGTTCTCCTCGCGCTTCAGCAGGCACCACCGTGAGTGGTGCAGCAACGGCTCTTAGCCATCGGCCTTCATCTGCTTCACTTTCTCGCGACGCACCTGATCGATCGCTCCGTTCATCTTCATCATCACGTGGAACCGGTCCAGCACGTGCACCGCAGAACCGGCGTGCTCTTTGGCTGTGATCTCGGCCTTGGCGATCACGCGACGCGAACGCGGCAGATGTCAACTGCGAGTGCAGAATGCGTGACTGGTCAACCGGGACCAGGGCGTCTTTCGTTCCGTGCAAGATCAGGGCCGGCGGGTCATCCGGGTTGATGTAAGTAATCGGCGACGCCTGCCGGGACAGTTGCTTGTCGGCCTCAGTCAGTGTGTTTCCACGCACCAATGCCTGCCTCACGACGTCATGGACACCCTACATCGGAACAACGGCCTGAATACGGCAGGAAAACTCACCGTACGGCCCATCAGGGTCCAGCTTGTCGCCTGCATCCGTCGTCGCCAGTATCGATACCAGATGACCGCCCGCTGAGCCCCCGATGGCGCCGATATGCTCCGGATCGATGTGGTATTCATGGGTGTGCCTGCGCAGAAAACGCACAGCCGTTTTACAGTCGTGCAGCATGCCCGGCTAGACTTCACGCAATCGACTGGCAAGCTGATCGCTTTTCCGAGCCAGTCGATAGTTGATACTGGCACACACGTATCCGGAAGCTGCAAGAGTGTTTCCGATGTTCTGTTCTCGTTTGGCAGCTTTGTCACCGCCATGCCAGACGCAAAGCAATCACCTTCGTTTCCTGCTCTCCATCAAGGAGTTTCTGACGTGGGGGTGTCTAGCGTTTCCTTCCATTTAGGGCGATGGAAAAACCATCCACCACCAGCCGTTGCCGAATCTTTTCGACGGTATTGATCCGACAGCCAAAGGCATCCGCAATCCTACTGTCAGTCCAGCCCGGAACATCCGCATCGGCTTTCAACAGTACCTGAGCCCGCCGTAGTTTCTGCGACGATCCACTCAACTTCTTAATCACGCTCCGTAGCGTTTCCCGTTCTTCACTTGTCAGGCGAACGACATATTTCTTCTGCGTGGCTACCATCCTTGGTTGCCAGACTTCTCTCACAATTCGCCGACCGCTGATACCCCAACTCCTAAGGCTGACAAACCACTAGCACCTGGTTGTCGAAGAGCTTTTCAGTCGGCTGAGTTTTTGACCCTACGGCGTTCGACGAGAGCCGACTGACCGATTGCCAATAGACTGACGCTCTTGTCGATGAACAGCATCAGAAGTGGATTGAGAGTGTCTGACGGCAGGGCTATCACTTACTGTGGCAGACGGCCCGGCAGCACCTGCGCCGGTTGCTTGGTCGAATCTGTCCACGCCAGAGATCATGAGGCATGTGAATTCATGAAAACACAACATGCGTACCCGTTTGTGGTGTGGTGCAGCGTTGTCGCACTGGCAGGGACCGCAGGCACGGTCTGTGGTCAGCCTTCCTTGCCAGCTCGCAACGTTCCCACGAAGGTTGGCAGTGTTCCGGTGGCCGAGGTTCTCCAGCGACTGGGAGCGAAGCTTGAGGAGGGCGCTTCCGGCGTTTTGATCAAGAATTACACCAATCACTTCGACCGCACCGACCCGAATCGGGACGGAAAGCACACTTGGGAGGAGTACGTCGAAAAAGGGCGTTATATGACGCCACAGGCGAGAGCCGGTATCTTCCGAGCTTCCGACGGAAACGGAGACGGGGTCGTGACCAGAGCGGAATATGTGCTCAACCGAATCGTGACGGATGAAGCCAAGATTATCGTTCAGAAGATGGACGACGACCGGGACGGTCTGGTCAAGCGGGATGAATTCGTCAGGCACGCCACGAAGCTGCTCTCCGACGCGGACTTGGCTGGCCAAGCGTTTTCCTCACTGGATACGAATACTGACGGGGAACTCCCCGTCTCGGAGTACCTGCAGGTTTGGGGGAAGTGGGCTCGAACGGGACGGAAGCCCGCCTCGGAACGGATTGCTGCCAGACAGGCAGAAGCCGGGAAGACATCCGACAGGGAGTCTTCCCCATCGAGATTCCCACGCCCTGACGGAGGACCACCTTCCGGACGGCCCGGCACAGCAGGCCGACCACCCGACGTCGATGAGATCTTTCAACGCTTCGACGGCAACAGGGATGGAAAACTACAGAAACAGGAAATCCCCGAGTTTGTTCAGCAGTTCATCCTGCCGGCGGATGCAAACTGGGACAACGTGGTGACAAAATCCGAGTTGCAGGCGGCGCGGCAACGACAGGGCAGACGCCCCGGTGGCAATTCGCCACGCCCCCCGGAGCGAGGAACCTCAACGGAAAGGCCCGGCGTCAATCGTGCCCGCAACCGTAGTGAAAGACCACCGGGAACCAGTCAACGGGGAGCGTCATCCCGGAACCGCGAGCAAAGTGCGAGACAGTTTGTGGAACGCGCCATGCAGTTTGATGCGGACAAAGACGGGAAACTTGACCGTCAGGAACTGCTGAAACTGGCGGAGGACCAGAGCCGTCGTCCGGAGACTGGAAGTCGGTCACAGCGACCACGGGGTAGGAGGCGCTGATGGTTACGGTCGTGAAGCCCTGCGGTCGACTATCAAATCGCTGTGGGGCTATCCCGAGATGCGACGTCGGGGAATTGTGCCGACCGCTTCAGAACGTCGGAAGGCAAACGGAGAAGTCGAGCAGATCATCGCGTCGGCATAGTCTGTGCGAGTTGCTGTACTGAGGCAGCGCAAAGTCGAGACGTTCGAGTGATCGCGCCGGGGGCGTTTTTGGTTTGTCGCGATGATTGGTCGAGGTGTCTTCGCAGCCCATCAAGTCGTTGATTCCGTCTCTCGAAGCTGCTCGCGATATGCTTGAATGTGTCACGTGTGGTCAAAGAAATGGAACGACATGCAAGCCGTGTGATAATCGGATCTTGAGTGCGTGGTCGGACGTGATTGTCGACTGAAGTGAGCGATCCGTTGCATCACAAAGAGCAGGTCGTACGTCACAAGACCACCCTTCGTCCACACCTCGACGGTCGTGAAGTCGACCGCGGCGAGGACATCCCGGTGGGCTTTGAGAAAAGCCTTCCACGTCGTCTGCCCGTAGGGTCAAAAAACCCAGCCGAACTCGAAATGCCCGTAGGGTCAAAAAACTGAGCCGAACTCGAAATGCCGCATTTCACACGATTTACGGCGTGCCAGATTCTCTCATCTCAGCCGGTTGATTTCATCCGCCAGCCTTGGAGACTGGCCGATTTCCGGCGGTAACCATGTCCTTCCTGCTCCACCCCGGGCACATTCTGCTTGCAACCATCAGCGGCCTCGGCTGCTGGCTGTGAAAGACAGGCCATTGGCCGCAAGGCTCTGCTGATTGTCATAGAGCTTTCCAGTCGGCGGAGTTGTTTGACCCTACGGGAGCCCGCCCGCAGGTGCCGTAGTGCGGGACGCAGCGAGCGGCTTGGTGTGCTTCCACTGCCGGGCAATCGGCCGAAAACAATCGAACTGGAAACCGACGTGAACCGGATGACTTCCGAACCCGGACGCTGGACATCAGGGCGACGGTCGGGAAAATCACGGGCCCAAAAGCTGAGAGGCATAACGAACGTCAGTCATGCAAAATCAACACTGAACGAAGCGATAGACTTTTGGACGTCCAGGATACTTACGGGGCGGCTTTCACTGTTGAGGGCTGCGACCGGGCGGACCAGCGTATGCCCCTGACGATCAGGGATTCCAGGCCCGGAGTCGCTTCCGGATGGGGACTGACAGACAGAATACGGCCGTCTCCGAAAGGCGCCGACACAATGGCGGGGGTGTCGACCATCGTCCCTTTCTGCGGGTCATAGCGCACGACTTCCGAGCGGAACCAGGCCAGCGGTGTGTAGTCCGGCAGGTCGGTGTCTTTCCCCGGTGAGATGATCGGACCGTTCTGAAAACGGACTTTGACGTCTCCCGCACGGCCCAGAACAGATTCGGCGGCAGCGGCCAGTTCCATGTCGACGTCCTGGGGGCCTCCGCGGAACCACATGGACTTCCGGCCGACGCCGGGGACCTCGACGGTCTTATTGAAAACGGCAGTGTTGATCACGTGCAGGGACCAGTCGTAATGGGACGAACACAGATACGCTCCGGCACAGACGCCGACAATGCCGCCGCCTGTCTGTGCGAATCCGCGAACGGCTTCGCGGCCGGTCTTTCCGATGGATTTCCCCTGCCGGCTGCCACTGCCCCCGGGGAACAGGACGACGTGGAACTGCCGCAGGATTTCCGGCTGAATGTCGGCCGGTCCGACCCGGGTCACGGACAGGTCCGCCTCACCACCCACAACGCGCGTCAGATTTTTCAGTCCGTTGCTGGAGGCGCCTTCGCCATCGAACAGAGCCACATTCACCCGGCCAGCCTCTCTGGCAGTCAGCACATCGAGACAGGCCTCATCGATCAGGCCAATCTGCTTGAGCAGCGTGGACACCATCAGCCGGTGCTGGCGCGTGCGCAGAGACAGCGGCTGATCCTTGAAGGTCGTTTCTAGGATAAAGGCATCGGTTTTCAGGACATCGGTGGCCGCTCTGACCATGCTGCCTTTGACTGCTCCGGAGCGCGACAGCAGTTCAAACCGGCGCGACTCGTCGGTGATCCCGGCATTCACCGCACTGAGCATCTGCTTCGCCAGCGCACTGCGACGCTCCGATGCCGAACAGATGACGCTGGATCCGACGGATTTTGAGTTACTGATATGAAAGTCAAAGCCTTCGTGCAGATCGACCACGAAGTCCGGACTGTGCTGCCGGATCAGTTCCCACAGCGCTTCCGCCAGCGGAGTCCGGGGCATCGGCTGTTCGGCAGTCGGGAAGTTGCGGTTCATGTCACGCAGCGGCTTTTCATTCCGCAGGGGAGGAAACCAGCGGATGTCCGCATTCAGGCCCAGGTGGTTGATCCGGGGCACAACGATCAGCCGACCGCGGCTGATGGGCCAGAGGCGGATCGATTCCGCCGCCTGGCTCCCGGCCGGTTCATTGCCGTGCATGCCTCCTGTCAGAAAGACGACCGGTCCGGGCGCTGCCCCCTCGACAACGTACCACGGTGTCGCCCAGGCGGTTTTCTTTCCCAAGACGCCGGCCGGCGATCGAATCTGTGCAGTGCTGTCGTCCGCCAGACTGATCCGCACGCCACTGCACAGGATCAGCAGACCCAGGATCGGCATCAACAGACCCGGGATGGGCAGGCGCAGTTTCAGTCGGCGGGGTGTCAGCCGGAGCCGCTTACGAGCCTCACCCATCGCGGCGTTGTAGACCTGCCGAGCTGCTTCAAATTTGGAGCGCAGCTTCTTCGCCTGCCGTCCAGCCGGAAGCAGTTCGACTTCTGTCACAAAGCTAGGCGAGTTCGCCTTTCGTGCCATACGCACATCGTATTTCTGGATGCACAGGTTTTGTAGTCAGCGCTCGTGGAACCGCATCACGTGTTCTACGTGGCCTGAGAGAAGTGAACCGGACGACTTCGGAACCCGGACGCTGGACATCAGGGCGACGGTCGGGAAAATCACGGGCGCAAAAGCTGAGAGGCATAACGAACGTGAGTCATGCAAAATCAACACCCAACGAAGCGATCCTCCCTGCGCGGTGTCGGGTGTTCCGCAAGGACCCCGGGCCGGCTCGTTACCGGCTTGCAACGCCAGCCGGGAGTGCCGCTTTTTTCGTGCGCCGACATAGGTACCGAAGGAGCGAACGATGGCATCCCTTTAAGAGCACAGGCCAGGACGGTTCCGCGTCAAGTTTGTTCTCGACCAGCAACCTCGTGTGATCTATCTCCCGAAGCCGGACGCGGAGTCGGTCTTCGAAAAGATCGAGAAGCTGATCGCGTCGAGGATAGCCGGCGAGGACCCCTCGCCCCGCATCATCCGCTGGCTGGCTGAGGATGTAGGCGACGACCTCCGTGACCGATTGGTCAAAGTAGACCTGTGCCGACCTCGACAGTCCCGCCAGATGCCCACGATCGAGGCATTCATCGAGGGGTACATCCTGAAGTGTCAGGACGTCGAGCCAGCCACACGGAAAGCTTGGCGACAAGCTAAGACGCATCTCATCGAGTTCTTCGGTGCCGATCGTCGACTCGATGACATCACGGCCGGCGACGCCGAGGACTGGCGGATGGATCTGATTGCCAACGACTACGCCGAGGCCTCGATCCCGTAGGGTCAAACAACTCCGCCGACCGTTAAATGCAGACGATTCTTGCATTTCCGAAATCTGAAACATCGTAATCTCAGCCGGTTGATCCTTCGCCTATCTGTCACAACGCAGCGAGCGGCTTGGTGTGCTTCCACCGCCTCACCCGAAGCGAGCCCGCGTTTTGACTTCGTCGTGAGCCCGAACTGTGCCAGCAGGCTGCGGAAGCGACGATCTCACCGCTCAGAACGGCGTCGCAATAATTGCCGATGCAGTCGGCAACGACTGCGCGGCCGTTTTGTCGTGCTGATTCCCACGACATTCTGGACTTTACCACGCGAGTTCTCGTCGCTCCAGCAGTCAGAAACCAACTTGAGTTCCCTCAGACCGACGCTGGCATGATGATCATCGAATGCCAGACAAGACGCGCCCTCAGAAAAAGTACGATCACCGACTTCGCCAGTTGATCCAGAGCACCGGCGACCTCGACCTTGCTGTTCGATACGGTGTCCCGCGCTCGACGGCTCGGGGTTGGCTGAAGCAGACTCACAGAAATGTTGTCTCAATTGATGTTCTTGATATGGACGCCGCGACACTTCAGCAGGAAGTGCTCAGACTCCGTTGTCGAACTGCTCGGCTTCTGTCGATGCTACGGCTTGTCGTTGTGGCTTTCAGAGTAGCTGAGTTTTCATTCGAGCACGTTCGAATTCCCGACGGCGACAAGAAGCGAAGACTGCTCAATGCCATCAAGCGAGCCCGCGTGCACATTCCACTTCGCGGTGCGCTGCAATTAATTGGTGTGTCACGTACGCGATACCATGCCTGGATCGAAAAGCAAAAGTGTGGTCTTGAGTACTGTAGCGGTTCAGTTGGAACTGGAATCGGTGTCTGGTCGGGTTAGCATGACCTGACTGGAGAATGATGCCATGACTCAACGAACACGTCTTCA
>CAYSJO010000437.1:0-1568 GCA_964431285.1 uncultured Planctomycetaceae bacterium
TGGCGTTCCGGATGCAGTCGAGTGTTCCAGCGCTGATGGACCTGTCAGACGAAACTCAGGCCACGCTGGAGATGTACGGCTCAAAGGGAGCGGACGGGACATTCGGCGGCAACTGCCTGCTGGCCCGACGACTGGCCGAACGTGGTGTGCGATTCATTCAGCTGTATCACCGCGGTTGGGATCATCACGGCGGGATTAAGAATGGAATCGTGCAGACGGCAAAGTACGTTGATCGAGGAATGGCCGCGCTGATCAAAGACTTGAAGCAGCGAGGCCTGCTGGATGAGACGCTGGTCATCTGGGGCGGCGAGTTCGGGCGAACTCCCATGGCCCAGGGATCGGGCCGCGAACACCACATGAAAGGCTTTTCGATGTGGATGGCCGGAGGCGGCGTCAAAGGCGGCATGAAGTACGGTGCCACCGACGAACTGGGATACAACGCCGCGGAGAACATCGTCGAGGTGCACGACCTGCACGCCACGATGCTCCATCTGCTGGGACTCAACCACGAACGCCTGACCCACCGCTTCCGGGGCCGCGACTTCCGACTGACTGACGTTGCCGGCCACGTCGTGGATCCGATCCTCGCGTGATCAGGATCGTTCATGGAGTCAGTCACCTGACGGTGAAGGTCCGCTGCCGCGCAAATGGTTCAGTTCCACACGCAACTTGTGCAGATCCTCTTCGGCAGCGGCAGCCCGCGACTCGGCAATGTCCCGCACCAACCGTTGCGACTCAGCTTCGGCAGAGTCTTCCTCGGACGACACTGGAAATCGTCGTGTTCGAACGGCATACGGAATTACGGGGCCAGGATTGCGTCACTGAGGACCAGCCAGAGCGGCAGTCGCGGAAGCCACGTCATCACGCACCAGAATCAGCGAATCGAGGAGCGTCTGCCGGAGTGATTGTCGCGTCGCAGAAGCAAAGCCATAGAAACACACAGAAACACGCTGATCGGCAATGCGGCGATGCAGGGCAACCAATTCTGCCAGCACGGAACTTTCAACGACGTCCACCGCCTGAAAATCTACCAGGACGCGGACTCCATCGCTGTTACCCAGAATGTCCTGCAGCTTGACGAAGAATGGCACTGCCCCAGTCCCCATTCCCGCGTCCGCCGGCACACGCACAACGACCATTCCCGGTTGCGCGTCATGGTCGCAGCAATCGCGGATCTCTGTCATTGAGAAATCCAGACGGGGATGCGATGAAATCTGCATGGCAGCTGACCTTCCGTGCCTGGTGGATCTGAATGGCCTTTTGCTGCGCCGACCCACATCTCTACCCAGCGAGGCCAACAGCGGGATTGAGACACCCTGCGACGTCAACTGAAGCTATATTCACTCATTTCTTAAGGGATTTCAGCTTGCAGGAAAGAGAAATCGCTCGACCACTGGAAAATTGCGGTAACGCACAAAGGTCGTACCAGCCGAAACAAAGCGGATAGCCGAGGATTCCCATTGCCGCTCGTGAAACGGAAGGTAGACTCGACTGAATCACATCGCTGGTCCACTCGGATCGCGCCCCATTCGGGCAAACGTCGCATTTCCTGACTCACTTCAATTTTG
>CAYSJO010000438.1:0-5984 GCA_964431285.1 uncultured Planctomycetaceae bacterium
GACAAGTCGAAGCGATCGCCCGGTAAGACTGCGATCGATGTGTATGTGGTCAACCAAAGCAAAGAGCCGATTACGGTGTATCGTGCGCCGGTGACGCCGCACATCTATCTGGCTGTTCAGATCAAGCAGCCCAACGGCAAAGTGTATCGGCTGATCGATGCCTATCCGACCCGGGACATTGCCCTTTTTGAGGAGAACTTTGTCGAAGTCGCTCCGGGCAAAGAACTGAAGCTCTGTTCGTATGAATTCGGATTGGTGACGAAGTTCGGTGAAACCTGGATAGACGATCGAGGCGGTGGCACAACACGATTGTCGTTCGACGCGAGAGGAAAATACCAGCTTTGGTTCGCCTACGGGGGCGGATCACCGTTCACCTACACCGAGGCATCGAAGGGTGAGTTCGTCGACCTCAAGTACGGCACGCAGTTCGACCCAGCGACGATCGAGGTGGAGTTGAAATGAGCAGAGCACCGTAGATCGACCCATAACGCCACCAACCGTTACACCAAGCAACCGAACCCGAGTTACCTAACCCGTAGGGTCAAAAAACTCCGCCGACCGTTAAATGCAGGCGATTCTTGCACTTCCGAAATCTGAAACATCGTAATCTCAGCCGGTTGATCCTTCGCCAATCTGCCACAACGCATCCAGCAGATCGACCGCCTCACTCGCAGCCAGCCCGCGTCTGGACTTCGGCGTCAGCCCGAACTGTGCCAACAGGCTGCGGAAGTGACGCTCTCACCGCTCAGAACGGCGTCGCAGTAGTTGCCGATGCACGTGGCTTGGTTTCGACGTGACATGCATGGGATGTAGACTCAGAAGCTGGTGTTAACCGGCCCTCTGTCGTGGGGCTGAGATGCGATACTACGAAGCCTACGGTGCCAGGTGTGGATCATCCAATTGAATTGATGCAGGCGGCGTGCTGTGTGGCTGCTTCAGATGGCGAGATTTCCGCCTCGGAGCGCCGCTTCCTGCAACACCTGGCAAACGGTGCAGGAATCGATCCTGATGCCCTCGCCGTGATGATCGAACGCGCTGAAACTGATGAGAGCTTCCTTGACGATCAATTTCGCATTGCCGGTATCGATCCTCGGAAAACGATGGCTGTCCTGTTCAAACTGGCCATCGTGGATGGAAAGTTGCGGAAACCTGAAGCAGCGACGTTGAGGAAGCTTGCAGGCCAGATGGGGGTAACGTCTGATCGATTTCAGAAGTGGCTGAAGAAGTCAATCGACCGCGCGCGACGGGAGGCGGGTCGCAACTCGAAAGAGCCACGCAACTCATCTCGAAGTGCCTCCACCGGGACGGATAAAGCCGCTGATTCCCATCGTGTGTTGAGAGGCGAACCGTTTTTTAAGAGCTACAGCAAAGGAAATATGACATGTGTTGTCTGGTTCGCCCTCGCGTTTATACCAGCGTGGGCATTGTTCGGTTTATGCCTGTTCTTTCTGGGGTGGTCGCAAGAAGCGTCTTTCATGGCTGATCATCCTCGTTTCGAGCGAACAGGTGGTAAGTATCCTTATCTTTGTTTCACGAGCGCAGACGAGGTTGTCGATCGTGAGGCATTCAAACGCCTTTGCGAAGCATGGGGACAGCGGAAGTTCCGTGAGACCGATCAGGAAAGGCTGTCTCATCCGTCAGGTAGAGGAAAGAAACATGCCTGAGATTAAATGCCCACTCTGCGGATTCGTCGACGATGTCTCGACAGAGCGTATTCTCAAAGACGAAAACATTTCCTGCGATCACTGTGGTTCGGAAATATTGGACTTACCGAAAATACCGAAGCTAAGTGTTTCGGAACCTCAACCGACGTCGGCCAGTTTCTTGAAGAACAACGGTAACGCGAATAGTTCGGAAGACAGTCTTGATAAACACGGTTTAGTTAAAAGGATGTCTAATAATTATATATTATTTGGTTTGTGGTTACTTCATTGTCAAGGCGGCCGAACGTGGAGTGACGGATCGCTCTACCTTGAGGGCCGAATGTTCCGCAACAAACGATTCTTCATTCGTCGTCTGAAATCCGGATCGTTACTGATGGTGCGAAACAACTCACCCGACGGGAATCGCTCTCACATGACGGCATTCGTGTCGGACGACGACGGAGCGACGTGGAAAGGCGGGTTGCTACTGGATCAACGAGAGTCGTCGTATCCCGATGGTATTCAGGCGGAAGACGGCACGCTTTTCATCATCTACGACCACCAGCGTTACACACTCAACCGCGCCGGCAAGCGTGGAGTGGGCTCCGTCGTGATGGCGATGTTCAACGAAGAAGACGTTCGCGCGGGCAAGCCCGTCACGGACAAAGTGCGTCTTCACCAGGTCGTGACACAACTTCAGGACACGGACGACACGTCGGGAGCACCGGGGAATGAAGATCCCACTGACAACCGCGATTGCCGCACTGTGGAGCTGCCGTCCCTGGTAACTGTGATCTCTCAGCCGTGTTCAATCTGTGTACCGGAACTATCAAACCAGTGAGTCTCCGGACGAATCATTCCTGGCAGATCAGGATCGTGAACTCCATCCCACTGAAACTGAGCACTCGACCATTTCCAGTCTGTTGCTCGAACACACAGCCCACGCTTCACAGGATTGTTGTGGATGTAGTCAATCGATGCCGACAGGGCATCAACACTGAAGATATTCCGATCGAAGCCTGGACCTTCCTGCCAGAACTGGAAACAGAACTTGCCAGGTCGTTCTTGAACTGTCAGCTTCTCGACGAGCGACGACCCGGCTTCCACAAGCAACCCTTTGATCTGTTTGGAGGTCGGTTGTTTCGTCCGAGCCAGCAATCGACTTACTTTGGAGTCCGGTGATTTCGGCAGCACGAGTATATGAACGTGCTTGGGCATGAACACGAACGCAACCAGGTCAAAGCCCTCTTCCTGGCACGCCTGACCAAGTGACATTGCCAGAACTCGACGCCATACGTCATTGGTCAGAAAGGGCTGCCGCTTGTAGCACGTGAACGTCAACTCGTGCAGATGCCCGAAACCCTCGTAGTGTTTGACTTGTTTTCGATGTGGCTGCATGCCATCAGCATACCCAACCACGAAGCACTGGCAGAGCCAGTGGCACACTTTGAATGACTTCTTCAGCAGCTCGACGCGTAAACTTCCCACCGTGTGCCACTGGCTTCGCCAGTGAGAGGAAGACTTACTGAATCAGTGCCACCCAGCCGTGGCACGCCATTCGGGGATGAAAAATGGACTCTGTCGACGGCTCATCGACTCCACCCTTCGACCGAGGGGCCGGCCAAAGAAAAGTGCTTCCAAAAATGGTACCTGACCCCTTTAGTTCTCCCCAAAGGCTACCTTGCCGTCCCCTGGCTGACGAAACAGTTCAAGCTTACCGATCCTGGCCAGGTCTATCCGCCAGCGCCGCCCGAGGACGGGAAGTAGACAGAATGATTTTCGATAGAATTATTAATTGCTAAGGTTGGCAGACGAACGAAACATCGAAATTGAATTCTCAATTTATCCAGGCGCAGCGATTGCGAAGCATCAGTCGCGGTCGGCAATGAAACTTTGGAGACATTATGAGCAACGTGAAGGGATTCGGCGCCGCGGGGGACGGCAAGACCGACGACACTGAGGCGATTCGCCATGCCATTGCGGACGCGGATGGACGGCTGCGGTTTCCGCGCGGCAACTACCTCATCAGCGAGACGATCGAAATCAAGCTGGACGAGGTCGGGAGGATCGGGATCGACGGTGACGACGGCACGGCGACGATCATCATGGCGGGCGAGGGGCCGGCGTTTCGAATCATCGGCACGCACGAGGGAACGGGCGATCCTCACACCGTGAAGCCGAACGTCTGGGAACGTCAGCGCATGCCGACGATTCGCAACATCGAGATCACCGCGACGAATCCCGAGGCCGACGGCGTGGAATTGATCGCAACGATGCAGGCGATTCTGGAGGGCGTGTTGATCCGGCAGGTGCGACACGGCATCCGGCTGCACAAGCGCAACCGCAATGTGCAGATTCAGGATTCACACATTTATCACAATACGGGCGTGGGTGTGTTTCTCGACGGCGTCAATCTGCACCAGACCAACATCTGCGGAAATCACATCAGCTACAATCGGCTGGGCGGGATTCGCATCGAACGCTCGCAGATCTACAACCTGCAGATCACTGGCAACGACATCGAATACAACAATCATCGGGAGTTTGACGCCGAGCCGGAGCCGACGGCCGAGATCTACATCGACACGACTACCGAGCCTTCAGCTGTGGATGAGGTGACGATCGCGTCCAACACGATCCAGGCGACTCCGTCTCCGGGCGGCGCAAACATTCGCGTGCTGAACAAAAGGGGGGAGGGGCCAGCACCCGGGCTCTGGACCATCACGGGCAATATCATCGGCAACCAGGAGAACAACGTGCACCTGACCGGCTGCTACGGGATCGTCATCAGCGGAAACTGCATCTACTCCTGCGACCAGCACAATGTCCTGCTTGAGGATTGCAGCCTGATCACCATGACCGGAAACAGCTTTCGCCGACACACGCATCGCCTCTACACCGGAGTCCGACTGGTGAATTCCCAGGACTGTGTGATCAGCGGCTCCTCATTCCGCGACGATTCCGAGGAGGGTCAGAAGACCGGGGCGTCGTTGCTCGAGTTGAATGCGTGCCGACGAATCAGCGTGCACGGTGTGCAGTTGCTCGACGGCGCGCCTTGGGGACTGGACGCCGTGGATTGCCGTGAGGTGAACGTCAACGGTTGCACGTTCGGTGGTGACCTGATCAGAAACCGGGGCGAAGGAGCGATCCGATTTGATGGGAAAGGGGAGAAGAATCTGATCTCCGCGTGTCAGATCGACGGAGCGATGAAGCTGGATGAGAACGCGGGCGTGAAAGTTCTGAACTCCATCGGCGACGGGGTTGCTTGAGTGGGCAATGTTAGCGCCCGGGAAGTGGGTAGCCAAAAGACCGGCTTTGCGGACTGCAGCCAAGGTGAATCAGCGGGAAAAGTGGTTCGATGGCGCCCACGAATAGACAAAGCGTGTACAGCGCGGAGGATGCTTTCTTGATCGACCACCGATTTGATTAAATCCGTAACGAACATGGCTGCATGGTAAACCGAAACACGACCGCCTGAATCAGCGCTGGGAATCGAACGCCACGGTGGAGACTGAGCGCGGCGACGATTTCTGGAGCGTCGTCGTTCGCATCCCCGTCGTCGATGCCGAAGAAGGAGCCGCCGACCCGAATCACCACGTCGTCGGCGCGAAGCCCGGCGTGGACACTCCCTGGTCGTAGGGTCAAAAAACTCCCGTAGGGTCAAAAAACTCCGCCGACCGTCAAATACAGGCGATTCTTGCACTTCCGAAATCTGAAACATCGTCATCTCAGCCGGTTGATCCTTCGCCAATCTGTCACAACGCAGCGAGCGGATCCACCGCCTCACTCGCAGCCCGTGATCAGGACCAATTGTTCGTCCGGGACGATGTGGAATTTCGTGCTCGCGTACCCACCCCAACGGTATGCGGTCCGGCGGCTGCGATCAGGTTTGCTGCCAAAATCGTGATCGACGAGGCCGAAGCCGAGCCTGAACCTTCAGCTGTCCGTTTTTGAGGAGAGTTGGTTGGTGAACATCAGGCGAATGGTCGCAGCATCGAGGACGCGTGTTGTCCCGATCCGTCCCCCGTTTGCCACCGCCTGACAGAAACGTGCGTAGTCGATGATCGTTGAGACCAGGCCACTCCTACCGGATTCCCACTGAGGAGGGATGCGATAGGGGCTGGAGTGGGCAGACGAGATGCGGTAGAAGGCTCCGTTTTTCTTGTCATGGACCGGTCCGAAACGCGAGAGCTTGGTGTCGGGAACATGAAACGCCGTGTCGACCATTCCCAGTGGCTTGAACATCCGCTCCCGAAGATAGACAGAGAGTTATTTTACGGAACAGACTTCGATCAGGCGGCCGAGTATGTCGACGTTGAGGCCGTAGGTGAACTTCTCTCC
>CAYSJO010000439.1:0-10070 GCA_964431285.1 uncultured Planctomycetaceae bacterium
CCCCCCCGCCCCTGCCTCAACACCCCAAACCCCGCGCGGTCTTATGCGGGCCCCAGGCTCCCTTTCCCCCACCGGGCACCCCCCCCACCCCCCCCCCCCCCCCCCAGCCGCATGCGGACCAGACGAAGCAACACGTCGAAGACGCCCCCGGCATCCGGGCTCATCGTCATGGCTGACCGCATGGCGACTTTACGAGTCTGGGGAGTCGCTGCCGCGTCCAGTTCCCGCTCCCATGCTGTCGCCACATCAATGCTGAAACGCCAGGTGTCGGGAACATCCTGTTCCTGGCCACCAATGATTCCGCTGTTCTCGTCATTCGGGGCATCGAAACGATGTGCATAGATCGTGGCCGTACTGGCCTGCAACCAGAGTCGAGGTGGTCGCCGGGCATTAGCGATCGCTGCGCCGATGTTCCGAGTGGAATCAACGCGCGACTCAAGAATGTCGCGCCGATTTTTTGCGTGATACCGGCAATCGACGCTGCGCCCCGCGAGATTGATGACGGCATCGGCCCCGTCGATTTCCGCGTGCCATGGCCCGGCGGACCTGCCATCCCAAAGCACCTGACGAACTTCATCGTCGATGGGTTTCCTGCTGAGCACCACGATGTCGTGCTTGTCGGCAAGGAACTCTCGCGTCAGCAGTCTTCCGATCTGTCCCGTTCATCCAGCGATGACGATTTTCATATCAGATGCTCCGATGGTGTGTGTCCCAGAGAAGCACTCTGAACCGTCGGAGAGAATGGGCCTTAACCCATGGCAATTCTGAAGACTGCAAAGACCGCCATCTCAGGCCGTCACAACGTGAATTTCCGATTCACGCGCCAGGCAGCTCAAACGCCTTCAGCAGTGCTCGATGTGCGATCTCACCGTTTTCGGCGGCGATCACGGCACTGATGCGGATTTCGCTGGTGTTGATCATGTCCACGTTGACGTCCGCTTCGGCCAGAGCTCGAAACATTGTCTGGCCCACTCCCGTATGGCTGCGCAGGCCGATGCCCATGACCGATAGTTTCGCGATGTCGCGTGCGTGGCTGAGCGTTGTCTCCGGCCAGCGTTCCAGAACTTCACTGACCAGCAGTCGGCAGGCGCTGAGTGATTCACGGGGGACTGAGAACGAAATGCTCGCCCGGCCCTGATGGCTCATGTTCTGTACGATCATGTCGACCATGATGCCGCCGTTCGCCACCGATTCGAAGACGTAGGCAGCGACGCCTACTTCATCGGGCAGATTGCCGATGGTCACGCGTGATTGCGTGGTGTCGAGCTGAACTTCGCTGACAACGATATCCTCCATGCTGCCGAGGTTCGTGATGACCTCCTGCTCAAGCTGTGACTGGCCTGTGTCGATCGATGATTCGGCTGGATTTGAGCACCCAACTCGCGGCGACGAGGGTCGAGGAGCGTGCAGCTCGAACCCACGGTGCACGGTCTCTAGCGCCGATTGAGCCAGATCGCGATCAATCTGCACGGAGATTTTGATCTCGCTGGTCGTGATCATGTTGATCCCAACCTCGGCGTCACGAAGCGCGCCGAACATCTGCGCCGCGACTCCGGTGTGCGTGCGCATTCCGGCGCCTACCACGGAGACCTTGGACAGATTCGTCCCGTGTCGCACACATCCTGCGCCCAATTCGTCGACGGCTTCCTGAGCGGCTGTCAGTGTTTCTGCCAGGTCTCCTTCGGGGACGGTGAAAGACACTTCTGCGTCGCCACCGGGTGCCGGCACGTCCTGGACAACCATGTCGATCGGAATCATCCGCTCGGCCATTTTGGTGAACACCAGACTCATGACTCCGGGCCGGTCGGGAATACCGATCAGGCTGACTCTGGCTTCGTTCCTGACGATTGCCAGTCCAGTGACGACTGGAACATCAGCGTCCGCTTCGGGCGCAATCAGTGTCCCCTTACCGTCTGAATACGATGGCCGAACTCGAATGCGAACGTTGTACTTCTTAGCGAATTCGATCGACCGCGAGTGCATGACGCCGGCGCCAAGACTCGCCAGTTCCAGCATTTCGTCGTACGAGATGCAGTCGACTTTGCGCGCATCCTCGACCAGTCGCGGATCTGTGGAGAACACGCCTTCGACGTCCGTATAGATTTCGCACAGATCGGCCTGCAGGACTGCGGCCAAAGCAGTGGCAGTTGTGTCGCTGCCACCGCGGCCAAGTGTTGTGATGTTGAAATCGTCGTCGATTCCCTGGAAACCGGCAGCGATTACAATGTTGCCGGCATTCAGTTCCCGACGCATCCGCTCGGTCGAAATCTCGCGAATACGGGCCTTCGAGAATGACGAATCGGTACGGACACCGATCTGTGCACCGGTCAGGCTGACGGCCGGTTCCCCGAGTTTTCGTGCTGCCATGGCTGTCAGAGCGACGGATTCCTGCTCGCCGGTCGTCAGGAGCATGTCCATTTCGCGAGCGGGCGGATCGTCCGTGATCTCGGCAGCGAGCCCGATCAGTTCGTCGGTCTTCTTGCCGCGGGCGCTGACAACAACGACAACGTCGTGTCCGGCTTGCATAGCGGCAACCGCGCGGCAGGCCGCCTGCATGATCTTTGAGGCGTCCGCCACACTGGTTCCGCCGAATTTCTGGACAACAACTGACACGGAATAGTCTCGCAGTGAATGCTCTGGGAAGGCGAATTCAGCCGAAGCGCGGGCGGAAGATATCAGACGTCGAACACGCTGCGAACTGACATCAGGGCGGGGATTTTCGGGTCGTATCACATTGCAGAGAGGAATATCGGATTGTCAGTTCGCTGGATCGTATTTGATGCCGTCGGGACAGTGATCGAACCCGTGCCAGACGTCGCCTCAATCTACCACGCAATTGGCGTGCAGCACGGTTCACGTCTGTCACGACCTGAGGTATCCGACCGGTTTCGTGCCGCGTTTCTGGACGATGAGGATTGTGATCGAGCCGCTGATCGGTTGATGACGGACGAGTTGACGGAACGTGATCGCTGGTGGCGCATTGTCAGGACAGTGCTCGATGACGTCGAAGACCTGGACAGTTGCTTTCACGAACTGTTCGATCACTTCGGTCGCCCGGACTCATGGCGGTGCTACGACGACGTCGCTGAAACACTGACGGAGTTCGCATCACGCGGCTTCCGTTTGGCGGTCGCGTCGAATTTCGACCGGCGCCTGCACGCCATTTGTGATGCTCTCGGGCCGCTGTCACTGTTCGAGGAACGCGTCATTTCTTCTGAGGTTAAATGGCGCAAGCCGGCCGGCGACTTCTACCGGGCAGTGATCGATCGACTGTCGGCTCCAGCGAATCAGATTCTGGTTGTGGGCGATGACGAAGTGAACGATGTTCACGGCGCGCGATCGGCTGGAATGCAGGCCATCCATCTGGACCGCAAGTCTGCGACGCATCATCGTGCGGCCACATCGGGCGGCTCGCCAATCTCATTCTTGACCGAACTGCTGGAGCGATTGTCTTGAGTGATCCCTGGGTCGCCATTCAGAGAAACCCGCGTTCCGGCAGTGGTCGTCGTCGACGTCCGCTGCTGGAGCTGATCGCTGAACTGAAGCGTCGCGGCCTGCGACCTCGGATGTTCCGTAACCGGGAACGGATGCACGCCGTCGTGACCGATCCTGACCGCCGTGCCAGTCTGGTGTGCATTGTTGCGGCTGGTGGAGATGGCACGATCGGCGACGTGATCAATCGTTGCCCGGACATTCCCGTCTGCCCGTTTCCGCTCGGCACAGAAAACGTCCTGTGCCGGTATCTGGGCATCCCGCGTTGCGGCGAGACCGTGGCCGAGTTGATTGCCGATGGCCAGCCGAAACGTCTTGATCTCGGATCATCCGGTGATCGGCGGTTCCTGCTGATGACCAGCGTCGGCTTCGACGCCGAGGTCATTCATCGACTGCATAACCGTCGGAGTGGAAATATCTCGCACCTCAATTATGCGAAGCCCATTCTGCAGACGGCGTTCGGATACGCATATCGTGAACTCCGAGTCACGATCGACGATCAGCCAGAACCGATCTGCGGCACTTTGGTGGTCGTCGCCAATGTCCCGGCATACGCGTTTCGGCTGCCGATCACTCCGGATGCCCGTCCCGACAGCGGACGCTTCAGCGTGTGTGTGTTCCACAAACCCGGAACGCTCCAACTACTTCGTTACTGGAACCTCGTCCGAGGTCAGACGCATCTGAATCGCGACGACGTCACGATGTGCGAAGCCACCGCAGTCCGCATTGAATCAGACCAACCGGTGTCGATGCAGATGGACGGTGATCCGTCCGGGGCGACGCCCTGCGAACTGTCCGTACTGCCACGGGCCATGGAGATTTTCGCTCCCTGAATTGGATGTAAACCGCGCCCAGGCGGTCCTTTCCTGTCGCTCGACATGGGTTTCGAAATCGCTACAACGTCCCGCCCGTGACTCTCAAAGAAGGACCGACCTATGGCGATTAACGTGTACGGCGTCGGAAACGCGCTCGTGGATATTCAGGCTCAGGTCAGCGACGACGTCGTAACGGAACTCGATTTCTCGAAGGGTTTTACAACGCTGATCGACGACGCCACACAGCAGCGCGTGCTCCAGCGTCTGGATGGAATTCTGCTGACTCGCTGCGCCGGCGGTTCCGCGGCCAACACGATCATTGGTATCGCACAGTTTGGAGGCAGTGCCGCATACGCCGGAAAAGTAGCCGACGATTCGATCGGTGAGTTCTTTCAGAAAGACCTGCGGGAACTGGGGGTTGCGATTGAAGTGCCGCCAGCAACAGGCCAAAGCGGTACGTGCGTCGTCCTGATCACCGACGACGCGCAGCGCACGATGCTGACCAATCTGGCCGTGTCGGCAACTCTGTCCGCAGACGACATCATCGAGGACGAAATTCGCAAGGCCGAGTGGATCTACGTCGAAGGTTACTTGTTTGCTGGCGACACGCTCGCCGCTGCTCGCCGCGCAGTCGAACTGGCGGTGAAGCACAACGTGAAAGTGGCCCTGACGGTATCCGACCCATTCATCGTCAACATGTGCCGCGACGAGCTGATCCAACTGATCGAAGGTCCCGTCGACCTGCTGTTCTGCAATCTGGAAGAGGCTCGCGCTCTGACGGGACAGCACGATCCGGCCAAATGTGCCGCGGAGATTCATCGACACGCGACATTCGTGGCACTCACACTGGGAGCTGAAGGATCGCTCCTGATGCACGATGACATTCTGACCCCCATCGAAGGATTTCCAGTCAAGCCGCTTGACACGACCGGCGCCGGCGACATGTACGCCGCCGGAATCATGTATGGCATTACGAACGACCTGACTTGGAAGCAGGCCGGACACCTGGCCTCACACGCGGCTGGCCGAGTCGTCAGTCAACTGGGAGCCCGGCTCGCCACACCATTCACCACGGAGGAAATTCACAAGCTGATACCTCAAGGATGAGATGGGAACGCTGATTCTCGCGAGTCGTCCTATGCAAAACGTCGTCATCATCGGTGCCAGCAATGTGACACTTGCTCTGCCATTGATCTGGAAGAGCCTGGTTCGAGGCCCCGAAGCGACTCGCCTGTTCGTCGCGGCGGGGCATGGCCGATCGTTCGGATTACCGAGCACTGTCATGGGTCGGACATTCCCAAGCCTGTTGGAATGCGGCCTGTGGCAAAGCCTCGAACAGCCGCCGCTGGATTCCGGGACTCTGCAGGTCCTGATTACGGATGTCGGCAACGACATTCTCTATGGTGCCTCCGTCGATCAGATCGTGGACTGGGTCACAGAATGTGTTGATCGATTCACGGCGCTGCGGGGCGACATCGCCCTGACTTCCCTTCCCCGTGAATCCCTGGTCAACCTGTCACCGTCACGATTCCGCTTCTTTCGCACAATTCTGTTTCCTCGATCACGATTGTGTTTCGAAGACTGTATGGCTCAGGCGCGCGAGCTGGATCAGAAACTGGTCGATCTGGCAACCGACCGCTCGCTTTCACTCGTCGGCACGGAATCGCACTGGTACGGTGCCGACCCGATTCATGTCCGACGGCGATTTCGTCCCGAGGCATGGCAGCGTTTCCTCGCACTTCTTGCTTCAGAGCCCGATGTGAAAGCGGCCACCACTCGCGACAGCCTGCGCGTCTGGCGTCAGAAGGCAGAAGTCCGCTGGCGAGGACGGCGACGTCTGGAGTCCAGCCAGCCGGTTCTTGACGAGGACCAGTCACAGCTCTGGCTTTTTTAACCGATCGACCCTCACGCTCTGGCCTGCCTGTTCCGATGAACGCGACGTCCGACCTGTCTACCGAGCCCGCCGATTCCCATGCACCGTTACGTATTGGCGTGATTGGCGATTCCCGCCAGGCGATGTTTCATCTCGAGTCCGCGGCATTGCATGAGGGATTCACCCCGATCGCGGCCGCTGTTCCAGGTGACAAAGTCCCAAACTGTGAGGCGATATCGAGCTGCCCGTTTCTGACTGTCGATATGTTGCTCAACCGACCGGAAGTCGAACTGGTGTTCGTCACCGGCGCACCGGATAACGTCATCGAGCAGAGTCGGCGTGTTCTGCAGTCAGGTCGACACGTCGTTCTCGACTCGGAGGCAACCTTGACGCCAGCGTCCGGCGAGTCGCTATTCGGTCTGGCCGACAGGGCCGGCTGCTTCTGCAACATCTGGCGACCACACGAGGCCGACGAAAACTGGCGGCAGGCGATTCAGGTGAGGGCATCGACCGAATCGAGTCCAAGTGCTGTCCGAACAGTTCGATTCATGCTGCATGATCTCGGAGTATCCATGCTTCCGCCGACGGGTTGGCGATCCAGGCCCCTCGAACACAGTGAAGACATCTTCGGCGTGCTCGCTACCGTGGGAACGCATCGCATTGCACAACTCCTCGGACTCCTCGACGAACGTGTCAGTTCCGTTCGCGGTCAATTGAATTTCGGTCGTGTGGAATTTGGCTCAGCCGAATCATCCACCGGGTCCAGATTAAATGTCGATACAACAGACAGCGGGTTTCTGGCGTGCATCTCATTCGCATCGGGAGCAACGGCGGTCGTCGACGTGAGCATGTCCTGCGCTGCACCGTTGGCAACAGGCTGGGTGATTCAGTTTGAACGCGGCGGATTCGCCGATGGACATCACAGCATCACGGTCGAAGATGGTGAGGTTTACCAGGTGGCAGTTCCGGTCGAGTCATTCGACCCGTATGCCCACCTGCGAGCGAGCATCCGCAGTCCGGAATTCGGAAAAACCCTGGCATCGAGCCATGCCGCGCTGACTCAGGAAGTTCGGGTCGCGACGATCATCGAGCTGATCCGTCATTCGCACGAAATCGGGCAGGTCATCACGTGCGATGTCTGATGCTGCGGGGACTCGCGGCTCGCGGCGCAGCGAGCTCGTCACGTGACCGACATATCAGGACCAGACAAATATCTCGTCGCGATCACTCGAGTATCCAATGAATGTCGCAAGGACGATCCGCGGCAATTCGCCGGCAACACCCGGCACCTCATGGATGCATCGCGTGTTGAAGAAATACAGATCGCCTGGCGCGAGCACGACGTCTGCATTCGAGATGTTCTGGTCGCGCGCATAATCGTAGAACGCGCCGGACTTCAAATGAGGGTCGACATTTTCGTTCCACAGGCACTGGTGCAGTCGGCATTGCGCCGTTATCTCGCCGAGCTGCGTGTTCTGCAGAACGAGCACTCCGGCAAACTGGTGCTCGAATTCATGTACGGCGTATTCGCTGCGCTTTTCTCGAAGTCGCACAGAGTCGAAATGCGGTGCGTACGTGTATCCGCCGTAATGCGCCCGAATGATCGCCGGCCCGTATTTGCGTCCGTCCGGCTCGTGCGCTGTCACGACCGTCTTGTTGCGTGAAAGTGCTTCGAGCGACGAGTACATCAGTTTGATTGGGTCATCGCCATCGACAAACAGCCGCTCGAACAGAGCATGTGTTTCTTCGCTATGGGTCAGAAACGCCTCTTTGTCCGAGCCACGGTAACCCAGACTGGAACCGATATCGATGCGGTTCTTGCCGACCGCTTCGGGCGACTTCCAGGCCAGCGTCGCCGAGCTATTCGTTCCCTCGCGATAGTAGCCTTCGGGAATGGACTTCTTTTGAAATTTCTCGGGGATGGGCTTACTGCGATCGTACAGCAGTTCTTCGAGCACAAGTCGATCAACCAATTGACTGCATGACTCGGCTGGCCACGCCGAACGTATCACAAGAGCTGGAATTCTTCCGGCGGCGAGTTCGTCGAGCGGTGACTCAAACTGGTCCAACGCCGTTTGTATATCTGGTTCAATCAGAGGCCAGTTCGTGCTGTCGGTCACCGAGTTCTCCCATGGGCGTCTGGCGGAGCACTTCTGTGTGCGGGGATGCGGAACGCTACATCCCGTGGTACTCGCAATACCACTCAACAAACCGCGCGACGCCGTCTTCGATGGTCGTCGCCGGTTTGAAATCGACGTCACGAATCAGGTCGTCCACATCAGCGAATGTCGCGGGAACGTCGCCGGGCTGCATGGGCATGAAGTGCTTTTCTGCAGTCCGACCCAGACAGCCTTCCAGAACTTCAATCAGATGCATTAGCTCAACCGGCTGGTTGTTGCCGATGTTATACACACGATACGGAGCGGAACTGGTGGCCGGATCGGGATTCGATCCCGACCATTCCGAATTGCCCGCGGGCACGTTGTCTGTCACACGAATCACGCCCTCAACAATGTCGTCAACGTACGTGAAGTCGCGTCGCATCTGCCCGTTGTTGTAAACGTCTATCGGACGTCCCGAGAGGATGGCGTCAGTGAATAGAAACAGTGCCATGTCGGGACGTCCCCACGGTCCGTACACCGTAAAGAACCGCAGGCCAGTCGTCGGTAATCCGTACAGATGGCTATACGTGTGCGCCATCAGCTCGTTGGCCTTCTTGGATGCCGCATACAGGCTGATCGGATGATCGACGTTGTCGTGAATCGAGAACGGCATGGTCGTGTTGCCGCCATAGACGGAACTCGATGACGCATAGGACAGGTGCTTAACGCCCGAGTGTTGGCAGCCCTCAATCACGTTCACAAAGCCGACAAGGTTGGAGTCGACGTACGCGTGCGGATTCGTCAGCGAGTAGCGCACGCCGGCCTGAGCTGCAAGGTTGATGACAAAGTCGAACTGCTCGGTTTCAAACAACCCCGGCATACGTTCGCGATCGGCGAGGTCCATCTCAACGAAACGGAATCCATCGCGCGCTGTCAGTCGCGTCAGACGGTCCTGCTTGAGCTGGACGCTGTAATAGTCATTCAGATTGTCCAGGCCGACAACTTCGTCACCGCGGTCCAGCAGTCGATGCGACGTGTGAGAGCCGATGAATCCGGCCGCTCCAGTGACGAGATATTTCATGGGGGAAGCGTGCACTCTGAAGGTTGTAGCCACACTCGCCAGAGTGTGGGAGGAATCCACGTAATGGCCAACTCGGGGCTATGGTGACTTGCTCAACTGGCCGCGGTAGTACTCAACGGTTTTTTCCAGACCGGCTTTAAGGTCGACCTGGGGTTCCCACTCGAGGGACTGCCGCGCTTTGTCGATATTGGGGCAACGACGCGTGGGGTCATCTTTGGGGAGTTCCCGGTGTTCGATGCTTGAGTCCGACCCCGGCGCTGCGAGAACTGCCTCGGCGAGGTCCAGCATCGTCCGCTCGACCGGGTTGCCAATATTCACGGGGCCCAGGTCATTGTCGGAATGATTCATCAGCCGCATCATGCCCTCAAGCAGGTCATCGACAAAGCAGAACGAACGCGTCTGCGAACCGTCGCCATAAATGGTCATTCGTTCACCATTAAGGGCCTGCATGACGAAATTCGAAATAACACGTCCGTCATTCGGATCCATTCGCGGGCCGTACGTGTTGAAGATACGGATGATCCGCGTCTCCATCCCGTGCGAAAGCGAATAGTTCATGCACAGCGACTCGGCGATTCGCTTGCCTTCGTCATAGCAACTGCGGGGGCCAATCGGATTGACATTTCCCCAATAGTCTTCTGTCTGAGGATGCACGTCGGGGTCTCCGTACACTTCCGACGTGGAAGCCTGAAGAACGCGGGCACGAC
>CAYSJO010000440.1:0-7984 GCA_964431285.1 uncultured Planctomycetaceae bacterium
GTCCAAATTCCTCGGGAGATAATCCGTTGAATGCGCCACCCACGAAGCTGATCGAAACAAACTGCAGCACCATCATCAGCATGAAACAGCCGGCCGCCTGCGTGAACGTCGGCGTCGGGTCTTTGTCACGCAGTAGATGTCGTAGCCACTGTTTGAGATCGAATTGCTCCGCCTCGCGGAACAGCACGTCTTCACTCTTGAACTGCTCGACCGCCCACCACAGGGCGATGAACCCGTACCCGACACTCGACATCAGGACGGGCAACCCAAACACCAGAATGCCGGTGTTCGACGGATTGACCAGCAGTGCCTTCAGCAGCAGTGCCGGACCACCGACTGGCATCGCGCAGTAGAACAGCGACTGGCTGGCTGTGGTCGAAAGTTCGATGGTTGGTGACATTGCAAACATGGTCAGCCCGATCGTGACCATGAACAGCGGTGTCAGATAGTACTGACCTTCCTTATTGCTGCGGGCGAATGTTGCCAGCGCCAGGCACAGAGCACTGAAAAACGCCGCCAGTGGGATCAGCAGCACCATCAGCCACAGAATGGCCAATGGCGTGGGCAATGGAAGTCCGGTTGTAAATGCACCGGCCGTACCAGTCACGCCGCTGGCTACAGACATGATGTAGCGGCCGGTCATTCCCATGCTGATCAGGTTGAGAATTGTCGTCCCGAGACTGAACAGCATCACTGTCAGGAATTTGCCCACGACGATTTCGGATCGCGTGGCCGGGCAAATCAGCAGCGTCTCCATGGTGCCGCGTTCTTTTTCGCCCGCGGCGACGTCGATCGCCGGGTAAAAGGCTCCTGTCAGAGCCATGATCACGAGCAGACCGGGGAACAGCTTGCTCCACATGCTGGCGGCGATTTCTTCCTGATTCGCCACGTTGATCCCCAGCACGCTGATGGGATCCGGAACGGTCTCAGGGATTCCAGCCTGATCAAGTCGGTCACGCAGAATCTGCTTTTCCCACTTGTCGAGCGCTTCGCGCACACACGAATAGGCGACTTCCGACTTGTCGTCAGCACGGTTACGAGCCACGACTAGTCGCAACAACGGAACAGAGTTCAGCTCTTCACTGGAATCACCTTTCGCCAGCAACTCAGTGATGCGGAGGACGTTCTCGCCGAGCCCTTCGGGAATGATAAGCAGGACCTGGAACTTGCTCGATGCGAAGACCTCACCGATCTCCAGCTTGAGCGTTTTGAGTTCGTTTTCCGCATTGGCCAGGTCCGGAGGTCGCGGCCCCTGTTCTCCGGTCATGCGTTCGGCACGCACGGTCGCCGCCTGTACGGCCGGCAATTCGTCAATCAGCTCGGGCTTCCACGGAGCCAGCCGTTCCACCAGCTCATTCCGACGATTGATCAGTTTTGCCAGTTGCTGCGAGGTCTTGAGTAACTCGGCCTGCGCCTTCGAGCTGACATTCGTCTGGGTCGGATGTGTCTTTGAGTCTGTCAGGACGCGGAGCTTGTCGGACGTTTCGGGATTGGAGAACCAGCGTGAGGCGAAACGGCCTCCTTCCAGCAACGCGGGTTCCGGCAAGTGGTCGGCACCGAGAATGACAACCTGTCGTGGCTGTTCGGTGAAGTACATCGCCATCTGCAACATGCCCAGGCCCATGCCCGGATACAGCATCAGAGGCAGGATCACGACCATGAACAACGTACGACGATCGCGCAACTGGTCGCGCACTTCGCGATGCAGAATCAGCCGGATGTTTCTCCATGTGCTGCTTCCCGTTCGCGTCATGCGACCTCCTCAATCGTCTCGGCGCTGCCACGGTCGTGCTGGTCGATCAGCTCAAAGAACAGGTCTTCCATCTTGTGCTGGTTGTGATGCGTTCTGAGTTCTTCCTGCGTTCCCGTTTCCAGGATCCGCCCTTTGTGAATGATAGCCACTCGGTCACACAGCTTTTCGACCTCGCTCATGATGTGCGTCGAGTAAATGATGGACTTGCCGGCGTCGCGCAGTGCGGCGACGGCTTCGATCACATTGCGAGCGACCAGCACGTCAAGTCCGGATGTTGGTTCATCGAAGATCAGAACGGGCGGGTCGTGGATGATCGTCCGGGCAATGGAGACCTTCTGCCGCATGCCGGTCGACATTTTCGAACCCAGCATGTCGCCGAAGTCGTGCATTTGCAGAGTGGTGAAGACCTCGTCCATCCGCTGATTGAGCCGTTCGCCAGTCAGTCCGTACAGGCGACCGAAGTATTCAACCATTTCCCACGCGGACATGCGATCGTAGATGCCCGTGTTGTTCGACATGAACCCGATCCGCGCCCGGACCTCTTCGGGAAACTCGGCTACGTCATAACCGGCCAGCAGTGCTCGTCCTTCAGTTGGACGCAGTACCGTGCTGAGAACCCTCAGGCAAGTGGTCTTACCGGCACCATTCGGGCCCAGAAGTCCAAAAATTTCTCCAGGACGGACCTCGAAGCTGACCCCACCCAGCGCAGTGACAGGGCCGCGTTTCACATCCTGAAAACATTTTGTCAGATCGCTGACTTCGATCATGGATTGTCTTTAATCACTGTGTGATGGAACACCAGCTATTCGTCACGGCCAGTACTTGCGGCATTCCTCGAGTATGATTCGACGCCGGAATATGCCATATACGCTGAGCGTCCCCAGCCGATGTCTGAGCCACGCCGCCGGACGTTAAGCTGACAATGCGGGGCCCGAGTCGATGGTTTTCCTGTTCAGGACGCAGCGGAATCCAGACTTCGACTCCGTCTTCATTAGGATTTTCCAGCAAGTGCTTTCTGCCCAGGGCATACGCTGCCTTGGGGTAATTCGATAACAGGGATTGGACCTCCTGCCAGTCGTTTGTGACCGGCAGGAGCGTGGCAGCCTCGGGAGGATGGTGCGATTTCTCAATGACAAGCGGTGCCAGAACCTGTCGCCGCAGAAGGATATGTGGAGTACCGGAATCTCGCCCAATTGCCATGCCAAGTCGCATGGCTTTGACCGCGAACACCGCGACAGCCATTGTCAGCACAATGATGCTCAGCCTTGACCTGGTCATACCGGTTCAGCACCGCGTAAGGAACACGACCACACATTCATTGCGCGGAGACCCCGCAACGACTTGTCCCGTGACTCTACAGCATGGCAACCACAGACCACCGGACGAATCCGACGTGGTCTGCACTTCGACCGAGCTCGCAGTCACCGAATCCCCAGAGCAGTCAGGGCTGGGAGCTTCTCCCTGGCCGGATTGGTCCCTACAGCCCGGATGCCCAACATGGCTAATCGAACCTACATAATCCCATCAAACCCGGCGATTCCGATCTCTTCGCGCGACGCGAATGGCTCGCCGTAGGCCCGACCGATAGTCCAGCCCCAGTAACGCGCGCGGTCGCGAATGTCGTCCAGTAGTGTCGGGTGCTCGGTCGAACGTCCCTGTGTCACCTGGCTCTGGTAACACCGAACGGCTTCCAGCTTGCGGTCGATGACGTCGCTGATATCCAGAACGAACGCAGGTTTCGGATGAATCCGAAGGTGAATACTCCAGTAGTAGTAGATGCGCGGCGGCCAGTACGGCTCGCCATCCAGCGGCAGTTGCTCTGGCTCATCGGTGCGTGTGAGTTTCGACCAGAAACGTGCGGCATCAACCAGTTCGTTGGCCACCACGTGATCTGGATGCGCGTCTTCCCAGTAGGGAGCCAGAATGATCTGCGGTCGAATTACACGCAGCACGCTGGCAAGCGACTGTCTCGCTGCCAGAGTGTGTTCGAGCTGACGGTTGGGCAAACCCAGATTCTGCCGCCAGTCCAGACCAGAGACCTGTGTGGCCGTGGCCGTCTCCTGTGCACGGATCGCCGCCGTGCCATGCGGCGTGGGTTCGCCGTCCGTCAGGTCGAGAACGCCCACGGATAATCCCTGGTCGCGACACGTCGCCAGAGTTCCGCCAACGCTGATCTCTGCGTCGTCCGGGTGCGGGGCAATAGCGAGAACATCGACCATCGGCAGGCTCTGTAAGGAGATGAGTGTGAGCGACGTGTTGTAAGCAACACCGGCCTCGGCTGCATCGCGCCCACCCGCTGGCAATTACCGCCACGGCAAGGCTCCGCAAATCCCGAAACGTGTCACGGCGCGGCCGACTTGGGGCTACTGGACGTACATAGTAGTCGCAGAGTTCGCAGTCTTCCTGTCTTAACAAACTGGGCCAGCAAATCTGGAACATTCCGCATATCCGAAACAAGTTCCCACGCTCCCGCTACCGATAACACCGATACGAGCCTCCTGTGAAGCGTCTGTAGATGTGATCGCACGATTAGGTGTCTTATGTTGGCCTGTCGGGTCAATCGCAAACGTCTTCAGGCATCCACCTCGCCCCAGTGTCGAGATTGCACCGTGAACGCACGAAAACGAATCTGGCGCCCGAACACCTCGCTGTTACATGGGCTACGAGTCCGTCGTCCGGTAACACTGGTCATGGCCGGAGCCGCAGTCATCGGGCTGGCGGCACTACCGTTCGGCCTCCTGACAGCTCAACCAGTCCCCGACGGCACGGCCCGAACTCAGATTCTCCAGCTGCTGAGCGACCTGCACAGCAGCCAGCCGGGTGTATCGGCCGGCGCCGAGCGGCAACTGACTGCTTTAGGTGTCACAGCTCCCCAGTTGCAGTACGCGCGGTTACTCAAGCACCCGGATCGTTTTGCGCGATTCCGTCTGATCAGCCTGCTGCCACAGATCTCTGAGCCGCTGCAGACAGAGTTGCGCATCGAACTCACGCGTGACCCTGATCACGAAGTCCGGGCGTCAGTGATCAACCTGACTCAGCCCGATCACCTGCGTGGAGCACTTGCGGCTCGACTTGACGAGATGACGCGGCATGAGCCCGACTCAACGATTCGTCAGCGTGTTGAGCAGCTCATCATGTCGCGCCCCCGGGGCAACCAGTTCGCACCGGCTCCACTGAATGCTGTTCGTCCCCGACCATTGCCCCCTGCGCAAGCACTGCAGACCGATGTACCGATTGAGGTACATGGTGAGATTCATCGTCCAATCGAACGGACGTCACAGGATCGAGCCGTGTCGCACAGTCCGCCGGTTCCCGCAAACAGTCTTTCAATGCCACGGAACGACGTTTCACCGTACCAGCCGCAGCCAGCCCCAGTCGGTTCGCCCGGGTTGGGCCAACAAGTCGACGCAAGGGGGGCCGCCGTTGGGCAGTTTGGGGCCCCAGTCAGGTCCGGTGTTCTGCCGCCACCGATGCATTCCGACCGGCCTGCCATCGTCGCCGTTCCGACTCAAGCCCCAACGTACTACCCGGGTCCGATCGCAACGGCATCTCACCATCAGTCCGTACCGCCAGTCGCATGGCCGACGGCCGGCGACAGCGCCCCGGCAGGTCAGACACCATTCAACCGGGCGATGTCTCTTCCGACTCGAAAAATCGTGCCGACTTCGTTCACCGCCATCGGGATTCCCCCCGCACCGGCCGACGTTGCAGGACCGCCGGCCGAGTCATCCACGCCACCAAATCGCATTCGTCCGGGAGCCGCAGCCGCAGTGCCTGTCCCCGGCAGCCAGCCGTTCCCGGTTCCCGCTGTCGGAGCTGGGCCCGCTGCAGTTCCGGGTGTTGTCGAGTCCGGTGTTCAGCCACTGTTTCCCAGTGCCGGCGAGAATGTCGGAGCCGATTCTGAAGACCCTCTTTTCCAAGCTCCACCAGCAAGTGGCCCGAAGAGTTCTGACGACGTCGGCGGTCAACGACTGCTGGATCGGCCGATTGACCAGATCATCGAACCGACCCCGCCGCCTATGGCACTCATGTCTGAAGAACTCCTCACGCCAGAACCGGATGCTCCATTTGGATTCACCGGCCCCTCGGGCATCATTCCCAACGAAGAACAAACGAGCCCGCACTTTGTGCCCGTGCCCGACCGATGGCGTCTGGGTTACCAGTACCAGGACCGCTATGGCCTGGAATGGCCGTGGACCACTGACTATCTCGGTAATCCCGGACACTGGTGGGATCCTTACAACCAGAATGTCCTGAAAGGCGACTATCCCCTCATCGGTCAGCACACGTTTCTGAACGTGGTGGCCACCAGTCAGACGACGTACGACTTCCGACAGACCCCAATCGGCACGACTCCGTTTGAGAGTACGCGAGGACCCAATCAGGAAGAATTCTTCGGGCAACCCGAGACCCAGAACCTGAACCAGAACTTCTTCTTCCGCTTCGACCTGCTGCATGCCAACAACGCGGCTTTCAAACCACTTGACTGGCAATTCCGAATTACACCGACCGTCAACATGAACCAGTTTCATTCAGAGGAGTTGGCTGTCATCAATCCCGACGTTCGGCAGGGCCGTAATCGAATTCGCGACCACTTCGTCCTGCAGGAGTACTTCGCAGAATTCAAAATCGCCGACCTCAGTCCCGACTACGATTTTGTGTCCGTGCGAGCAGGAAATCAGCTGTTCAACTCAGACTTTCGTGGATTTGTCTTCTTTGACACGAACCGTGCGGTGCGACTGTTCGGTTCACGGTTCTCCAACCGGCACCAGTTCAACCTGCTCTTCTACGACATGGTTGAAAAGGAAACCAACTCAGGCCTGAACACAACTAAGGACCGCCACCAGAATGTCGTGATTGCCAACTACTATGTCCAGGACTTCATCTGGCCCGGTTACACATTCCAAACGAGTTTCCACTACAACAACGACCAGCCAAGCACTGAGTTTGACCGCAACGACTTCCTCGTCCGTCCCGATCCGGTTGGCGTGTTCCAGCCGCACCGTGTCGAGGCCTATTACTTCGGGTTCGCTGGTGACGGTCACATCGGCCGAATCAACATCGACAACGCGTTCTACTGGGTTACGGGCCGTGACGGTCTGAACCCGATCGCCGGTCGTCCGCAGGACATCAACGCGGTCATGGGAGCTCTTGAACTCTCATACGACCGTGACTGGGCTCGTTTCCGCGCTTCGCTGTTCTATTCGTCCGGTGACGATAATCCGAATGACACGGACGCTGAAGGTTTCGATTCAATTATGGACAACCCCGTCTTTGCGGGTGGCGAATTCAGCTACTGGCAACGGCAGGCCATTCAGCTCTTCGGGGTTCGGCTGGTCAATGATCGAAGCCTTGTGCCCGATCTCAAGTCCAGTGGAATTCAGGGGCAGAGTAACTTCGTCAATCCGGGAATCTTCATGTTCAACCTCGGTCTAGACATGGACCTGACGCCAAAACTGCGATCGATTACCAACGTCAACTACATCATGTTTGACGAAACGGAAGTCCTGGCTGCCTACACATTCCAGGGCGATATCGACAAAGAGGTTGGAGTCGATGTCAGCACGGGTTTCGAATGGCGACCGTTCCATAACGACAATGCCATTGTACTCTTTGGCGTTTCGGCATTGATTCCGGACGAAGGCTTCAAAGACCTGTACAACGAATTCGACGGCGACGTGGAAACATTCTTCGCTGCCTTCGCCGATGTCATTCTGACGTTCTGAAATTGACCAGGACCACCGAACTAACTGAAATCGCGGCATTGCCGCAGGTGTCTGACACGGAGGTCAGCAACCAATGACGCTACACATGCGATCCGCTGGAATTCTGGGTCTCGGAGCTGTGCTGTGCCTAGGCTCTGCCATCTACTTTGTGGCCACTCCGGAACAGCAGCCGGATAGCCGGGCGCTCAAAGCCAGTGAACCATTTGTCCCCGTTGCGGGACGGTCCCCCAGGCGTTCTCGCGCAGCGAGAATTCTGGATGCAATTCGCCCCGACCGACTGCTTTCCCGGAAGTCAGCGTCTGCACATAGTCATGATGGCTCAGCTCCGCATGTTCACGATGGACCGCAGGCTGTACCACACGCTGAACCAGTTCCGCACCCACAGCAGAGCAATCCACCCCGCGGTCGCGTGACGATTCAACAGACAGCGGGAAGCGCTGATCTTGACGCTCCGCTGCCCGGTACTGTCTACACACAAATTCCGCTTGGTGATTACAAGCCGCAA
>CAYSJO010000441.1:0-2169 GCA_964431285.1 uncultured Planctomycetaceae bacterium
AGGATTCGACGACGACGCTTCACCGAGTCGACCACACGCGTGTAAACAGGCTCGAGATCCTGCTGCTGGTCTTCGGGTAGCGCCGCGATCGCCTTGGCCAGATCGACCAGTTCCCTCGGCAAATCACTTTCGCCTGTTTCCGGGAATCGCGACGTGGAATTCATGGGCGCAGTCTCCTGAGTTGGTCCGCTAAGTTGCCCCAGATTGTGCTCCTGCCCCGGACGATTCTCAACCCCTTGCCTGTAAGCTCCTTTTGGAATGAGACTTAGGTGCTCCGAGGGCAGGGGATTGTCAGTTCGCATCACGTTGCGATATGGCAACGCTTCATCTTGGTGGATTCCGTAACCTGTTTTAAACTCCGGGAGTTACGGCCACACGGCTGCCATCATTCGACGTCGATTCGGGGCTGCCTTTGTCGAACGGATTGATGCCAGCGTCGACGAAAAAATGCCGGTTGTTGACGATGGGCAACGGAATGCTCGTTCTGTACCGGCTGCGAAGGATCGCGAATCTTGTTCGGTTTCAGGGATGAATCAGCGGCAGAAGGTTCCTGTGCCTGGCGTGGGAACGGACACCGCGATGTCGCGCATTCTCTCCCGTGGCTGCTCGCCCGATTTGCAATTGTGGGACGCTTGCTGCTTCTGTTGCTGCCTGCGGTTCCCGCGACGGCGGCCGATCATCTGAATGGCTTTGACACCATTGAGCCTTCGTGGCAGGTCGTCATTCCAAACGCAGCTGATGCGCGTGTCCGAGTACAGCGTCGTAACCGATTCATCCGCCGCAGCGGCCAGGCGTCCGAGAACATCGAGATCGATGCCTTTCGTGACAATCCAGCCATTCGGTTTGAGCATGTGTTGCCTCATTCGGCGCCGATCGAAGACTTGGAGCTGTCACTGCAGATGCGATCCAGCCAGACCGGATCAGTCGTCTCAGTCAGACTCGTGTTCCCCGAACAGGTTGACCCTCGCAGCAATCAGGTTCTGACGGCGTTGCTGCGTGGCGAGGCCTACCTTGATCCGGGCGACTGGCAGACGATGCATGTCGATATCTCAAACGAGGCTCTGCGAAGTCGCATCACACGTCTTCGTGCCGAGTTGCAGGGACAATCACTCAATCTCAACAACGCGTACTTCGACCGGGTCGTGGTCGAGACGCGCCTGCGAAAAGGCACCACCGAGTTCTTCTTTGATGATTTGCGCTGGACGGGATACGCATCGCCGCAGCGGGAGATCGTGCCTGTTAACGCAGAGACTCGTCCGCAGCGGCGGCGTGTCGAGATGCGGCACGATCGCATCCTGATCGACGGCAGACCGTCGATACCGATCTTCGCACCACATCACGGAGAGCCTGCCAATCGTCTGCGCGAAATCGGAATTAACGTGGTCTGGATCGATAACTACCAGGACCGCGACCACATTCTTGATCTGCAGCAGCACGGTTTGTGGGCCATGGCAACGCCTCCCCGCGGGAATGCATCAGCGCCGGATGAATCCGGCAAGGTCGTCATCAAACTCGACGGATTCGAGCAAGAGAACTCGCACCCAGGCATTCTGTTCTGGTATCTCGGTACGCGCATTCCTGGGGAAGCTCGCGAAATCGTCGACAGTCAGGTTCGGCTGGTTCGCTCGGCAGACAAACTGCAACGCCCGATCTTCGCAGACATTGGTGGTCTGGAGCGTTCGTATTCGCGAGTGCTCGATGGTGTAGGACTGACGCGGCATCCTCTGCAAACGGCTTTCTCGACACTCGACTACCGCCGCTTCCTGAGCCTGAAGATTCGGCAACTGCTGCCGGGAACGTTTGTCACGACCTGGATTCAAACGGAGATCGAGCCCGAGAATGGAGTGCTGCAGTCGCCGCTGCCGGTTGTCGAACCCGAGCAGATTCGGTTGCTGACATGGACTGCACTGTCAGCTGGAGTGCGGGGAATCGGCTACTGGAAATCGACCAGCTTCGGCTCGACTTATCCAGGTGCGAGAGAGCGGGAGTTGATCATCGCCATCATCAATCAGGAGATCGAACTGCTGGAGCCGTGGCTGGCGACCCGTTCTGTGATTGAACACCGCACAGTTCCGGTCTCCGGCATCAGTACTGCTGGCAAGGGCCGACGATTCAAGCCGGACAAAAACAACATGTCTGGTGTTGGTGCGATCGAACAGAGGCGACGTG
>CAYSJO010000442.1:0-7819 GCA_964431285.1 uncultured Planctomycetaceae bacterium
GTCATACATGTCGTCGGGCGACACACCATCTGGCTGTGGCCCCTGAGCCACAACTCGCGGGTAAAGCCGGATGTACTGCGCAAAGCAACCCGCGGCCAGTTCGTGCTCCTTCAGTTCGCCAAATAACTGTCCGGACCGCAGGCAGGCAGTCTTGACGTATTTCTGCATCGGCGCGAGTGTTTCGACGTTGGGTTTGACCCAGAAGTGAAAACTCGACGAGAAGTTCCCACTACGAAAATCGAACGATGGGTTAACAACGTTCTTCCACAACGCCTCGGCCAGTTCACGTTTTGCAGCCCGCGTCTTTCCTTCCTCGCCTTTACTGATTTCCATCGCCAGCCAGTACTGGACTTCGGCCATGTGTGGATTGTTGTGGGGCATGTTCTTAGCGATCCATTGATACGCCTCGACCATGTTCTGGCCATGTCCCTGCAGGTACCAGCCGTGAGCGATACGGATGGCTGCCTCGTAAACCTGTGCCACCTTCGCGTCGACGGTTGCAGGCTTCCAGGGACCACGATGCACGTCACCCAGTGAATTCTGCTCTGGTCCGTAGATTGTGATGTAATTACGAAACTCGCGAGCGGCAGACGAAAAGTCCTTTTTCAGGTAATACAGTTCACCCATGTAAAACCGCGCTTCGCGTGACAGGTCCGAGAGCTGGCCGTACTGCTGGATCGTGTCTCGGCACATCTGCAGCGACTGTTCGATCAGGTCACCGGTATCTGACCGGGTCACCAGGCTCTTCATGTATTCCAGCGTCTGCTGCTGAAGATTTCCATCATTCCTGTTCTCGTCCAACTGCTGCTTCGACATTTGAAACAACTGGTTGTAGGCGCGCACCGATCGCTCTTTGTCACCGGCTCGTTCCGCTACCAGGGCCAGGTGTTCCAATGCGTCACGCTTGTAGGGATTGTCGTCCGTCGGTCTGACTTCCACCGATTTTTCGAAGGCAGCGATCGCCTGCTCAATTTCATTGGTGGATTCACCGTGGAAGAAAGCGTTGCCAATCTGAGCGTGGATGTATGCTTCGAGATTGTCAGTGGCGAGGATTGTCTTTGAGTACTTCTGCAACAGCTTGCGGTACTCGTCGGCAATCTCTGCCGACACCTTTTTGGCCGTGATGAATGGAGACAACCTGCAGTCGAGTAGAAAGACTTCGGCTTCGGCGGCGATGGCCGTGCCAGGGTTTTCCTCGACCTTCTGACGAATCACCTCGAGGTCCGCTTCAGCGAAGTCCTCATTAGTCGCGGCAGAGTCCAGTTCTTTCTGGCACGCCAGGATTCTTCCCAGCACATTCAGTTTCGTACCGGTCTGCTTCAGGAGCACGTAGTATTCCAGGGCGACCGACCAGTTCTTCATGCGGTAGTAGTGTTCGGCCAGCCGGAAATAGCATTGCTCCAGAATTCGCGGTGTACGGTCGCTATCCGACTCGCGTGCGGAACTGGCTGCGCTCTCGTACCGCTGCATGGCTTCGTCAGGGTCGGACAGATGATTCAGATGGATGTTCGCCGACTCCATCAACGCTTCCGCCGCCAGACCCTCACGCTGGAAACGCTTGTCCTTGCCCACTTCGTCGAACACGGCGACAGCTTCGGCGAACTTCTTCTGATCGCGCAGGCTCAGCCCGATCAGGTAGTGGCCAGCCAGTGATTCGACATTTTTCGGATAGCGCGTCTTCAACTGCTCGCAGAGTGCAACGGTCTTATTTAATTGCTGACTCCTGCGGAACAGGTCCGCCGCCCGCAATAGTAATTCCGGGATCCGTTTGTGTTGCGGGAAAGCGTTGGCCAGATCCTGGATGGACTCAATAAGGGGGTCAAGCCGCTCGTTCTTCAGCCACAGCACACACAGCTTGTATGCCGCGTCCTGAGCTAAAGGAGATTCCTTCTTACGCTTCAGGATATTGAACTTCGCTGCGGCTTCGTCGACTTGTTCGAGGATGGCGTAGTAACCACCAGTCAGGTTCAGCACCTCGTCTTCGTACAATCCGGCGCCTTCACTCAGGAGCGATTCGTATACGGCGACAGCTTCTTTGTACTGCTTGAGCGAACCGTGCTGCTTTCCGAGCAGGTGGAAAGCCTGTGTTCGATTCCGGAATTTGCGGTCCTTCGACTCGGTGACCTTCTTGAGGAAGCTGATTGACTCTTCGATCTGGCCAAGTCCGTCGTAACACTTGCCCAACTGGTAGTGCGCTTCGATCAATTGTGTGTTGTCCGGGTACTCTGTCAGGAACTCCTTGTACGATTCGACGGCACGCAGCAGATTGCCGTTTCGCTCAAACTCCTTCGCCTGGTTGAGCAACTGTTCCGGCGTATCAGCAGCCAGGGTAGATGCAGCGGCCAGGCTGACACAGAGGAGCAGCGAGGATTGACGGACAGCACTGTAAATCCTGTGACAGGCTGGTCGTGGTCGTAAAAGAATCATTGAGTTCCTCGCATCCTGGATCGGGCATCGGTCGTGCTGATTCCAGATCATTCGACCTCTAGCGATTCTGCCTGCTCTGATTCAACTGGTGAATCATCAGCGTCTGGCGGAGGCTGGTCCTGCTGATAGAGCGGATTCTCCTTCACCTTCTCAGCATACGGCGAAACAGGATATCGCTCGACCAATTCCCGGTATCGGCGTGCCGCCTGTCTGGGTTTGTCCAGCTTTTCCAGACAAATCCCCAGTGCATAGGTGGCTCTCACGGCCGATTCCGGTGAATTCAGGGCGAACAGCAGGTGCTCGAAGACCTCACGAGCCGACTTGAAATCTTTCTCCTTCATGTACAGCAGCCCGAGCTCGTACGCGGCCGTGGCGGCGAGGAACTCGTCAGGCGAGCTGGTCACCGCGTTCAGCTTCACCTGGGCGGCATCCACTCGATTCTTCTTCGCGTCGATGTTCGCCAACACGTAGTAAATCCAGGTGGCTTTGGCGAACTGTGAGCGAGACAGTCTCCCTCGAGCGTCCTCGGTCAACTGTTCGTAACCCTGGATGTACCGCATATGGTCTTCCGGGTATTCGCGTTCAAATGCCTTTTCCAGGGAGAAGCCAATCAGAAACGCCATTTGCTCAGCCACGAAAACCCGTAGCGCGTCGTTTTCGTTTTTCACCAGCGTTTCAAACTGGATTAGTGCATTTTCCAGATCCCCCGCGCGATACAGCGCTTTGGCGTAGCCGTCCCGGATGGTGGCCCGGGCATCCTGAACGCGAGTCGCCGCGAGTGCCTGGCGGAAGGATTCGGCGGCTTTCCCATAATCCGCCATGTCGAAATAGATACGGCCGATTTCGAAATCGAGCTGGTACTTCTCAATGCTGTTGCCGGCAGACGCTTTATATTCATCCAGTGTTGCCAGGACCTTGCCGTAATCTCTGAGACCCTTGTAGATGTCGATCATCAAGCGGAATGCATCAGGTCGACGGTTCGTCTCGGGATAGCGACCCAATAGCGTTCTACAATTCTCCAGGGCCTGCTGCATCAGATTGTCCTGCTGATAGCACGCGGCCATCCGATAATAAGCGCGTTCCGCGACCTTCGGTTCGGCATTTTCCACACGCAGACTCGTACCGACCTGGCCGAGTCCGTCGACGAGGACATCCCACGCGGGAACGGACTCAAACTCTGTTCGGTCGATGTGTGACTCGATGGCCTGCGCCGACGGATCGAGTCGGATATCCACGCGGGCATTCAGTTGAAGAAAATCAACAAAGTCAGACAGTGTCGTTGCCTTGAATTCACCACTGATCTGTTCCGCCAACGCGAACTGTGCGTCATAAGAAAGCTGCTGGTTCAATTCAGTCTTCGTGGGAGGCTGTTCGTCGTCCGCCATTTTGTAGACAACCAGCCGTTCTTCGGCGGCGCGACTGTAGTATTGCACTGCGTCACGGTAATTCTTTTCGTTCTCGAACGCCCAGCCAACCCAGAAGCACGCGGCTCGATAGTGCTCGTAACTGGGACTGTCAAACAGCTTCAGGTACTCGCGCAACACGATCTTCATTTTTGGGTAGTCGCGCTGCTGCGAAAAATTGATGGCCAGCGCGAATAACGATCGTTCGCCGAACTTGTGTCGCGGGTTGACCTGGCGAATCTTGTTGAATTGCTGGAACGCAGCCAGGTACAGATCGTCGGCCACTTTCCGCTGCACAATCCGGTAACGCAGTTCTCTCGGCAGCAGGACGCTGGCGAGTGCCTGGGCGCAGGTAACGTTGTCGCTGAGCTTGGGGACATCCGGAAAGCTCTGATATTCGGCGGCCAGCATTTCCTGTTTGTCGATACCATTGGCCCACAGGATGCGGCATTCGGTCTGTTCTTCAATGCGATTCAGAATGCGATACAACGTCGCACTGAATCCTTCGCCGTAGACGTCCTTATAGGAGCCGAAGTCTACGTTGAGCGGCTGCAATCGCAGATGGGCCAGCGAGCGGTCGTAGAATTCGATCACTTGTCGATCAGAGTCGTCCGGGTTCTCCAGTTCACCCGGGCGAGGAGCAAGTGTGGGCGTACCGCCGCTGAGACCGATGTCGAATTCCAGTTCGTGTCGTTCCAGATCGAGGATTTCCTCGAGCAGCTCGCGGACCGCGTATTGTCCGGCGGGAAGATCCACCAGCTTTCCGTCCAGATACATGTCGAATGACGATTTGTTTTGGCGATCCGGACGCCACACAAAGGGAATACCGGATGCCTTCGAGATGATCTGCAGTGCTTCGCGTCCCAATGCGAAACGCGCGCCGGATGGCAGCTTCCAATCGATGGTCTGCTGCAGCGGACGATGCGTCTTAAGTAATCCACCCAGCCTGATGACTTCCTGGGGATAGATGTAAAGGGCATAGGTGTTGGCGTTGGGATCCTGCAGTGATTCGTAGGCCGCCCGGCTGTAGAGCTGTCCGGCCGCAAAGAGAAGCACCATCACCTGATCTTCGTCCAGATCCTGCGACCTGTCGGCGACGCCCGCGTACTGATGAGCGGCTGCGGCAAAACGGTCCTGGTCGCGGTACCACTCAGCCAGTTCGAGTGCCAGTTGCTGGAAGCGCTCATCGGTGCCGTAGTCGGCTTCCAGTTCAGCAAACCGCTTTTCCGCTGCCTGCTGCGTTTCCTCAATGGCCGATTTGAACATCGCCTCAACGAGACCGAGTTCGATGCTCTTCAACAATTCGAGCGATTTCGGATCGACGAGTGACTGGGCTGCCTTGAACGAGGCAATCGCCCGCTCCGGGGCAGCGTCTGGCAGGAGACGCAGTGTTGTTTCGGCAGACGGAGTCGTGTCGCCTGCTTTGACGCTCGCAATCTCGCACTGGCCGCGCAGATAGTTCGCCTCAGCTCGAATCGCATTCCAGCTTTCTTCAGTGAAACCCTTGCCCGAATAGACCTTCTCATCCAGAAGCTGGTCACAGAACTTCGCGCAGTCGATGTGGTCCGGCGGTTGAACGACGCGACCCGTCTGCGTGTCTACGATTGCTTTCGAGTAATTCCTCATCAGACTCATCAGCGCCCGTACCGCTTGCTCGGTGCCCGGCTGCCTGGCGACGGTTTTCTGCCAGGTCTGAAGTTTCTCGTCCTGACCGAGGGCAAAGCTGACGTCGATGCCCTTGCTCTTAAGAGTTTCGATGTGTGCCGCTGCCCGCTTAGTTACCGGCGAAAGCGGATACTTCACATACAGCTGGTTCAGCATGTCCGACGACTTGCGGTAGAGCGTTTCCTGCTGGGCCGCCTGAGTCGCTGCCGCCGCCTGGGTCAAAAAGATCTCGCCCAGGGCGTACAGAGCGTCCGGCGCATGGTCGGGAGATTCCAGCACGCGCCCGTAGGCTGCGGCCGCTTCCTCCAGCAGCCCTTTGCGGTGGTAGATACCCGCGATCGCCGACTGAGCCTGCTGATAACCCGACGATTCCGGGCCAACCTGACGCAGGTACTGCTCGACACGACTGGCGTTCGGTTCTTCTCTGTTGTTCTCCGCCAGACCGAGCAGCAGGTACATGTCCGACTTTGTGCGTCCGGCAGGAACTGTTTCCAGGAAATCGCCGGATGTCAGATAGGAAATCGCCTTCTTGAAGTCGCTCCGCTCGTACGCCGATCTGGCGAGCATCAGACGAGCTTTCTGTTTCATGTCCAGGTCGTAGCGGACGTTTTCGAGCCACTTGACCGCTTCGCTGGTTTTCTTCTCATCGAGGTAGATCACACCGAGCTGGAGCGCCGCGTTGTCATGAGCTTTTTCGAAAGCAGCGGGAATGGGTTGTCCGCTCGACTGGCGTTCCGAGATCACTCGGCGGAAGTTATGCACAATGCGGGCATACAGTTCGCGGGCTTCTTCGCTCTGGCCGATCTTCCGGTAGAAATCGCACAGAATTCGGTCGGCTTCCATCGAGGTCGTGTAGCCGTATCTCTTGACGCTGTCCTGAATCCGCTTGTGCAGTTGCTTCAGCTGCGGGAGTGAGTCCTGGCCTTTGGAAGCCAGGATGAGCATCTTGTAGTTCAACAGCGAACCGCCCCGTCGGTCATCCGGGTATCTGGACAGAAACGCATCGATGCGGTCATTGGCACCTTCGAAATCCTTCAGTCGATAAGCCACAGCCACCAGCCGCTGTTCAGCAATTCGCTTGTTCGAGCCGTCACCCAGATGTCGCACTGCCTTTGTGAGGTACGGGCGCGCGTCCCCGTAGCGTTTGGTCTGGTAGTAGCATTCGCCGATCAGCAGATTCTGCTGAGCGACCTTCTCATCTGGCTGACCCTTCACCTCTGAGAGCAGCAACTGCACCGCGTCGCTGTACTGCCGGTTCTTAAACAACTGAACGGCCCGTCCCGAGCGTGACGGTTGCGATTGAGCTTCGACGGTCGAGGTCTGTACGGAGACCAGACACATCACCGACAGACAGAGAACAACGCCCCGTACCAGTTGGTTGAGCGTACGAGTGGCCCGACGTTGAGAATTCCAGAATCGATGTGACTCGGCCATATCAGCACCTGACGACCATGTTGCCGGAGTTGATTACTGCTGCAGATACAGCCAGAGCGGAACAGGAACGCGGTTGGCGTGCAAGCAACTGAAGCGCGCATCGAGCGAGAAACTGCGCGTCGTGTGACTTCGCCAGTCGTGTCAATTGCTGTTCGTGTCCGCGTCCAACTCGGCACGAGGCTCCTGTTTCTCGAACAGGAACGACTCGTCGCGGTACAGCGGCATGTGGCGGACGGCGTGTACTGCCAGGCTGACGAGTGTTCCTGTCGTCTGTTGCCGACGTTCCTGCAGCCAGAACGCGATCCGGTTCCGCAACCCCTTCGGCTTACGGACTCGTTTCTTTCTTCGCTCCAGGTCAATCTCAGGAAGCTCATCTTCGCAGACGTCTTGCTGGACGCTGTACATTGCCCAGTCTTCGCCTGAGCTCAGCGACCAGTTCTCGTCGTCAAGATAATCATCCTCAGCGTATTCATCGTCGGCCCACGCATCGCCCGGCCAAGTGTCATCGTCGCAGTCTGTCTCGTCCAATGGTGCTCCCTGCGCGCCGGTTTTCGAATGCCCTTCATCACCAGGTATTGGTTGGGCGACTGCCGGCTTTTCCGTCTCCTGCAGGTCGACGGTTGCGGCCGCTGCTGCCATCGGAGCCAGTGCGGTATCGGCCTTTTCGGGGAACAGTCGAGCGGACGTTTGCTTGGAATCCGAATCCAGTGGTTCTGGTGGACCGTCGCCGTCGCCATCCAGCGCAACACCCTCGAACAGTGTTTGCTGGCAGGTCGAGCTCGTGATGGGCGGCGATCCGTCCTGCGCCAGGTCGAGACGCAGAGATGACGCGCCGCGGCAGTTTTCGACGAGACTTTGAGTCCGCGCAAATGTGTCCGTGCCAATGTCCG
>CAYSJO010000443.1:0-6090 GCA_964431285.1 uncultured Planctomycetaceae bacterium
GTTAAAAACATAGCCATCGACTTTTTCGCCCGTCGCCGTTCGAACCACACTGACCTTTCCGGCGACGTCGTCACCGCCAATAACGAGATTGACTTGCCTCGTATCGCTGCCATCGGGAAGTGACACCATATGATTGTTCGACAACCGCATCGAGTCGGACGCGTGGAACGCAAGGCCGAGAATGATCCCGGCAATGACGGCGATCAACGGTCCCTGAATGATCTTCGTGAAACTGAATTTCTTCATGAGCTTCGATTGCCAGAAGATCAGAATCGCTAAGCAAACAACGCTGACGATGACCGCAGAAATGGTTGGGTGCAGTATGGCATGATAGATCTCAGTGAACGTGTTGTGCCCGTCGGCTTGCTGGAATGCCAAATCCCCCTCGCTGTCTTTGTCATAGCCGAACGCGTGCGGAATCTGTTTCAGGATGATGATCAAACCGATCGCAGCCAGCATGCCTTTGATGACGGCTGTCGGAAAGTAATACCCAATCGTTCCGGCCTTAACGATGCCCAGCAAAAACTGAATGACACCGGCAATCACAACGGCGAGCAGAAAATTCTGAAAACCCAAGTGTTCTATGGCAGGCGCGACAATCGCCACCAGACCAGCGGCCGGACCACTCACTCCCAGTGAGGAGTTGCTGAAGAGAGTGATGACCAGTCCACCGACAATCCCCGCGATGACGCCTGAGATCGCCGAAGCCCCCGATGCCAAAGCAATCCCCAGGCATAAGGGAATGGCCACCAAAAAGACGACCAAACCGGAAGGAACATCGGTTTTCCAGTGCTTTAGTTCTTCAATCATGTTTATCTTTCGTTGCGCTAGCAAAAGAAAGAACTCAATCGCTCAGTTTATCGCACCCAGGCCGGAACGTGCTGACTGCCTGGGCGATTCGCGGTTGTGTGATTTCTAAACCAGCGTCGGCGCAATTCGGCCTAGAGGAACTCCACTTTACCGGATTCCAAACAATAAAAGGCCGGCATGATCTGCAAGCCTTCCTTCACGGCACTTTGAATGATGTCTGACCGTTTTGCCAAACTATCGCTAGTCACCTTCGCGTTCTCCTTCACAACCGAATCCACATCCGACTCGCCGCAGGAATCGATCGCCGGCACAATGTGGGCGACCAAGTGATTGAGGTTGTATCCGTTGTCGCCCCCAGCAAGTGCTGCGGTGACCGCCCCGCAGCTTTGGTGCCCCAGCACAACGATCAAATTGCAGCCAAGATGCGCAACCGCGTACTCGATGCTCGCGATCGTGGAAGTATTGGCCACGTTGCCGGCGACTCGCAGCACGAAAAGCTCGCCCAGACCAGTATCAAAGGTAAACTCGGGTACAACGCGACTATCGGCGCAGCTGAGGATGATTGCGTACGGCGACTGTCCGGTGGTCAGCTCTTCTCGCCGCGAGGAGTCTTGAAGTTTTCCATCCAGCTTGTCTGCAACGAATCGTTCATTCCCAGCTTTGAGGCCGGTAAGTGCCTCGTCGGCGCTTCGGTTGGTCGGGCGGCTCATGGCTTTCTCCTTTTCTCCTTCCGGGTCGGGCAACGTTTTTGTGTTGCCTGTTCAATTCGGCACAGGTCATTCGCGTCTGCGGTCTACTCGTGAATGGTTCGGATGAGGTCCGCGATTGTTTTGTGTTGTTCGATGGGATGCCGCAGGTGCAGTCCTTCGTCGATTCGATACGAGTTGCGTCGTCCTGTCCGAACGCGCTCGACATATCCCTCCGCTTCAAGGTCAGAAATAATGTCCTGAATAGCCCGCTCTGTAATCCCCACCTCTAACGCAAGGTCACGGAGTCGCATCGTCGAGTCGCGGGCCAGACACAACAATACGTGCGCGTGATTGGTCAGGAATGTCCAACTCCCACGTTCAGGCTCATCCGCGCTCATCGACAATTTCTCTTGCGATGCTCAGAAGACGTCGTCCGAAGCAGGGCGTCGCCAGAAGAACAATACAGGAATCCACTTTCTGTTGTAAGGACATCTTCCAAGTGGCAGCGACAGGCAATGCCTTGCCCGATAGCACGTCGGGTCGGTCGGTTTTCGAGTCTGGCTGCTGATTTTTGTCGCTTTGCTCGGCACGCTGCTGCGAATGATTCCGACATCCTGCCTGGCCGCCGTGCTGGTCTACACGGGCTACAAACTGATCAATCCCAAGTCGATCAAAGAGCTGAGCGAGCAGGGCCGCGGTGAACTGATCACTTACCTGGTCACGGTGACTATTATTGTGCCGGTCGATCTGCTGAGTGGTATCATCGCCGCCGCGGTTCGCCTGCTGCACAATTTCTCGCACCTGGAAGCCAGTCTTTCGGTCGACGAGAACGAACGCCGGGCCGTTCTGACTCTGCGTGGATCAGCAACGTTTCTGCGGCTTCCGCTCCTTGCGAATAATCTCGAGAGTGTTCCGCGTGGATTCACTCTGCATGTCGATTTCGAAGAACTGTTGCATATCGATCACGCCTGTCTTGACCTGCTGAAAAACTGGTCGCAGCAGCACGAGAAGACAAGCGACTCGGCTGACTGGTTCACTCTCCCCTTGGGGAGGTCAGGGAGAGGGGTTTCGAGTCGGACGGGTCTGCAATGGCCTAGTGCCATGTGAGACCAAATAAGCATGCTATCGATCAGGCAGCGGTGGTTTTTGGTCTTCGCCGTCTGAGAGCAACCGGCGACGAATCACCAGCGCCAGCAACAGTGGAAGTGTCCCGGATGTGACTGCCGCGATGATGAGCGTCTTCTGCTCTTGAAATCCGATACCGCACAACGCATAGACGAGCGAGATTCCAAAGTTCGCGACCACAACTGGCAACAGAAATCGCTTCCAGGAAAGCTCTGTTGTCCCCATCAGCAGGACACATGCCTCGGCAAGAATCGGCAGCGGGCGGCTCAGCAGCAGGACGGCCGGACCGTAGCGTTCCGTCACTCGCTCAACGCGCTGCAGGTCCTCGGCTTCGGCAAATCGTCGAGCGAATGGTTTCCCCAGCAGCTTTGCCAGGCCGAAACCCAGACACGCCCCAATCGTCAGTCCAAACCAGGACGCAAGTGTCGCTGCCCACAACCCCAGAACTCCACCGGCATAAGTAATCACGGCACTCGACGGGACTGGCAGGAAGATATCGCTGACCAGCAGCCCGGCCACGATCGCCAGTTGCAGTTCGTGCTGCTCCTGCATCCAGGACGTCACACGTGCTTCGAAGCTCTCCCCCAGGACCAGAAACGGAACGATGGGGATTGCCAGAAAGATCGACAGCAGAATTGTAGCTCGAAGGACTGACCGCATCGGAGTGCCGTACCCTTAAGTCTCGCGTGTCTCTTGTGCTGCCACATTTATCGCAGCCAGCCCGCCTTGAAGGCTAGCGATGAAGAACATCTCCGTATTGACGACACTGGTCTGCGTCGTGCCGTAAGCTCGCGTTCCGTTGACGAGCACCCGCCACAACGGCAGAAATGCTCTCAAGAACCTGCTCGCTCGATCCCCACGCAGAACTTCGGTATGCGCTCCATGTCCGGATTGTCTGGCCGGAATCACAGAACACCAAGACGGGTACGCAGCATGAGGAACATCACGGAACGGAACATGGTGGCAGTCAGTCTGATTGTCTTGTCCACAATCAGTTCGGAGGCAGTTGCAGGTGATCTTGCCAGCTACTTCCATCAGGACGGGCCGCTCAAGGGAACACTCAAAAGTGCAGACCCTCTGCCACTTTACGACGCCGATCCACAGCATCTGTGGAATCGGATCTATGCGGCATTTTACATCCGGCCGCGAGTCATTCCGGCGACTGGCAGGCAATCGGAGATGATTCGCTACGAAGGCGGCGATGTCATCGAGTTTCTGGCCTGGGGGAGGACGACTTACTGGTCCAGTCGGCCGGTCTCCGCGACGATCACCCCCCTGCTTGATGAATTTCTGGATCATGCCGGATCGCAACAACTTCGCGATCCTCTGAAGCGAGCCATCTTTCAACATGATCTGTGGGCCGTCTACGACCACTTGATCGACCAGAACATCAAACGGACAGGGAACCTCGAAACGCGAAACAGGCGTGATGCACTCTGTAGCAGGCTGGCTCGATGTATTCAGCAGTTGACACTATCGAGCAGCGAGCTCGAGCAACTTCCCAGGACCTACAGTCTGGCACTCAAATCGGGCCATTTCTCGCCTCAAAACAACTTCAATGCCACAGTCAATTATCTCCCGCATGGACTGCTCACAGAGCCCAGCGAATGGGTCGAGATTGACTTCTATTATCCGAAGATGCACGAGGACATCATGGATCGATTCGTGTCTCTCCATGCCCGCTCGCTACAGAGACGATCGCACTACCGGATTTTCTATCGATTTCCTGAAGGTCGAAAACAGGTTGTGAGCTATTTGAAAACACTCGACGAGAAGGGAGTTGACTGGAAGCGCAGCGCTCAGTTCGGGTTCATTCCGCCACTGAAAGAAGTTCCTCAGATATCTGTTGGTACTGAATTCGTCTTGTTGCAATTGATGATGTCGATGGACGAGCAGCTTCGTCCAGTTCCGACTCACATCGTCGAATCACTTCAGTTTCGAGTCTTTCGAAACCTCGACGGAACGAACGAACCAGCAACCAATACTGGTGTTGGAATTAATGTGCTCGACTATCGAATGAAGCGGCACCTGTTATTCGACGGACTGAAGTCAGGTGGGCTGGAACGCGAACCCGAAGAGGAGCCGCAGTATCGCGTTGCCATCGGCGGTCTGAAGGCGACGGCTCCTGACTGGGACTTCGACGGGAAGAAGGTGCTGTTTCAGCAGTGCGCCGACTGCCATATGTCCTCACAGCTGACTCGGCTGGGAGTGGCCAGCATTCCATCGATCACGCACTCTGGTGGGTTCGATGCCGGCGCAATGATGGGTATTTCACGCCCATTGCCTCCCGGTGAAAGAAACATCCGTGGGAAGCGGGTTGCCCGGTTCAAGTCGCGACACGAAAGTCATCGACGACTGCTGGAACACCTCGGTCGATGATTCTGTAATCGGACGGCTGGCCTGGTCATTCCTGACGTTTCGCGACGCCCTCCATGTGATGATACACCTTGCCGTCTTTGTCGGTGGCAATCGCACTCCAGATGTTTGTGCCGTCCTCGGTGAAGTCCTGCTTCAAAATTGCTGAGACAGTCGGATTACCATCCAGGTCGGACTTGAGAGTGAGCACGTTCTGGCCCGCATTCCACGTCCCGGTCCATTCGTGGCTGTAGCCGTCCGAATTGAAATGCCACATCTTGACCGCCTTCTCTCTGGAAGAATACGTGGTCACGAGAATGTCGTCCTTCACCTCCTGAAGCACGTATTTGCCGCCCAGTATCCAGAACTTCTCAGACTCGGACTTGAAACGAACTTCCTCCGGCGTCCATACGGCGGCTCTGGAAACGACGTCATCCTTCCAGTTGCCAGCCAACACTTCGAGCGTCTTCAGTTCTGGCGGCGATGCGGACGGACCCATCGACTTTTTACGTACGAGAGGCTCGGCGTCAGGTTGCCGGGTGAACCGGCTCGTGACTTCGACAATTACCTTGTCGTCACGATTCGTTCCGACGGGCGAGAACTTGAACGTATCGTCATCAAGGAACTGGCTGGTGGCTTTTCCCATCCCCCAACGCAGGTCGGCAGTCCTGGTCAGAGTCTTCGTGGCTTCGTCCCACGTCCCCAACCACTCACTGGGCTGGCCGCTGTTGCTGTAGAACCACGAGCGGAACTTCTTCTTTGACTTGTCGTAGGTGTAGACCCCGTAGGCCTCCTGCCCGGCAGGATCACTAATCCGCGTGAAGTCGAGGTAGCGACCGCCAAGAGCGGACTTCACCGTTGTGAGTCCACTCGTCTTGAACTGTCGGCCGTCCCCGGTTTTCATTGTTTCGTCAATCTTCCACGTGCCAACAAATCGCTCAGCACTTTCGTCTCATTGATGCTGTCGGCCCTTGACGCAGTCTTTGCCGGCTTGTCATCCGCGGCGTGTGACCAGAGTGTTTTCAGCAGTGCGAACATCTCCGGGTCGTGCTTCTCCAGTTGCTTTCCTGTGAACGGGAAGAAATCGTTGGTTGAGAAGAACGCTTCGGTG
>CAYSJO010000444.1:0-31210 GCA_964431285.1 uncultured Planctomycetaceae bacterium
GGCCGAGTAACGTGACAGCGTGGCCACGTCGTCGCGGTCACGGGGAAAAGCGACTCCCAGCGGGCGGACTTCGAACAGGCTGGCGTCGCTGGCGAACATCGACACAGCCAGATCGTCGCAGCGGACTTCGCCACGGAAGTCCCCTGACAGGTCTTCGACAATGTGCTCGCGCTGTTCGTCCAAGGCGGCTGACTTTCACGCAGTCAGTGATGTGGATCGGTTAGGAGGCATACGTCAAAGAATCCTGATCATTGCCCTGACCGGGTGTCTTCATATGGTGCCGAACGCAGCATCGCTTGCGTCGGAACGGGGAGCGGTCATCATGATCCCCGCCGATCAGCAACGCAAGATGCAGCTCAGGCGGGACTTACCTCTGTGAACGATGTGCACAACTACCTGGCCCTGGTTCGGTTCGGATTCGTCGGAGTTGCACTGACTGGCCTGGGACTCATTGGCTGTCTCGTCCATCGAGATCGAATACGGCTGGCTGTGTCGTTTGCCGTTGCGCTCACGGGTTGTCTGCTGGTTTTTGGTGCGGCTGCGCGGTTTCACCTGTCGAAACCACAGCCCATCGTCAGCGCGGTTGTTGTTGGGATGGGAACTGCTGGGGTCCTGCTCGCCCGCCGCCGCAATGCCAACCAGTCGTGATCGGCTCGCTCATTTTACCCGCCAAATGCACTGTAACGGCGAACACCGCGGTTGAACGCCACCCGGTTGGCCGCCAGCAAAAGGAGCACCCACGACAGTTCGATACTCAATTCGCGCGCCAGCTCAACGTGTGTGTATTTTCCCAGCATGATTGCGGCCGGCAGGTATGCGAGATACTTGAACGGCAGGTACTGCACCCACGCCCCGAATTCGCCCAGCCAGTCCAGTGGGATCATGTGGCCGGACAGAAAATAGTTGATCATCATGTAGATGAAGAGCAGTGAGCTGACTTCCAGAAACCAGAACGAGATCAACCCAATTAGTGACTCAAGCAGAAATCCCATCAGGAAGCCAAGTAGCAGCGAGACGACAAACGCGGCGATCGTCCACGCGTCTGGCCAGCCGGGGAAGTACTCGCGGCACAACCAGAAGATGAGCGCAAACGGTCCCGTGGCAATGCTGTAGTAAACCAGTTTATGAGCAACCCGGTGCCAGAACAGATAGCCCAGCATGTCAACGGGCTGAGTGAGGTACTTCTTGATCGTTCCGTCGCGCACGTCGCGGGCGATTCCGCTGGCGAGTCCCGGCATGCTGGAGAACGCGCGACCGACCATTGCCAGCAGGTAGTACGCCACCATGTCCGGATAGCGATAGCCGTTCATCGTGCCACGCTCGTGCGGCGTGCCAACTCCGTAGATCGCGCCCCACAGGAAGATCTGCGTGACAATCGGGAGGAAGCGTACCAGCGTGGCGAAGGCAAAATCGCCGCGATAAACAAATCGCTCTTCGATACAGGTCTTCAGAATGACCTGGCTGACGCGCATCCGCGCGAACATGGCAGTTTCCGGGTGGCGAGCGTTCTGCATCCTTAGCACTGACACCGTTGTGTCCGACCGTCCGATCGACGTCAAGTTAATGACCCGAAACTCACTCGCCCGGGCAGTCGACCGAATCGGACTCACTCCGACGGGCGGTCGGAAATCACATGGCGGGAGCAGGCATTCGAAGCCGCGAGTACGTCACTCGGAATGTCGTGATTCCAACCGTCAACTGAGCCCCATTCAAAACCTCATGCTCAGTCACCAGCTCTCTGTTCACGAGCGTTCCATTTACCGAGTTCAGATCTTCGACCCACAACTGGCCATCTCGAAGACTGAGCCGGCAATGAACTCGGCTGGCCCAGGTGTCACGGATGCACACGTCCGATTCGTCCCCACCACCAATTGTGGCGGGAAACTCGGTCAATGTGACGTCCCCGCTGGATGGGGCAGCATCGATGCAGGAAAGGCGTACTGACATGAGTGGGAAGTTGCCTGCAGGAACTGAGGAGGGATGGTTGGCCCAACAGGGCCGGTGGGGTTCGGGAAAACAGTGAGGGACAACAAACGTAGACAGATTCGCAGAAGAGGTCAATCGTCCGATAGATTCTGATTTAAGGCGTTCTCGCCGTTTCCTGACGCCGAATTCGGCAATCGTCGGCGCTGACTAACCGGCCCCTGCTCACAATCTCATTCCTCAAGCGGCGGCAAACCGGCACGCTGGCAGCACTTCAACAGCGGGCATTCAAGACACTGGGGCCGACGAGCGATGCAAATCTGACGTCCATGATGGATCAGCCGGTGCGAATAATTGACCCACTCCTTCTTCGGGAGGATGGCGACGAGCTCACGTTCGATGATCTCCGGGTTCGCCGACTCCGTCAGACCCAGCAGGCGACTGATCCGTTTGACATGTGTGTCGACGACTACACCAGTCGCGAGGCCGTACCAGGTCCCCAGAACGACATTGGCAGTCTTGCGCCCGACACCCGGCAACGAGGTCATTTCCTGGACTGTTTGCGGCAATTCGCCGTCAAAATCCTCGACCAGCTTCGTCGCCATCCCGCGAATATTCGTGGCCTTTGCCCGGAAGAATCCCAGCGGATGGACGATTCGTTCGACATCTTTCTGCCGCGATTTCACCAGATCTTCCGCCGTCGGGTACTTCTTGAACAACGCCGGCGTTGTGGCATTGACGCGTTCGTCCGTGCACTGGGCGGAAAGGATCGTCGCGACGACGAGCTGGTAGGCCGAATCATGCGTCAATGCGCATTCGGCATCGGGGTAGGTCTTCTTCAGTGCCCGTACAACACGGCGCGCATGGTTCTTTTTGTCAGCAGATGCGGCCTGGTCGGTTCCAGTCATAGGGTTTGCGAGAATTGCAGGGAAAGCTGGTAGAGAATCAGGAAGCGGTGGTTCTAGAATCGGTCCCTCACTGTTCGCCGTCGTCCAGCACCGCTGGTCGGACCGTTCACTTGCAGGGTTGCCGCAGCGATGTGGTGACTACGGACTGACATGGATGATCTCCCCGAAAAGTATCTCGAAGGAATCCGACTGTTCAACGAACAGGAGTACTTTGACTGCCACGAGGTCCTGGAGGAACTCTGGGGGGAGGTTATGGGCGAGTCGAAGCTTTTTCACCAGGGACTGATACAGGCCGCCGTGGCCATGTTTCATTTCGCGAATGAGAATCTGGGTGGAGCCATCAAGCTCTACCGATCGGCACGTGAGAAGCTGGAGAAGTATCCGTCACCCTATCTGGAGATGGATCTGTTGCAGTTTCTGCTCGACTTCGAGCATTGTTTCTATGAGTTGCTGAAGGCTGGCAGCACGTACCCCGAGGGAGTGGAACTTCAGGACGATCGCATTCCGGTGATCCGTTTTGTTGAAGGAACCCCGTCGTCATGACATCGTCGGATTTGTCGCACTCAGATATCTCCGGGCGGGCCGCTCTATTCCCTCTTCCTGGCGTAACTCTGTTTCCAAACGTGATGCTGCCATTGCACATCTTCGAGCCGCGCTACCGCTGCATGGTGGAAGATGTGCTGAAGGCCGACCGCTATCTGGCCATCGCACTGCTGCGTGAAGGCTGGCAGGATCAATACGAGTCGAAAAGCTGCCCCGTTCATGAAACTGTCTGCCTGGGCCGTGTCATCGCCGACGAACGCCTGCAGGATGGACGCTACTACCTGCTGATGCAGGGCCTGTGTCGAGCCAGACTGATCGACGAGGAGCAGACTGATCTCCCGTACCGCATTGGTCAGGTTGACCCGATCCCGGACCTCTATCCACACACGCCCGTGATCGATCGCTCACGACGCCAGGACGAGCTGGTCGGTTACTTCCGTCAGGTGTTTCCGAAGCTGGATCTCGACTCAACCTAGTTCGGCACTGTGGATGACGGCGTTCCTCTGGGCGAGCTGTGCGACCTGATCGCACATGCCCTGCGTCCGAGTCCTGAAGTCGCACAGCGGCTGTTTGAGCAGGCGGATGTCGATCAGCGCAGCGATCTGTTGCTCGAACTGTTGAAGCTTCAGTGCCGCGACACGAAAGCACAGAGCAGTTCGAAGTTCCCGCCAGGCTTCAGCCAGAACTGAGCTGCTGGCGGGTATACTTCCCGCACTCGATTTGTCCCCGGAAGCGAGTCGTCAGTCCACGCGGTTAAACAACGGGCTGCCCGCGGATATCATCGCCGTGCCATTCCCCAACCAGGAGCGCACGGCATGAACCCATCTACGGAACGACTGATCCGCGACCACGTCTCTGTGTCCCGTCGCTACTTCCTGAGCCTCGGAGCCGCGGGAGCAGCCGCCCTGCAATCTCTGCCGTTGCTCGCCGATGATGCCGATCCACTCGCTGCCCCTGGGTTACAGGAGGCTCTCGCAAAGCTTGAGTCATGGCTCACACCAATGGAGAAGTTTCGCGACGTCTCACGCGGCAAACCCGTCCCGCACTCGCTCGATGATGAGAAAAAGACTGAGGTCGGTCTGACGCGCGAGACATGGAAGCTGGAAGTTCTAAGCGACCCCGATAAGCCGGCCCGTATCCGCAACGAATTCAAGAAGTCAGACAATACGGCTCTCGATTTTGCTGCTCTGATGAAGCTGGCCGAAAAGCACGCCGTGCGGTTTCCGAAAGTCATGACCTGCCTCAACATCGGCTGTCCGCTGGGGACGGGCATCTGGGAAGGCGTGCCACTCCGTGAGGTGCTGTGGCTGACGGAGCCTCGAGAGAACCTCAGACGGGTGCATTTTTACGGATTTCACAACGACGAGAAGTCGCAGATTTTTCGCAGCTCGTTACCGGTCGGCCGCATCCTGGAAGACCCGTTCGATCTGCCGCCGGTCATCCTGTGTTACAAGCTCAACGGCCAGTGGCTTTCCAGCAAGCGGGGTGGTCCGGTCCGCATCGTTGTTCCGGAAGCCTACGGCTTTAAGTCCATCAAGTGGCTGTCGCACATCTTTCTGTCGAATCTGCACGGTGCGAACGACACATACGCGGGCGGCAATAACGACGTCGACAGCGAGTTGAAAAGCTTCTCGGCGGCGTTCGGTTTTCCGAAGACCGTCAAACCCGGCGAACCGATTCCAGTGACGGGCTACGCACAGGCCGGAATCTCCAGCGTGTCGAAAGTGCAGGTCTTCGTGCACAGCGAAAAAGACCAGTTGCCGACGGGCGACAAGTACTTCACCAAAGCTCCATGGATTGACACGGAGATTCTTCCGCCACCAATGGAGTGGGGAGGCGACCTGCCAGACAACCAGATTCCGCCAGGCACGATGGGATTTGACGCAGCCGGCCAACCAAAGACGTGGCCACTGCGACTGACGAAAGTGCACTGGGCGACGTTGCTGCCAGGATTGCCGGAAGGTCGATACATCCTGCGGTCACGAACCGTCGATCTGAAGGGTCATGCCCAACCGATGCCCCGCCCATTCCGCAAATCCGGCCACGCCAAAATCGAGCAGGTCAGCATCGTGGTCAAGGCCTGAGCACCGTCGCCGAGTCGGGCCACACGATCTGATCAAAGTCTGCCTGCAGTTTCTGGCCGCGGTTCGGGTTGATGACCTTATGCCATGCGACGCGTCCGGCGAGATGCGACCGGAATGCTGCGTGCCCGCCGATGTTCTGCGACTCTGGCCCGAAACGCTGGCAGTTGTACAAGACGGCCTTCAATTCATCGTAAGCATGACGTGTGGTATTCAGCCGCTCGTTGAGGACAAGTCCTGCAATTTGTTGTCGCTGCCCGGAATACATGACGCGGGTCTTGCGTGACTGAATACGAAATCCCTGCTCAAGCAGAATCGCACAGACCTGCACACGGAACCGTCTCGACACCCGACTGAAGTCAGTGTCGCCTGAGAAAATCAAATCGTCCACATACCACGTGTAATGGGCTCCACATGCGGACGCGAGGCCGCTGAGTCGGGCATCGAGCTGCCGGGCCATCAGATTTGCGAGCACCGGCGAAGTCGGCGCCCCCTGAGGCAGGTGCGAATCCTGATAGCGACGTCGCATGACGCGGTGTGTCGGAGACGTATCGAGCAGTTCGGCGTCGAGGCTCTCGTCCGGAGTCCGATTAGAACAGAGCCCCGTCAGAAGGCGACTCACGTCTTCCGGGAAACCGACCGTGCGGAAGAGTGCGTTGACACGCGGCGTTTCAATGGACGGAAAGAACTCGTTGATGTCCATATGCAGAACGACCCGGCGTCCCGTGTGCGGTGCGAGCGCCGTCAGGATCGATTTTCCACGTCGAAAGCCATGGGCCGCCGGATGCAGCGGCAGCAATGCGAGAAGTTCGTCGTAAAGGCGCCGCTGCAGAAGCCGCAAACGCGTCTTCGGAATCTCAATCAGCCGCACTCCTCCAGACCGTTTACGGAGCCAGAGATATTGATAATGACGCAGCCTGGCGGTCGAACGGGATCGCTCCCAGCCGCGGCAGTCGGCGAACCACGCGAGTTCAGGAACGCTCAGGCCAAACCAGTCTGCCAGTTCGCCAACAGTCGTCAGTACGGGCAGGCCGCAGTCGGCAAACGCCCCGACTGCGGGAGCCATCTGTGTCGTCGGAACGAGCAACTCGGGAAGCGAATCGTGGCGAAGTTCATGAGCAACAAGAGAGCTGCACAGACGGTTGTCGCTTCTGAGGAACGCAGCAAGGTCGCGATAAAGCGGCGACGGATAAACTTAAAAATGATCGCAGAGTCGCTGAGCCAGCGAGCGCATCCAGCGAGGTCTGGGCCGCGATTGCATCGCATCAAACATTCGCTGGTAAAGACCATCCGGTGTCCACGGACCGGCGAGCAGTGTCCGGGCCAGCGAGTTGAGGAATGAATCAATGTCTGACATGAGAACCGGGACACATCGCCTCACCAGTCGCGTCCTGCGTGACCAATCCTCCACACGGTAGAGTGCCGGTCACGCGGCGAAGTGAGCAGGTCAAATCAGATCCACAGGGTTACCCCGCAGAGGCATTCCACTTGAAACAGAACACCAGACTGAGGCAATGGCCCGGCAAAGCGAAGCTACGATTCACCGTCGACAAAGTCAACGAGCGGACACTAAGGCTGCCAGCCTGAAGGGTTTTCGACGGGCTGCTAAGTCGGGCTCACCAACGGCATTTGATACAGACCTACTACGCCCTGATCACCATAGGTGGTCGGTCCTGTCATTTGGGCCACGGCGATGTGGTGTCCGTCGGGGTGCAGGTCCATTCCGTAGGCCGGGCCAGTAACCTTGAGGCTGGCCAGTTTTTCGTCCTGATCAGGATTCCAGAACCAGATCTCTCCGGTCTGAGCACCGACGCCCGCCGCCACGAAGCACCCCTGGGGATGGAATGCCAGGTGATGGAAGATCGAGCTGGCAAAAGTCGAGACCTGCTTTCGAATCTGTTTGCCGGTCTTCCAGTCAAACTGCAGGACCAGCCCCGGTTGTGCGTAACTGCTCCGCCCGCAGCAGAACATCACTGCTCCGTCCGGAGTGAACGCCAGGTCGCGAACACCACCGTAGTTGATGTCCGTCCCGCCTTTGTAATTTGAGAGATCGCTGGCCTCGAATTCGCGGAGTTCTTTTCCCGCCTTGTAGTCCCACTGTTTGATTTTCTGGTCGCCACGATCACCAGTTAGCAGATGCGTGCCGTCGGGGTGAAACGCGGAACTGAACACCGGGCAGGCATGACCCGCAAGTTCCCGCACGAACGCGCCGTCAGTGGCTGACCACAACCTTACGATCCTGTCTCCGCCACCCGTCGCCACCAGTTTTCCGTCGTGACTGATCGCTACAGTCCGCAGCGTCCCGTGGCCGGTTTCAAGGCTCCAACGCACAGACGGCCGTTCGCCCAGGGTATCCCAGCCGATCAGCCTGCCGACCAGATCTCCGGTGACGACCAGCGACTGTGCTTCGGTCGTACCGACGGCTGTCGTGTCGTGTGCTCGCGGCTCGGGAAGTGTAGGCGGAGACGGCGACAATTGAGAGGCCGGTGAAACAGCCGGCACGTCGGCCGTGCTCCATCGCGCTGACACGACCACCCAGCTTTCATGGTCATCCCGCGCGTCGGTCGAACCCGTGTTGATTTCGGTCAGGTAGATCTTCCGGCCTCGTCCGCCCGCAAAGCACCAGCGTCCGGTTGGATCGATCAGACACGACATCAGCGGGACTTCGTATTTGAATTCCCGCAACAGGCGGGTAGCGGTCGGGTCGATCGTCTGTTTGATGGGTTTCATCAGGCCAGCACCTCCCTGATAACCGCTGAAGCGGGATCGGCTACCGGATTGTCTCGTCCACCCACCGTGTAATTCGCCACAGGATCGAGCTGCATAGCGGCTAGGATCGTGTGAAACAGATCGCCGGCATCAACTTCCGCGTCGACGACTTCAGTTCCCAGGTCGTTGGTTTTTCCCAGCACCACACCGGGCCTGATTCCGCTTCCGGCAAACGCCATGGACCAGGCGTCGCCCCAGTGGTCACGACCGCCGTAATAGTTGATCCGTGGTGTGCGGCCCATCTCACCCATGACAACAATCAGAGTCTCGTCCAGCAGGCCTCGAGCCTCGAAATCGTCCAGGAGGGTCACAAACGTCCGGTCAAATTCCAGACACCGCTGCCGCTGCCAGTGAAAGTTCTCGAAGTGAGCGTCCCAGTCGTGGTGCGCGACTTTCACACAATGAACACCGGCCTCAAGCAAGCGGCGCGCCAGCAGACAGTTCCGGCCGAAGTGGTGATTGCCATATCGCTCGCGATCGGCGGGCGTTTCCTGCTCCAGATCGAAGATCTCCCGGCGTTGCATCAGCGCATCGGCCTTCTGGAAACTCTCGGTGTACGACCTGATCGCCGTTGGCGCCCGACCTTTGAGAAATCTTGCATCCGAGCGTTGGCGGATTCCGTCTCGGGCCGCGGCTGTCGCAATGTCAATCGACTCGGGCCGCGCGATGTTGGCGGGGGGCTGACCGTCGATGATCATGACGCCTTCGTATTTCGGACCCAGGAACCCGGCATCGCCGACATCGGTGTAGGCCTGCGGATTCTTCCTGCGCATGGTCACGTAGCCAGGCAGCAGATCGTCAGGCCGTTGAAGCAAACTCGCGACCGCCGAGCCAAGCACGGGATAGCCCGGCACCTTGCGGCCTGACTGCAACAGGTAGTGGCCACGGAAATGACTGGTCTCGCCACTATTGACACTGCGGATCACCGCCAGGCGATGCATGTTCTTTGCCGTGTGAGGCAGCAGTTCCCCGATTCTGATGCCTGGCAGTGACGTGGCGATTGACCGAAACGGACCGGCGTACTTCGAATCGGGCTTCGGATCGAACGTCTCTAATTGGCTGGCTCCTCCGGACAAGAACAGCAACAGAAGTTTCTTGCGGGTGACGGGCAGGGCTGCAGATGCCGTCGGGCTGGCGCATCCTAGAGTCGCCGTTCCCAGCGCACCTCCGATCGCTCCCTGCAGCATCGATCGCCGCGTCAGGTGGTGATCTGTCAGTTGGCCGTATCCAGGCTGTTGCATGAGTCGGTCCTGTTCTTCACTGCGAGCCGCCGTTTCAGTGATTCAATCGAAACTCCGCGGACAGCAACTGCCCCCAGACAATTCGCCGCACTGCCTCGCGTCGCTGCTTCACGTCGGACACATCCTTCACCAGCTCCGCCACATCCAACCGTTCTTCGTCGGTCGGGTGCCGAGAGAAGACGGCCAGATACAACTCTTCCGCCAGCTCATCGGCGTTCTCCATCTTCGACAGGCTGTCCAGCAGGACAGACTCCCGCATGAACTTAATGACATGCTCGCTGTTCAGCAGAAACAGGGCTTGGTCCACCGAGGGTTGAAACCCATTGTCAGGCTGTCCGGGCAGACCTGAGAACACACCAAACAATATCTCCAGTTCCCGCCGGAGTTCGTCGTACGCCTGTTTGTGAACCTTCCAGCTCAGGTCGACCGCACTCGTATGTTCATTCCGTTCTGCCTCTGAGTTTCTGTCCTCATCGTTCTTCTCCTGTGACTCATTCTGTGCAGCCTCGTGCAGCTTGCGAGTGGTCCGCTCAATTCGCGACGGCAATCGGCCAGTCACCTGCAGCATGCTCCAACCCAGTTGTTCTGGTGACAGTGGACGCAGCGCGGCGACAGCGAAACGGGACGGATCGGGCACGCCCGGGTTTTCACCGGCGTCAGGAAGCCGGCTGGACCGCTGGTAGGTCTGCGTCAGCGCGATGTCACGCAGCAGGGCGCGCATGTCGTAGTCGGACTGTTCCAGGCGTTCGGCCAGTCGTTCGAGCAGTTCGGGGTGCGAGGGTGGGTTGTCGGGGTGGTGCATGTCCAACGGATGCACGATTCCCCGGCCGAGTAACACAGCCCAGAGGCGGTTCGCGATGTTGCGTGAGAATCCGGTGGTCTCAGGTCGCGGCAGGAATTCAGCCAGCCGGGCTTTGCGGCTGTATCGAGGAACACCCATTTGACCCTTCTCAGGCTTCACGCTGTATTCCCTGTCCTTCTCCAACGGCGGGTCGACAATCATCTCGCCACCGGGAAGCCGGGGATTGGTCTCGCCCTCTGTACCGGTGAAGGCGGACGTGAATGAGACGTCTCCCTGAGCCTTTTCCGCCACGAAGTTCAGCTTGCTTTCTTTGTCATGGAAGTGGTCCAGCCGGCTGACAAAGGCATACAGCCCGTAATAGTCGGCCTGACGATACGCCTTGATCCGCGGATCGTCGTGACACTGAGCACACTGCCGGTCCGTTCCCAGCATCAACCGGCCAATGTCGCGGGCCGTCAGATGCGGTTCGACATCGCGGACCAGATAAAATCTGGCCGCCGCACCGTTGGCTTCGTCAGTTCCGTCGCTGCCGAGCATCTCGCGCACAAGTTGATCCCAGGGCTTGTTCTGTCGGAACGACTCGGCCAACCAGTCCCGCCACCTCGGGGGCTTGACGTCGTAGGAAGGGATCGTCGCAATCCGGCGTTCGATCAACATCGCATCAAAGACGCGACTCATCTGCAGAGCGAATTCCGGACGGTCCAGTAGTCGGTCAATCAGCTTCGTTCGCCGATCACCAGCTGAGTCGCCCAGGAAGGCCTTGGCCTCATTGGCTGTTGGTACGACTCCTGTCAGGTCCAGGTAGACGCGTCGCAGGAACTCGGCATCATCGGCCGGTTCGGCCGGACTGATGCCGTCCTGCCGACAGGCTGCCTCAACAATCCGGTCGATCTCATTCGGAAACGAATCCTCAGCGCGACCCGGACGAAGCATCGCGACAACCACGATGGCGGTCAGCAACAGCACATGGCGGAGGGCCCGGCAGGACACTGGTCTATCTCCTGAACTCGAATACGACCGCTCAAACTAACGAGCGCCATCATAGGTCTTTCGGGTCTGTTCATGCCTGCCATCTACAGGATGAGTCCACGTCGCCAGGAGATTACGCCTCGGGCAGATTGAGTTTGATGTTCAAATAGCGAAGCTGATGCGCATCGACGGGTGACGGCGCTTCGGTCATCAGATCAGCCGCCTTCTGAGTCTTGGGGAACGCGATCACATCACGAATGTTGTCGTCGCCCAGGAACATCATCACCCAGCGGTCCAGACCTAAAGCAATGCCGGCGTGCGGCGGGGCTCCGTAGCGCAGGGCCTTCAGCAGGAATCCGAACCGCTCTTCGGCTTCGGCCTGGTCGATGCCAATGAAGTCGAACACCTGCTGTTGAATTGCCGGATCGTGAATACGAACGCTGCCGCTGGCCGCTTCGTAGCCATTGCAGACCAGGTCGTAAGACTGTGCCCGGATTTTCCCCGGATCGGTTTCGAACAGGCCCAGGTCATCCTTATGCGGATAACAGAAGGGATGATGCTCGGCGACCCAGCGGTTTTCCTCTTCGCTCCAGCCGAAGAGGGGGAATTCGATAACCCACAACACGTTCAGATCCAGCGGGTCGTACAGTTCCAGCTCTTTCGCCAGTCGGTTCCGCAGCGCTGCGAGTGCGGCCGACGTCACTGACGACTTGTCGGCCACAAAGAACAGAAGGTCGCCATCCTCGCCGTCCAGGCGGCGGATGATCTCCTGCTGGTCCTCATCCGAGAAAAACTTAGCGATCGGTGAATCGAGAGCACCTTCTTTTACACGGAAGAAGGCCAGCCCGCGTGCTCCGTAGTCGCCCACCCAGGCGGTCAGCTCGTCGATTACTTTGCGGCTGTACTTCGCGGCCGCTCCTTTGGCGTTCAGACCGCGGACGCGTCCGCCGGATTCGATCGTTTTGCTGAACACACCGAATCCGCACATCTCCGCCAGATCGCTGATCTCAACCAGTTCCATTCCGAATCGCAGGTCCGGTTTGTCCGTCCCATAGCGTTCCATGGCCTCGTGATACGTCAGACGCGGTAATGGCGTCGGCAGGTCGACACCGCGGACTTCTTTCACCAGATGGGCCATCAGGCCGTCGATCGTGTTCAGAATGTCGTCGTGTTCGACGAACGACATCTCGACGTCGATCTGTGTGAATTCCGGCTGGCGATCAGCTCGCAGGTCCTCGTCGCGAAAACAACGGGCAAGCTGGTAGTAGCGATCCAGGCCACCGACCATCAAAAGCTGTTTGTAGAGCTGAGGCGATTGCGGCAGTGCAAAAAAGTTGCCGGGATGCACCCGGCTGGGAACCAGATAATCCCGGGCACCTTCTGGAGTGCTCTTGCCGAGCATCGGCGTCTCGATTTCCAGAAAACCGTTCTCATCAAAGTAATCCCGTGTGACCTTGCAAACCTGATGACGCAGGGCGATCGCCTTCTGCAACTGCGGTCGGCGGAGGTCGACATACCGATATGTCAGCCGCAATTCTTCGTTCGGCAGGTTGTCCCCGGTAGGCTCGAATGGTGGAGTCTCGCTCCTGTTGTGAACTGTCAGCTCGCTCGCTCGCACTTCAATCTCGCCGCTCTCCAGCTTGGTATTGATGCGGTCGGCCGGTCGCAGGACCAGTGATCCAGTGGCCTGAATCACATCTTCCCGACGGAGAGAACGCCCCAGCTCATGCGCCTCTGGACTCTCCGACGGATCGAACACAACCTGAATCAACCCGTAGCGGTCACGCAGATCGATGAACAGCAGGCCGCCGTGGTCGCGAGTCACATCGACCCAGCCACACACGGACACGGCCGCTCCGACATCGTATTTAGTCAGTCCACCGCATGTATGAGTCCGTAACACAATCGACACCTTTGAATTGACGTGTGCCACCGCGTTTTTGCGCGGGGCGGAAACCGACGGCGTGTAACCACGAAAGACACGAACCACACGAAAACAAGCGGCACCCACGGCAGAGCCGATGCTTCGTTCGTGTAATTCGTGTCTTTCGTGGATGCAATGAAAGTGAGCGAGCTTGTAGGGGGAGCAATCGTATGGCTCCCGAAGATGCGGGAAGGTATCGCAGCCGGAATTCCGACGATAGAGGTCCCGGATGTTTTTTGACCTGTCGAATGCCGACAAAGTGTTCTTCCCGTCGACGTCATGGACCGACTGATCTTGAGGCGAAATTACGAAATCGGGTATTCAGCCACTCCCTCTTTCCTCACGTCTGCGGGCTCACCTCATTTGACTTTGCCTCCTGCATCGCCGGATTTTGCGGCGGTGGATCCCTTGGAATTGAATCGATGCGTCACGCCGTATTATTCGGGGCCCTGCTCGTTCTGTGTTTCTGTGCATCTGCTTTCGGCGATGACCGCAGCTTTCCCTTCGAAGCCGCCGTCGTCAGCAATGAGGCACTGGTCTACAGCGGACCTCGCACGGACGACTACTACGCCACGCTCAAACTCCAGCATGGCGACCGCGTGACGATTGTGCGCGAGGACTTCGGGGGCTGGTATCTGATCCAGCCGCTCGCAGACAGCCATAGCTGGATTCCGGTCGAAGACGTCGAGAAGAAGTCCGGTGGTCTGGGAGTGGTCATCCGACAGACCAGCGACCACATCGGCAGCAATGTCTACAGCGGTGAGCCGGACGTCATGCATCGACTGTTTCAGGGCGAAGTCGTCCGAATTACAGGCAAGTCGACCATCAGCCTCAACGGCAAGCCCGTTGAGATGTACAGAATTGAACCGCCACGCGGTGAGTACCGCTACATCAGTCGGCGTGACGTCGTTCCCGCTGACGAATTCGTGAACCAGCCCGATCTGCTCTCCTCGGCCCGGGCCGATCGCCCGGCCACTGCCGTCACGCTTGAAGCGCCGGATTTCAGCACGAGCGAACCGGTTACAAGTTCCATCCAGCCTGTGGCCGAAGAACAGCCATCCACTCCGGACGCCGTTCCTGGACCGCCGCTCGAGCCATTCCTGCCACTTGAAACGACCCCGGCCGATCAGCCCGGCCCAGACCAGTCGTGTCTGCCGTCGGCTGCTGCCGAGGGCGTTCAGACCCCGGTTGTTGGCTTCGGATCAGTGACACCACTGGCGGATTCCGCCATGTCACCTCAACAGCAGGAACTCCTGGACCGAGCGTGGCAGGTCATGCAGGAGATTGATTCTCAATTCCGCACAATGGTTGCTCGACCGGTCAGCGAGTGGGATTTACCCGGCATCGAGACGCTGTATCGCTCGCTGAGTCAGGACTATCAGGCGATGGCCGGACCGAATGGCAGTTCCATGATCGATTCACGGATCAGTCAGCGGCTGGCCGCCGTGGAACGTCGCCGGGGGGTGTTCGACGAATACACATCGTTCCAGAAGATCATGCGTCGAACCGAGGCTCGCGATGCCGCGATTCGAAAGTCGTATCTGTCTCAGTTCTCGATTTCGACGGACCGACCAACGACAACTGTCGTGCGCCGACCGCTGCCCGAGTCAACACCACCAACAAACCCAGTCCAGTCACGTACGGTTTCACGCTCGCGGCCCGCTGGAGCCCGCTTTGATGGTGCCGGGATCATCCAGCGTTCTGCGATCCAGCGGGCGGGCCTTCCGAGCCACGTACTGCTCGCACCCGACGGGCGTGTGCTGACATATCTGACATCCGTGCCGGGAATCCAGCTCGATCGATACCTCGGCCATGCTGTGGGAATTCGCGGCCCCCGCAGTTTTCGTCGGGAATTGAATGCCGACCTGCTGGCCGTGCATCAACTTACACCGGTCTCATTGCGAACTCGATAAGCGATCGAGCCCGTTTTCGACCATTGGAATGCCGGGTCACGATTTTCGGGGCTACTGCTTATCACCGGTCACGTCTTCGTAGTCCGCGAAGTCGGCGGCCAGATATTCCCGCAGATCTTTGATGATGCCCCGGGAACGTTTGTGGAAGGCTTCGGCGTCTCTGACCCAGCCGCGTGGCTCGATGCTAACGCTGATCTCAACGAGCTTGTTCGCACCACGCTGGATGCTTGCCTGGCCGTCGCCGAAGAGAAGTGTGATCCTCACCCGTTGCTTATCGGGAGTGTTACCCCACATTCGAAGCAGGCTGCGCTGGCCAACATTGATCACAACCTGGTCCTGAGCCACCTCTCCCAGCTTTGCATCGTTGCCGTCTACGAACGCACGCAACTTGTAAACAATCATGTCTGCCGCGATGCATGCTTTCAGACGTGCGTTGTAGACACGTTCCTCGCTGGTTGTCACCGGTGGTTTCACCATCGCCGCGTCGTTGCGGCGTAGTTCTTCGGAAGTCAGCCGGTTTGTCTGATTGCGTCCCTGACGCTTGGACATGTACAGCGCCTTGTCTGCTCGCTGCACAACGGTCTCAACGGTGTCGTCCGGTTCAATTTCTGCAACACCGAACGATGCTGTAACCCGGAACTCGTCGTCCCTGACGACCTGTGCGCCTTCCAGAGCGACACGTAGACGCTCCGCCTTTTGAAATCCATCGGCCAGCGTTGTCTCGGGACACACGATGACGAACTCCTCTCCACCGTACCGTGCGACCAGTTTCCCGGAATACGTTTCGTGTTGCAGCAGACGTGAGACGCTGATGAGCACTTCATCGCCGGCCGCATGGCCATACGTGTCGTTGGTGTCCTTGAAGTGGTCCACATCCAGAAAGATGACGCAGAACGGGCCCTGGCAATCTCGAGACTGATAGTCGGCAATCTGCCGCTCCATCTGCTTTCGAAGTTCACCCCGGTTTGCTACGTGAGTCAGTGCGTCCCGGCTGGCCATCAGCCGCAGATCGCGATAGCCACCATCCTCCCGCTTGCCGGACATGTCGCGAAAGATCTCCGCATAGCCTTTCAACTGGCCCGACTGGTCGATCAACGGCAATGTTTGCACTTCGACCGGCAGCCATTCTCCGTCGGCCCTGTAAAGCTGCAGCTCCGTTGTCTGAGCCCGGCCGGATTCGGCGGCCAGCAGTACGGGATTCTGGTGATCAGGCAGTGATTCGCCGAATCGGTCGCGGTATCGGATTAGACTGAACGCGTTCGGATTCTGGCGAGCCTCCAGCCAGGAAACGCCGGTCAGTTCTTCGCATCCGGAGTTCCACACCCGCGGGCCCTCATTTCCACCCGCGACATAGAAACCGTGGTACATGCTCTCAACAAGATACAGGTACGAAAACACGTGGCTCAGTGAGCCCGCTTCGAGGATCTCTTCTGGCTTGAGCTGATACTGTTGTGCTGCCGTCTCATCAGTGCGTTGCGGCTGGCCATTCAAGTCGAACCACCGGGACAGCGCAGAAATCACGTTGCCGTCAAACTGCGAACCCGAGGCCCGAAACAACACGTCCATCGCCTTTTCGTGCGGGAATGCATTGCGATAGTACTGCTGTGTGGTGAGTGAATCGTATGCATCGGCAACGGCCAGAATTCGTGCTCCCTGATGCACGTCGCTGCCGATCACCGAAAAGTCCTGACCGGCTCCGTTGAAGTGGAATTGAGCCTGCACGGCAATCTGCACAACGTCGTTGCTGGCGTCGCAGGCCTGCAGAACATCACCAGCAATTCCGTACTGCAGCCCCATCAGCTCGGATTCGTCTGGAGACAATGGACCCGGCTTCTGCAGAATGATGTCGGGAATACCGACCTTGCCCACATCATGCAGCAGCGACGCGGCTTCCAACGCGTGCAGATTATCGGTTTCCCATTCCAGCGACTGGCCCAGTGCCACGGACAGCGACGCGACGCGAATGTTGTACGATGGCCGGATCGCGGTACTGCAATGCGAGCATCAGTCGGCGCATCGCCGAACGATGAATCGCGGCGTCCCATCCATCCTGACCGTCCGCCGCCTGACCCAGCGACAACAGCTCCAGCACCAGACGCGATGAGTTCATAGGGTGCGGTGCCTGAGCCGCGACTGGGGATCGTCCCTGGCTGGGGGATCGTCCCTCGCTGGCTGTGCCATCTCCGTTAACCATGTCGAAGTTCCTTTGCTGGGAATCGCAATTCAACACGGCAAACCTAGGTCGGGCCCACGTCCGGTCAAACGCAACTGACGGAATCGCGTCACGGACCAGGTCCGGACAACTGCTGCGTTCGTCCTAATCGTTGAGATCAGCCTGATCGGCTGCCCGCTGATTGGCCGATCCGGATGGCCGGGTCGCGAAGATCAGCAACTGCAGAAGCAGGAACAGGACCAGTGGGGCGATCCAGACGATCCGTAAAACGGACAGCAAAGTCTGAACCAGCGGATGCGGCACATCAGCCATTCGAACAAACAGTCCACTCTCCGGACTCCCACCTTTGGCAAACCTCGCGATTACGGTGGCCATCCGGGATTCATCGACAGACTTCTGCGCTTCAGCGTTCGATTCGCTTCCGGTTGGCATGATGAACACCGGGGCCGGACTGCGAGCCATTTTTCGCGACAGTTCCGCCAGGTGTTTCTCTCCGGTTTGATTGAGCTGCCCGGTCCCGGAACCGAATTCGTTTTCATGCACGATTCGTCCGGCCGCTTCCGCACTCCGCTGCGCCATCGAACGCGAATCGACCACAGCACCCAGCAGCAGAAACGCGAACAAACCAAACAGAGTCAGCATCAACAAGCCGCAACCAGCGGCCGTCATCTGTGATTTGAAGATTGACCGCTCGGAGGTCGTTTCGAAGTGCAGGTCGACCGTCCGACGGCGGCGCAGTGAGCCGTGAGTTGCCTCGACAGTTTCAAAACTTCGCGTCAGCTCCGCCCATTCATCAACGATCGGACCGAGAGGATTCACACAGCGCCCTAACTGAGCCTGCCCAGTGGCTTGAATTGCATCAGCACTTTCAATCGTTCGCAGATCCACATCCGGCTCAAACTGCAGCCGACCAGACAGCGTACGCAGATCCAGCTTCAACTGAGCTGTCGCCTGCGCGCCTGTGACGGTCAGTGTCCACTGCGAGTCACCGGGACTCAGCGACCAGGTGGCTTCGCCCAGGCCGGCACCACTCAATGCAACATTGGCCAGCAGGACACCGGCATCTTCGCTTTCGGTGGCTCCTGAGTGAACTGCAGTGACGCGACTGTATCCGCCGCCAAGATGTCGCAGCAGAGACACGTCTTCCAGCAGCGCCGCGTCGATCTGTTCGGTCGACAGCGTTGCGCTCCCGAACTGACCAGGCATTCGCCGTTCGATCCTCAACAACTGAAGCTGTCCGAGCTTTCCCTCGGCAATCAACTCGGACAACTGCCGGACAAGCGGATGAAACTGCAGTGACGGAGCCGCGATCAAAGTCACGCCGTTGTCATCGCGGGTCAGTGTCAGCTCATAAACAAACGCAGTCCCCTGAGCGGCTTCGGGCACAAAAACAATCGGTGTGCAGTCAGCGGCAAGCTGACGCGCCCCGGCCAGCACGCCATCGGAATGGCCGGCGACGATGACGACATCGATCGACTCAGTCAGCAGTCCTTCCCAGTCGCCGACTGCGCGAACTCCCGGAGCCAGTTTGAGCAACCCCGGCATGTCTTCGTCTGCGATTTCGGCCGACGCCACAAGCGAATCCCCCGGGCTTTGCGAGATCGCGTCAATCAACGCGAGTGCCCCGGGATGCCAGCCAAGCAGTGCAAACTTCATAGCAGATAAGAGACTTCGCGGACGTCGCCGTGTGGCATGGCCGGCCGCGTCGCATCCCTGTGAAATTGAGGAGTGGAGCCACAGGGCGTGGCCTGGGCAGAAAGCGGTGAGCGCAGTGCTTTGTCATTCCTGAACTGACAGCTCGTGTGCCACTGGCTTTGCCAGTGTATTTCACGCCGAAAGCGGCAATAGAAGCACTGGCAGAGCCACTGGCACCCATCAAACCAGATAGACAAGGTACTGGTGTTTTACGCCGAAGGCGTTTCACCCAAAAGCCTGGCGCCGACACGAAGTGCCACATCCCAGGTTGTGTTCGGCAACCGATGCTGTAAACAAGCGGCCCATCGGCGATATAAACGCTGGCTGAGGACGACGACCCAACAGTGAGTAGCCTTACCTATGACGATTCCAATATCAATCGGCAATCTCCCACCGTTACTCTGGATCATCATTGCGTTGCTGGCGATCGCAGCCGGATTACTGGTTGTGGATCAGATACAGAGATTTCGTCAGACCTCAACGATCGAGAAATGCACCTTCGGCGCTGGCGCAATCGCGGTTTTGCTGTTCGTCGCTGCTCTCTTCCTTCGTCCACAGCAACAGGCCGAGCCCGAGTCGCCGGATCTTCAGGCGGGCATGGACATACTGAACCGCGGACTTATGGCGTTTAAGGTCCGGTTCGGTGCTTATCCTCCGAGCCACATTGTTCTCTATGAACAGCCGGATGGGTGGTTGGATGATGCGCGAAGCCAAAGCATCATCAAACGAATCTGGCCTCAATTCGACTTCGCTCAATCTCGTGACGTGAATCTCGATGGAGACACTGAGGACCGAATCGAATTGACCGGTGCGGAATGTCTGGTGTTCTTTCTGGGAGGAATCGTCGATCAGCGACAGGCAAGCCCGGATGCCCCCAACGGCGCGCCACGAATTGGATTCTCCAAAGACCCATCGGACCCGTTCAAAGTCGATTCTGCGACGGACTCTTCCCGGGACGGCCCATTCTACGACGGCTTCGACGGCGAGCATCTGGTTGATCTGGACAACGACGGGTTCACAGAACTCCTGCCAGCTCGCCCGAATTACGAGGTTCCGTATGTCTATTTCAGCAGCTACGGAGGTACGGGGTATCGAAAGCGGGACGCAAGAGTCTATCCAAAACTCAACTCTCGCAATCTCCGTTCGTTCTACACGACCGACACCGATGGCGAGCAGGCGCACAATCCAGACTCGTTCCAGCTCATCTGTGCCGGCGTCGACAATCTCTACGGAATCGGCGGGCACTATCAGCCTGAAAACGCGAACGACCTGTTGACCGAAGACCGTGCTCCCGAACGCGACAACATCACCAATTTCCACCGGGGGCGGCTGGCCGATCAGTGAGTCTCAGTTCGCTGGACTTTCGCGGCAGATCGAACCCACGCCGACGTTGGCTCCACACAAGGAAGAGGTCAGTGCCCGGTATGGCACGCCAAGTGACTCTTGAGCGGTTGAAGTAGTTTCCAGTCGCTTCGCGACCCTGCCATTCTGACCCGGCCCTTCACTCTTCAAGCCAGATCGACAAACGAGAATCCCGTTAGGTTTGCACTCTCGGCAAGTGACGCAAATCTGTCACTTGCGACCCACTTGAGGTCATCCCGCTGCATCAGATCGTCGTCCTCGGATGGTGGCGTCGATTGAACGAGCCACCAGGCATTGCCCAAAGCGAGTTCATTCACGTCTAGAAGCTGTACACCCACAAACTTCACGTGCGTACGACAATTCTCCGCGACCATCTTCGCGTGATCGCTCACAACACGCGTGGCACCGGATGTCAGCAAGTCTGGCAACCTGCATAATGGGTCCAGCACACGAAATGAACGCTCATTCTCCGCGACGTCCCTGAAATAAATTGCTTCATTTGCACCAAGCAACTCAACGTACATTTCGCTGTCTACGACGACTCGGCCGTCGTTGGAGAATGGGCCGGCGATCGACACCTCACCCCCGTCGTACAAGCACTCAATAGTATAGGCCATCATTACTCCAATCACGGAGGAGCGAATCCAACTCCCGGTCATGTTGTTCTCACAGACCTTGATGACGTCGTGCAAGTATCCATACCGCGGGGTGGCCAGGTCAGAATCTCCGGGTCGCGAAGTGACAGGAAGCTTCCCCCGTTCGTGCACAAACTGAGCTAATCTTCACGTCTCGACACGCGACTGTGACGCTGTGTGTTCATTCTACGAGTCCTTTGTCGACGTTGAAGTCGTCCTCACATGCCTAACCGGGCGACCAACGAATCGGCGAAACAACGGGCTTGTGTTCGGGTTACCATAGCGCGAGAATTCGCCACCAGTCGACATCCGAACAACGTGTCCGATCCCGTCTTCGGAAACACATGCCATGCGACTCATCCCTTGCCCTCACCTGTTTGTCGCTGTCTGCACCCGGGTTGTATCTGGCACTGCTTCGTTCGCCGCCGAGGAGGCAGCCCGTAACAACGTAGAGCAGAAAACAAACGATTCGTCATCACTTGTGGCTGATGGTGACCGTATCGTCCTGGTGGGAAACGGTTTGATTGAGCAGGCTCAAAAGCACGGCTGGCTGGAACTGACACTGACCAGTGCCGAGCCGGAAAAGCACCTGACGTTTCGCAATCTGGGTTGTCGGGGCGACACCGTCTTTGGAGCAGCACGAATACCTGAGCCTGGTGCGAAGGGGGTCGAGAAGGGCTTTGACAGCCTCATCAATCAGGTCCGCAAGTCCAGACCAACTGTTCTGATCGTCGGTTACGGGGCCGTCGAATCAGAGTCCGGACCGGACGGTATTACAGATTTTGAATTCGGTGCGACCAGGCTGCTTACTGAACTGAAGAAAATCACTCCACGAATTCTGGTCGTCGGGCCGCATCTTCCGGACCGGCCGGCCCGGACGCCTGAAACGCAGCAGCGGATCGCAAATACCCGACTCTATTCCAAAGTGTTCGAACGCATCACACGTTCGCTCGGCCTGCGTTACATCAATCTGCTGGCCATCTTTATCGACGAGAGGTCCCGGATGACCACCAGCGACCGGTGGACTCTGAATGAACATGGGCATCGCGTGGTGGGACAGTGGATCGCCACTGTCGGAATGAGTTCTCCTGACCGTGGGTTTGGCGTTCATTTCAAAGGCTCGAAACTGGTATCGAGCCGCGGAGGCCACGTGACCGACATCACTCAATCGAATGGAGCTTTGGGATTCACGGTGTCGCGTCGGGCGCTCTTTCGGCCCGGTGACTATCTGTCCGTCCGGTTCGAAGGGCTCAGTTCGGGCCTGTACGGATTCGAGATTGATGGTGTGCGCCAGTCACGAGGGGTCGGAACCAGCAACAGGTACATGGCCAGCGGTGTTGGCTATGAGATAGACGAAAGGAGTCCCCTGTGCGGAGACACGTCCACGTTGCGTGCGGCAATCGTTGAGAAGAACCGTCTGTTCTTCGAAGCGTGGCGACCTTCGATCGAAGCCGGCGATCGAAGGGAACAACGACCAGCGCCCGCCGATCTCACCAGCCTGGATGAACAGGAACGCCGGATCGCACAACTGAAGAAACCGAAGATTTCCATGAGATTCCGACTTATTCGCACGAACCGGCCGGCTGGCAGGTAGAGGGCACCAACCGATCGGACGTCGGCAACCCTGCGTCCGCAATCACTATCAGCCGGAAGATTCTGACCATCTGTTGACCGGCGAACGTGCTGCCGAACGCGACAACATCACGAATTTCCACGGATGGTTGCCGGGCGACCCGTGATCCTCAGTTCGCTGGACTTTGGCGGCAGAACGGGGACGATCCGCCCTCATCGAACCCGCGCCGACGCTGGCGCGTCATCAATCCGTCGGGTACCCCATTCACTGTCGTCCACTTAGAGGTTGCGTGATGTCGGACAAGGGAAAAATTGTGCTCGCCTACTCGGGCGGGCTGGATACGACTGTCATTCTGCACTGGCTGGCCGAGCAGGGTTATGAGGTGATCTGCTACCTGCTGGACATTGGTCAGCAGGTCGAAGACCTGACCGAAATCGGAGAGCGGGCCAAACGCAACCGCGCGTCGACCTATGAAGCCGTCGACGCCCGCGAGGAGTATCTCCGCGACTATTTCGTCCCCTGCCTGCACGCGAACACGGTGTATGAAGGCCGCTATGCGCTGGGCACGTCAATCGCCCGACCGCTGATTGCGAAGCATCAGGTGCGGATCGCGCACGAAACCGGAGCGCGGACGGTCTGCCACGGGGCGACCGGCAAAGGCAACGATCAGGTCCGTTTCGAGCTGGGATACCAGGCTCTGGATGCCGACCTGCAGATTCTGGCTCCGTGGAAGAACGCGGACTTCATCAGCCAGTTTTCAGCCGGCCGCAAGACCATGCTGGAGTACGCTCAAAAGCATGGACTGGAAGTCAAAGCCAGCGCCAAACAGCCGTGGTCCTCTGACGACAACCTGCTTCACATCTCTTATGAGGCCGGCGTTCTCGAAGACCCGTGGGTCACCGCTCCGTCGGAGATTTTCGAACGCATGGTGCATCCGACTCAGGCACCCGACGACGTCGAGCGATTCATCATCCACTGGGAATCCGGCGTTCCGGTCAAGGTTAGCAGCTGCACGTCACGACCAGAGACATTTGAAGGCATCGACATCGAAATGTGCGATGCTGGCGACACACTGGCCGAGGGCCTGCTGCCTGTCTTTGAATACCTGGACACTGCTGCTGCCCGCAACGGAGTCGGATCGCTGGGCATGGTGGAGACACGATACGTCGGTATGAAATCCCGCGGCGAGTATCACGCACCTGGGCACACAGTCCTGCTCGAATCGCATCGTGACCTGGAAGGATTGTGTTTGACTGGCAGCGTGATCGCCGAAAAAGAACGCCGCATGCCCGACTTTGCGGGACTGGTCTACAACGGCTACTGGTTCGATCCGGTCGCCGAGGCTCACCGCGCCTTCTTTTCCGCCACGCAGAAGCACGTCGCCGGCGAAACCCGCGTAGCCCTCTACAAAGGCAATGTGATCGTCGAAGGCCGCCGCTCACCAATGAGCCTGTACGACGCGGATGTCGCAACCATGGACGGCGAAGGCGAAAGCTACCGCCAGGAAGACGCCACCGGCTTCATCCGCCTGCACGGCCTTCCCCTGCGAGTTAAACGACAGATTCAGGGGCCACCAGAGGGCGGCGATGTGTAAGGCGCCCCCTTATTGACTTTCGAACGGACATCAGCAGGGGCCATCGTCGCATGTTACGTGTATTGTGCCTGACCAGCCTGGTCTGCAGCATGGTGTCTCCGATCGCAGGACATGCCGCAGACGATACCGCTTGGGAGCCGGTGATTCAGACGGGGCACTCACGCGCAATCACAAGTGTGGCGCTGAGTGACGATAGCCGGTACGTGGTGACGGGCTCCCATGACTCCGACGCAATCCTGTGGGACGCGGTCACGGGCCGGCAACTGCGAACTCTGGCGGGCCACTCACGCGACGTCGTCAGCGTGGCGATTGACAGTGACGGTCGACATGCCCTGACCAGCTCGCACGACCGCTCGATCATCCTGTGGGACGCGAGTTCGGGAAAGCAACTCCGCACTTTCGGTCTGCCAGATCGCACGCGTGTCTGCCGAGTCGCACTGAGTTCTGATGCCAGTCGCATCCTGATCGCGTCCTCGGGACCGGCAGACCTCTGGAATGGCCGCACCGGAGAGAAGCTCCGCGAATTCTCCGGTCATCGAGGCATGGTCCGGGGCATGGCACTGAGTGCTGACGGTCGTCGATTCGTGACAGGAGCAATCGATCGCAAGGCGATCGTGGGGGATGTCGAAACTGGTGAGAAGATTCATGAGTTTTCCGGGGGAGACGATGATTCCCGGGGCCGCGTCCACAGTGTCGCGATCAGCGGAAACGGCCGTCGTGTTCTGGTTGGGTCTGGTGAAAGTGTGTCTCTGTGGGACGTTGAATCCGGCCGGAAGCTGCAGACGTTCGCCAAGGAGTCGTTTTACCGCAGCAGCGTCGGTCTCAGCCGGGACGGTCGACTGTTGCTGAGACGATCTGACACTGCCAATGCCGCGGTGCACGATGCCGACACCGGACGGGAATTGCACAAGTTGAGAACGGATGACTTCAGCCGCGTAAACGGGTTCATGAGTCGCTTCGTCAATGGAGTGTTCAGTGCGGAGGGACGGCATGTCATCACGGCTTCCCATAACGCGGTCGCAGTCCGCTGGGATGTTCAGACCGGCCGTCGGCTTGTCACATACGGCGGCAGTGTGGATTTTCTCCATGAATTACAGGTCAGCGAGGACGGTCGGATGGCCGTGTCTTCGACGGACACGCGGACTCAGATTCTGTGGGACACGCGCACGGCCCGGAACATCCAGACGTTCGACGGTCACCGGGGCAGGTTCACCGCTTGAGGCTCACTTCGGACTGCCGGCGACTGATCACCGGCGGATGGGACGATGACACGGCCATCCTCTGGGACGCGGAAAATGGCAAGACGCTGAAATCGTTCTACGGGCATCGAGATTCGATTCTCGCCATGACACTGAGCGCCGACAGTCGGCGGTTACTGACGGGCTCGTCGGACAAGTCTGCAATTCTGTGGAACACGGAGACCGGTAGCAGCTTGCAGACGTTTGCCGATCACAAAGCGAATGTCTGGGGAGTTGACCTAAGCGTAGATGGTCGATTCGCCCTGACCACCGCATACGGCACAGCGATGCTCTGGGATACGCAGACCGGAAGAAAGGTCCGGTCGTTCGAGGGACATCGCAGTCAGATCAGCAGCGCACGACTAAGCCCGAATGGGAAACTCGTCGCGACTGCATCGGGGGACAAGACGGTCGCACTGTGGAACACGCAGACTGGGGAGATGCTCCACAAGCTGGAGGGCAACGCCTTCGTCGCCGAGGACGTCGCATTCAGTCCGGACAGCGGACAACTTCTGACTCGATCACGGTCTCGACTGCGACGCGGTGTCGGGGAAGCAGCGTTGTGGGACACCGCGTCCGGTAAGAAGCTCCGCACGATGGACGAGTTCTGGTGGTTCATCGCGCAGGCAAAATGGCGTGACGAAGGACAGCGCCGCGTAATCACACCCTCAGTGGACAACAGCATCCGCATCCGAGACGCAAATACTGGAATTGAACTGGCCGCGCTTTACCGATTTAACGTAGGCAAAGACTGGCTGGCAATTACGCCCGACGGAAAGTTCGACGGGTCGGCCGGTTTCGAACGGTTCATCGGCTACCGTGTCGCCGGGACTCTGGATCTGGTGCCTTCTAACCAGTATCAGAAACGCTTCCATCCAGGACTGCTCGACGATGTCTGGAATGGCGTTGAGTAACGAGCGGCAGTTGGTTCAGCCTCTCAGCCGGCGTACGTAGCTCAGAAACTGCTTTTCAAGAATGGCAAGCTCGCCAAAGCCTTCCTGAAAGGCGGCCAATCGCTGGTGTGGTTTGTCAAAGTTCAGACGCGGTTTGTCAGCAAGCATCCGAACATACGCCGCATACTGCCGTCCGCGCGAGCGGATCAGAAAGTGCGTCAGCGCCCAGGACTCGGCGTAGGCATCGACCGCTCTTTCGGGGTCAACCAGTCGTTCGTTGTCCCGGATCAGAGTTTCGAGTGAATCGCCACCACGGCGACTGGCGGCGTAATCGCGAAACTGGCGCAAACGAACAGGGCTGATTTTCCCAATCGTTCGCCAACTGCGACCGCTGAGGTCTGGCGTCTCGAAATACATCGCCAAGCCTTCCGTCATCCACAGAGGATTGTCCGCGTATCGCGTGTGAACTCCACAATTGAACGCAATCTGATGCGTCGCCTCGTGGACGACAGTCGCAACACTGGCCGGCGATTTCACCAGCCGACGTTGTACGTCCCCGACAGTCTTCGCAGTGGATGCTCCGCCATTGGTCGTCAGGTCATACAGCACAACCCGATTTCCCGTGATCAGGTAATACCCCTGCCCTTTGGCTGAACCGGGTGTCGAGTCGTAGACGGCAAGCTTCCCGAAGTCTTCTTTGCGGGACAGGATCAAGACCGGTAGCGGAAACTCCGGCTCGCTGAGTTCCAGATCACGCGTTTTCCAGAAGTTGGTCATTGCCACTTTCAGCCGCTCAAGCAGACGGCCGCACCACTGCGCGTAGACTTCGCTTGTATTCGTCGCGATCACGTAATGATCAGTCGCATGGGCTGAGAATGGCCCGTTAACTCCGGCCGCTTTGGCTTCGTTAACTATGACCTGAGCCAGTTCGACTGCGGTTAATGATGTGAATGCGTTCTCCGTCCGATCCTCGTTCACAAGGCGTTCTGCAGTCACTGTCCATAATCTGGCAGCCGCGTCTTCAATGAGCAGTCCACCTTCCGCCCCGCGAAACAGAACTCGACCGTCAACCTGTTGCTCTGCTCCGTCGTTGTCTTTGAATCGGACACGCGAGACCAGGGAAGCATCCGGCTGCTCATCGGACGACGCCTGCCTTGCTCCGGCGAATCCAAGTATGCCAAGCACAGCGCAGCGATGAATCGCTGCCCGTCGCGACAGATTAGACAATTCAGAAGTCACAATGGCCTTCGTCAGTTCGTTGGGATGGGGTGTCGATTCATCAATCGGCTTGCGGCTGGTCCTCAGCAAGTTTCTTCCGGATTCGAAGCCCGATCGACGGATCGATCATGGCGGCAGTCGCAATGTGGACGCATTCAGCACCCGCAGTGAGATAGTCGCGGACGTCATCAGCTGTCGCGGCGCCTCCCACGCCAATCAAGCGTGTTTTCGTTTCACGCGACTGAATTAGTTCAGCGAACATGGCGGTCTGGTTTGTTGAGGCACGCCGTGTTGCCGCTCCACAGATGCCACGTCTTTGTCCGTCAAACGCAATCGTCCCGTCTTCGTACTTCACAGTCGCCGCGACACTGTTCGTCATTGCGAGCGCATCAACGTGCCCCTCAATGGCATTCAGCAGCGACTCGGCATGCTCGCGCCGTGAAACATGACCGACCTTCGCAATCAGTGGCTTCGATCCAATTGCCTGCCGAACTGCGGCAGCGACGATTGTGGCCTGAACAGGCTCCTGGTAAAGCTGGCCATCACACGTCGCAACATTCGGGCACGAGAAATTCATCTCAATGGCGTCGGCTCCGGCATCCACGGCCCAGCGAGCACATTGAGCATAGTCGGCAGCCAGATCATCAGTGGACCAGCCCGGCTGCACGGATCCGACGACCGAGACCGACAGCAGCTTTTCGGTTGCGAGCAGTTTCCGCGTGTCTTCAATGTCGGCACGCCAGGAATCGGGCTGCATGGACGGCATCCCGAAACTGACAGCCCAGCTTCCGTTCGACTCTACAGCAGCCGGAAGTTCAATCTCTCCCCCGCTCAACTGCCCCGCCGCGCCGGAGATCTCGACAGGCAGCAGGTTCGGCAGGGCATAGCATTCGCGGAATGAGCTGCGGACCGTCTTATAGGTCAGCACATCGAAGCCCAGGGAGGCGTAGTACAGAATCCACTTGCCGTTCAGCAGCGGACCGGCCGGCATTCCCAGAGGCGACGCAGCATGCATTCCGCAAAATGTCCACTCGCCGGGTACCGGGGGCGTTTCAGCTTCGACGGCATCCGGAGCATGGTCGTAATTCCATGCGTACGTTCTCGCCCGGTCGTATCGTGCGAGTTTCAACTCTGTGGATGCTGCCATAGTGAACCTTCCTAATGCACACCGCCAATTATCCATCGCCAGTCAGCGATCCGGAAACGAAATCAGGACACAGACTACGCAGATGGACACAGTTTCTGATCTGTGTCATCTGCGTAATCTGTGTCCTGAAACTTGCTGTAACCAGGAGGACGGCTCGATTTGTTCAGAGGCTGAAAATGCCCTTGGCATCGAGCCAGGCGATCACTTCCGCCGCCAGTTCTTCGATGCCCTTGCTGTTAGAGTCGAGGACCAGCTCGGGGTTCTCCGGGGCTTCATATGGATCATCGATGCCAGTGAAACCCTTAATTTGGCCCGCTCGAGCCTTTTTATACAGGCCCTTGGGGTCGCGCGCTTCGCACGTTTCCAGCGATGCGTCCACGAGGATCTCGACGAACTGGCCGGGCTCCAGTAGCTCGCGGACCTGGTCGCGGTCGGCCCGATAGGGAGAGATGAACGCAGTCGACGTGATCACGCCAGCATCTGAGAACAGCTTCGCAACTTCGCCAATCCGACGGATATTCTCGGCGCGATCCTCAGCCGAGAATCCCAGGTTCTTGTTGAGACCCTGCCGTACGTTGTCTCCATCCAAGACATAGGTCCGCTTGCCCTGCGCGTGCAGAAGGTGGTCCACCTCGTTGGCAATCGTGCTCTTGCCACACGCACTCAATCCAGTGAACCACAGAACGGCTCCCTTGTGACCACCGGCTTTCCAGCGTTCCGCCCGATCAACTTTGTGTTCATGCCACGTGACGTTCGTTGCTTTCTGTTCGGCCATCAGTTGGGTTCTCTGTCCTGCTTTGAGTGATTGACTGTGTTAACGCGACCCACGTCCAAAGGTCTGTACCTGATCTCGTGAGAGCCCGGGTGGACACGATTCCTTGCCCGAAGTCTCACGAATTCAGCGAGCTGTTGCAGACCCTCACAAGGCGGGGCGGCATCCTAGGGCACGGTTGAAGGGGCTGCAAAGCCATCGAGTTGGCCACGTTTGCGAACAAAAAAGGCCGCCCGGATGGGCGGCCTGTGTGTTTGCAACTGGTCGAATGCTTAGCGCGACATGAAGGCAACAACTTTACCGACATCGACCGGGATGCTCACGTCATCCATCGTCGGCATCACCGTGACGCTCGCCTGCAACGCGTTCTGGTCGAAGCTGATCCAGTCACACGCAGGTGCCGTGTTGGCTTCGGCGAACTCTTTGTAAATGTTTCGCAGATTCGGCCGATTTCGGACCGTCACCACATCACCTGGCTTCAGCAGCATGGACGGCTTGTCGACCGTTCTGCCGTTGACCTGAAAGTGCCGGTGCGTGATTCCCTGACGGGCCTGCGGTCGGGTCAGGCACATGCCCGAACGTCGAACGACGTTGTCCAGTCGCGTCTCGCACATGACAAGCAGGTTTTCACCCGTGTTGCCCTGACGGCGGCGAGCAAGATCAAAGAAGCGTCGCAGCTGTTCTTCCCGGAACCCGTAGTAGTACTTGATCTTCTGCTTCTCTTTGAGCGAGATGCCGTACTCCGACAGCTTGCGCCGTCGCTGCTGCGGACCAGGCGGGTAATCGCGGTTCTCAAAGGCCTTCTGTGCCCCGATATTCTCGAAGATCACGGCCCCCAACCGACGATTGATCCGTCCCTTCGGACCAGTGTACCGTCCCATACAACTGCCTCTCTCAAGTGCTTGATTTAACTGATGTTATGTCGCTTACCGGGGCTGGCGCGGATAGCCCCAGATTCGGGAAAGCCGGGCACTCTAAGGAGTTGCGGAGTGCGGTTCAAGTCCTGGGGTCACGTCGAGTGAGTGTCGAAGTCACGCATCCACGATCGCTGATCCCACCCGTTCCTTGCCGTTACAGATTGACGTTTGCTACTGTTAGCCGCGCGCCGTCCGAGCTGAACTGAACGGCACCCGGGAATCGCAACCTCGCGGGGTGTTCCCGTATTTTCGGTTCAATTAAGAAAGTCTGGTGACCTTGGCCGGTACATCGTAAATCCCGCCCGGTTGAGTGATCCGCTCGCCTTCGGACCGTACCCTCTGCCCTCCCGCAGTCCTCGATTCTCTCGCCACACAGAAGAAGAGTCCAACATGAGACCTTCCGCCCTGAGATTCTCACTGGTGCTGACCTTGCTGTCGCTCATTGCTGCGGACGGCTTCGCCAACGGAGGCGATCCGCTGGACTGGCCATACTGGCGCGGCCCCGAGATGAACGGCATCTCTCGCGAAAAGGGACTTCCGGATTCGTGGTCCCCGGATGGCGAAAACCTGCTGTGGGCCAGTAAAGAACTGGCCTCACGATCCACTCCGATCGTGATGAATGGAAAACTGTACCTGCTCGCTCGGTCCAATCCGGGCACCGAAACCGAAGGCGAGAAGGTCATCTGCGCCGACGCGAAAACCGGCAAGGTCCTTTGGGAAAACACGTTCAATGTTTATCTGTCGGACGTACCCGATACCCGAGTCGCCTGGTCCAATGTGACGGGTGATCCAGAGACCGGCAACGTGTTCGCTCTGGGTGTCTGTGGCAAGTTTCAGTGCATCGACGGCAAGACTGGAAAGACCGTCTGGCAGAAATCTCTGCATGAACAATTCGGGCTGCTGAGTACGTATGGCGGGCG
>CAYSJO010000445.1:0-2513 GCA_964431285.1 uncultured Planctomycetaceae bacterium
GCATCTTCGGAAACGAAACAATGGTGACCGCATTCGTGACGGAAAAGCATGACAACGGCTGGTACTCGGTGTTTGTGCCGCCGGGGCCGAATCCGACTTCGGGAAACATCTATCACCTGAAGCCCGAATTCGTCGAACCGATCGATCAACCGGTTGAAGACGTCATGCGGTCGATAATTAGTTGCGGAGCTGGGTCGGCTCCGATTCTCAGAGACCATTTTGCGAAACAAGGTTCGTCAGGGTGACGTCCTGATTCATCGCCCGCGCTGACCCTCGACTCGAACGGACTGGCGACCGTGAAGGAAGTTCGGTCAGGAACACCGGCGACTGCGATGGGCCTTCAGAAAGGTGACGTCATTCACTCATTCGATGGCCAGGCAATGCTTTCGATTGCCGACGTGCAGTGGGTGCTACACAACGTCGATCCTGCTGCTGCTCACTGGCGATCTCAAACCATCAATGCCGACAGCGGACCTGCGACATCCAGGTCTTTTAACTGCGCGTCCAACTGCCCGAAGTGGTCGCCGATCTGCATTCCAGCGACCTGCATGAGGCTCATATAGAGATTGGCAATCGTTCTGTGTCCTGCGTTCTGATAGCTGGGATATTGGATGTAGCGACCGGATTTCAGCCTCTTGTTCATGCCTCCGACCAGCACGAAGGGCCAGTCACGCTGACCGTCGTGATGCTGACCGCCAGCGCAGGAGAGGTACACGATCATCGTGTTGTCGAGCATCGTGCCGTTGCCTTCGGGAATTCCCTTCAGGTGTTTCGCCATCTTCGCGATGAAGCCGAGCTGTAACTTGTCGACTTCTTTCCTCGCACGCGGGCCATTCCAGCCGTTCGTGGTTTTTCCATCACCAAGGTGACCAAGAGCATGCACGTGCTGCGTGATGCCCAGATCCGAATAGATAATCCCGAGCGTGTCCGGTCGCAGCGTGACGACGTTGGTCAGGCCGGTGACGAGCGCTGAGGTCGCCAGTTCAAAGTGCAGTCCCATACGGACGGACGGAACCATCGAGTCGTACTTTGATGTCAATTCCGAAGCGTGCTGTCTAATCCGTTCATCAAGCTCGACTTTCTTCTTCGCACGGATGCGCAACGATTCGAAAGCGTCAGTGTAGTGAGCAAAACGTTCCTTCTCCTCGGGCGGAAGCTGTCGTTCGATCCGACGGGCATCGTTCTTCATGAAGTCCATCAGGTTTGTGTTCAGCGTCAGCTTCTGTCGAATCTTCTCCGGCGAGAGCACGGCTGAGCCGAACAATTCCATATACGCCTTTTTGGGGCTCGCCTGGTACGCGACCGGTCGTCCTTTGGCCATGGCCGATATATTGGGATAGCAGTAACTGTCCTGTGGACCTCGTGTGTACTGCTCGAGCAGCGGTCCATTCATGGCCATGCCATACATGCGATACGGACCAGACGACAGATGCTCGCCGAGGAGGCAATCTACAGTCGGGGCGACCGCCACCTGCTCGGAATGGTGGCAGGACAGGGCACCATAGCCAGCCGTGTGATTGCCGACAAAATTCTTTCCGGAGAGCCCCTGGATGATCGTCAGTTGATCTTTGACATCTTGGAAGGATTTGAAGTTGTCCGGCAGGGCGTGATCCGACAGAGAAACGTTAGCGAGCTTGTCCCGCCGCTCACTCCACTGCTCTTCGAGACCGGCCGGCAGCAGGTTCTCCTTGTCGATGCCGCTCGACTTAACCACAAAGACAAACCGCTTCGGAAGGGCTCGTTCATCGCCGGAAGCGTGAGCCTCGACACTGCGCAGGAACGGAGTTAAAGCCAGCGGCGCCGAGCCAAGAGTCGCGATCACATTTCGTCGAGACAGTGTCATTGTCATTTCCAATAACGTTCGGGGAGACGCGGCCAGAAGCCCAGCTTTTTCGAAAAGCCGGGCTTCTCAACTGGAGGTTCTAAAACAGAGCCTATCGTCGGTACAGAAACGAGTCCGAGCTGAGCAGCGAGACGACCAGGGCTTTGAAGCTGCCACCATTGTCGATGTATGCCTTTTCGGCCTCAATCATCGTTCGGGAATCGCTCAACATTTCGTTGCGGCCCATAAAGTACCGAAACAGGTGACGAATGAACGATTGCCTTGCACGCGCTGACGCGCCCAGTCGCTGGGCCAGATCGATCGCGTCTTCAACTTTGCCATCCACGTCGGGATCACCCGAACCGTAAATCTCACCGGAACTATCGATGGGACGCGGCGTGACTTTGCCCTCAGTCAGCCAGCGTTCGAATTCCTGACCACGCTTGTGGACGATCTTCCCTTCCTGGTCAAAGTAGACCTGCGTGCGATGTCGACCCCAGTCGTCGTAGATTTCAAACGGTTCGCCAAGCGGGTTCATCTTGCGGTGACATCGCCAGCATTTCTTTTCACGAAGTGGCTCCATTCGTTCTCGCAGCGTCTTGTGTGGATCGTTCTGAACGATGTAATCAACGTCAAGGAGAAAATCCTGGGCTACTCAAGCGAGCAGATACTCCAGGCTCAAGAGACCGCG
>CAYSJO010000446.1:0-2961 GCA_964431285.1 uncultured Planctomycetaceae bacterium
CGCTGCGACGAGGATAGGCATGTGGCGGTGCGCTTTATCCATGCGGAAATAGATCGTGCAGCGTCCGTATAAAACGACTGATCCAAGCAGCAGGCCGTTGCGGATGTCGATTGTGTAATGGTGCGTGAAGAAGTTGATGTAGATCAGTGCCACCAGAATCCACGTCGTCCACTGCGGAGGATAGCGCGTGAACTCAAAATCGAAGATACGCCACACACGGGCGATGTAACTGCCGACGGCGCTATACATGAATCCGGCGAACAGCGGGACGTTGCCGATGCCGATGTGGAACTCGCCAGGGTAGTGCCATGCTCCGATGGCGTCGGAAGTCTTGAAGACTTCCATCACCGTGGCCACGACATGGAACACCAGAATCACTGCGGCTTCCCGCAAAGATTCGAGCTTCAATGCCAGCAGGACGATCTGGAACGCGACTGCCGCGAGAAACAGGAAGTCATTTCGGTAGAGTGGGCAGTCGGTTGGATACCAGACTTCCGTCAACAGGATCAGACTCAACAGGTATGCGCCAAAGACGCAGGCAGATGCCTGTTTGATACCGAAGAGCCAGAACTCATGGATGAATGTTTTCAGGATCATCACCGTGTCGACGCAGCGGCACGCGGTTTGGGATGTTTGAGAACCTCTTTCACGTGGTCGGAAGGACCAGTGCGCAGAAAACCGATTCACACAGACGTAATATGTCGGAACATCACACACGCTGATACACATCCGGAAGACAACTCATGACTCACATCGTGATCGTTGCGGAGAGTAGATCAGGCAACGGACTGCCCGAGGTCATTCGGGACGCCGGATTCGAGGTAGCGACAGCGGCCAGTCTGCAGGAAGGTTTTGAGCGTTCCGCTGCAGACCCGCAACCAATTCTGATCATTACGGACCGTACATTGCCTGATGGTTCCGGCCTGGACCTGTGCCGGAAAATCCGGTCCCGACATCCGATCTCTCGCATGCCCGTCATCGTACGGACTGACGGTGGCACGGGAGCCGATGTTCTGGACGGTCTGGTTGCGGGCGCGTCCGGGTATATGGCTAAAGAACTTCTGCCGGACGAGACCATTGCCCGCGTGCAACAAGTCCTGACAACGGAGCAGTCCGCATCAGAAAGCGCTGTTCTGCGCGAAGAAGAAATCCAGATCCGGTTCATGGAGCGAGACTACCGCCTGCATGCCTCACTGCAGCAACTGGTCAACGTCCTCGGTTCGTCGCTGGAGGACCTCGCGCGAACAAGCGAACGGTTGGAGGCAGAACTCGTCCGCCGCCGCGCAGCCGAGCAACAACTGCGGGATTCGGAAGCGCTGTACGAGTCTCTGGTCGAATCACTTCCGCTGAACCTGCTGCGCAAGAATCTGGACGGCCAATTGACGTTCGCGAATCAGCGATACTGTCAGTCACTCGACCGGACGCGCGAAGAAATGCTGGGCTCGACGGATTACGACCTGTTTCCAGCCGAGCAGGCAGACAAGTACACGGCTGATGACCGACAGATTATGAAAAACCGCGAGGTATTGGAGACGACCGAATCACATGTCCTGCCGGACGGTGAAACACGGTACGTCCATGTCCTGAAGACGCCGGTCTACGACGCGAAGTCGAATGTTGTGGGAGTGCAGGGAATTTTCTGGGACGTCACCGCCCGACGCGAGGCCGAACTGGCTCTCGAACATGAGCGATTTCTGTTGACCAGTCTTCTCGACAGCATTCCGGACAACATATTTTTCAAAGACCGTGACGGATGCTATCTGCGTGTCAATCGGGCGATGGCCAGCCGATTGGGCCTGAACCAACCGGATGATGCCGTTGGTAAATCCGCTGCCGACTTCTTTCGGCCCGGCTACCTCGACGCGATTGCGGCTGCCGAGGAGCAGACAGTTCGGGAAGGCATCTCGACCGTCGGCACAGAACAGCTCATCACCTGGCCGGACGGTAGCCGTAAATGGGTCGCTGTCACGCGCATGCCGTTGCGGGAGCCGAGTGGAACGATCACCGGCTGCTTTGGTGTTTCGCATGACATCACGGATCAGAAGATCGCTCAGGAAGCCATTACCGACGCGCGCGACGCTGCTGAATCCGCGAGCCAGGCGAAGAGCAATTTTCTGGCCAACATGAGTCATGAAATCCGCACGCCGATGAATGCCATCATCGGATTGACTGAGCTCGTGCTGGATTCCGAACTGAGTCCGTCGCAGCGTGAGTATCTGACGCTCGTTCAGGAATCGGGTGAGTCTCTGCTGAGTGTCATCAACGACGTTCTGGATTTCTCGAAAATCGAAGCGGGTCGGCTGGAACTCGATCCACGACCGTTCCAGTTGCGCGAAGTGCTGGGAGACACACTGAAATCACTGGCCATACGGGCTCATCGGGATCGCATCGAGATCGCCTGCCACATCGCAACCGACGTTCCGGAGTTTCTGATCGGTGACGCCGGCCGACTGCGACAGATTATCGTCAATCTGGTCGGTAACTCGATCAAATTCACGGAAGAAGGCGAGATTGTAGTGGACGTGTCGATGGAAGAAGGTGACCTTCCGCCGCGCGTCGATGTTCCTGATGAGTTCTCACCGCCCGAGCCAGTGTTACTCCGGTTCGAAGTGACAGATACCGGAATCGGTATCGCGGCCAACAAACTGCAACTAATCTTCGAGGCGTTCGAGCAGGCCGATACAAGCATGACGCGACGCTATGAGGGGACCGGACTGGGGCTGGCAATCAGTTCGCACTTGATCGAACTGATGGGAGGTCGAATTGCGGTCGAAAGTGAACTGGGCACAGGCAGCACATTCCACTTCGTGGCGCGCTTCGACGTCGGATCGCAGGCTCTCGCCGTGTCGGATGAATCGCGACGCACGTTGGAAGGACGCCGTATTCTGATCGTGGACGACAACGCGACGAATCGGCGTATTCTGGAAGAGATTCTGCGCAACTGGATGACGATTCCGACAG
>CAYSJO010000447.1:0-5216 GCA_964431285.1 uncultured Planctomycetaceae bacterium
TCCGGAAAGATATCTTCGATCGCTTCCCACTGTTCGTCGGTTAGTTCATGTCGCATCGTTGGCCTTCCTTGGCTAGCGGGCTGAGGAAGACGAAGTTTCGCTGACATGGCAAATCAGGGCCAGCTCAGTTTTCAAACAGAGTCTAGATTCGCGCGGGGTCAGCAGGCAAAGGAACAGCAGCAGGACAGTGAGTGAATGATGTCGATTCAAAGCCTCTATCCACTTCCGTTGAATCTGATTGATGATTGTCGATTGATGATTAAAGATGGGCGAAGGACGGGTCATCAACTGGAATCGTCTCGCTCCAGTGGCCTGAACTTCGAAAATCAACACTCACCAATCGACAATCATCATTCAACCCTAACCTCGACGATTCTGCAACCGCATGCGCATCGGGTTTGAAACTTAATCCAGCTCACCCAAATCGCCGAACTCAAGTAACGGCGACGGCTCTCCGCCGATCATGCGTTCGACTGATGCTTCGTCTTTGAAGCCGGAACCCGTGATGAGACAGACCAGCATTGCGTCAGGATCGCACTCTCCATTTTGAGCCGCCTGCAATGCTCCCGCCAGTGCCACAGCCCCGGCAGGCTCGGTGAAGATGCCTTCTTCGCGAGCGAGTCTCCGCTGGGTCTCCCAGACAAACTCGTCTGCGACAAGATGCCCCGTACCGCCGGTTGGTCGGCATTCCTGGATGACCAGGTGGCCATCGTTGATGTTCGGCACCTGCAGACCGCTGACCTTTGTTGTGCAGAGACACTCCTGAGCACGTTCAGCACCGTCCCGCAACGGACCGGCCATTGTGTTGTTCCCCTCAGGCTGAACACAGTCGACGGCCGGGCTTTGGTCAAGCTTTCCCGTACGTATGAGGCTCGCGAATCCTCGAGCAACGGCGACACACAGGCCACCGCCGCCGGCCTGACAGAAGACACGGTCAATCGTCTGTCCGAGTTGCTCAGCCTGTTCCGCCAGCTCGTGACTGACTGTCTCGACTCCGGTCATGCCTTCGGGGCTGTAAATGTACGAGCTGACCTGAATCGCTGAATCCGGTCGCCCGGCGATCTCCTCCAGACGTGTGAAGACTCGCGAGCTGATATCCGGATCGAGTCCGAAGCCACGAATGCGAAACACGTTGGCTCCATAAGCCATCATCTGACGCAGTTTGCTTTCCGGAGCCGTTTCGACGACCGCAATGTGACAGGCGATTCCGGCAGCCGCGCAGTACGCCGACAGGGCCGAGCCCGTGTTTCCACTGGACGTTGCAATACACCGTGTCTGCCCGCTGGCGAGCATGTGTGACACAGATGCAGCTCCCATGCGATCCTTGAACGAACCAGCCGGATTCGAGGTCTCAACTTTGAACCACAGGTTCGAAAGGCCCGCTGTGGGACCAATCCGTGTGGATGGAATCAGCGGCGTGCCGCCTTCCCCCAGTGAAACCCGGTGTGCTTCATCGACGGGAACGATCAGGTCTGCGAATCGCCAGATGCTCACTCGATTCTCCGCGTACCGGGAAAAGAACCGCGGATGACGCGGATTCAGTGGATTTTCGCTGATCCATTTTCATCCGCAAGATCAGCGTCATCCGTGGCCAATGACCGACTGCTCGACGGCGGTGCGTAACGCCGTACTGACTTTCCCGGTCAGCGATGCGAATTCGGCGGTCGCACGCAGGTCTGGCTGACGCGGGTAGGGAAACGGCACGGTGATCTCATCGATCAATGTGCCTGGACTGCGGCTCATCACAAGAACTCGTTCACTCAGGAACACGGCTTCCGAGACGTTGTGTGTCACGAACACCGCAGTGCAACGTCGGTCCCACCAGATGCGCTGCAGTTCGTCATTCAGTTGCTGCCGGAGAATGTCATCCAATGCGGCGAATGGCTCGTCCAGCAGCAGGACGTCTGGTTGAGTGACCAGTGCTCGTGCCAGCGAGACTCGCATTCTCATTCCGCCAGACAGCTGCCGAGGCCTCTTTGTGGAGTCGGACGCACTCAAACCGACAAGTTGAATCGCATCAGCGATCTGCTGATCAACAGACCGGTTGGCTGATGAGGACAAGCTCGAGGGACCGGCGTCCGCGTCCAGTTCGAACGGCAGTCGAACGTTGCCAGCAACGGTGCGCCATGGCAGCAGGTTGGGATCCTGAAACACAAAGGCCATGCGTTTCGTACTGCCGGCCGGCACAGATCCGTCAACCCGCAGTTCGCCATCAGACGGTTCACGCAGCCCGGCGATCAGGCGCAGCAATGTCGACTTGCCACACCCGGACGGTCCAACAATCGATACGAACTGCCCCGAGTTTATCTGCAGGTCGATATCACGCAGATTCTGCGCGACGCCGTCGTATGACATGGCCAGTCGGTGCGCAACAATCAACGGTGAGTTCGGCATGGGTCTCCCGCTTGAATTCCAGCTCACAAAGCCGTTTCGAGCAGTGTGCGGCAATCGTGTTCAGTCATGTCCCGCAGGTTGGACGGCGTTGAGTGATCTGCCATTGCCGCCGCCGGAATACCAGACAAGTCGTCCGATATCACGCCCATGTCCGATAGCCGTGCTGGCAGGCCGATATCCTGGTTGAGTCGCACGAACACTTCGGGCAGATTCCGACCGGTCGGAAGACCCATTGCTTCTGCCATTCGGTTCATCTTCACCAAATCTGCTTCGGCATTGAATCGCAGCACGTGTGGCAGGAAGACCGCATTCAGTGTTCCGTGGTGCAGCGGTTTGTCCGGCAGGCCACCCAGTGGATGACTCAGGCTGTGCACCATTCCGAGTCCCTTTTGAAATGTCAGTCCCCCCTGCAGCGATGCCATCATCATCTCTGTGCGATGATTCAGATTCTGTGGATCGTGCACAGCAGCTCGGATCGATCGAAACGCTCGCCCCAGTCCGTCCAGCGCGATCGCGTCGGCGACGGGATTGATCTTCCGACTACAGAACGTCTCGACGCAGTGTGAGATGGCATCCAGTCCAGTCGCAGCAGTCAGATGTGGTGGAAGGCCGAATGTCAGTTCAGGATCACAGATTGCGATCGACGGGATCAGGTGCGGACTGATCAGACCAAGCTTTGTGCCTCCCCGGACTGTGATCAACGCGCCGCGCCCAACTTCACTCCCCGTGCCCGAGGTTGTCGGAATGGCTATCAGCGGCGGCATGCTGGACGTGATGCGTGACAGGCCTCCGTTGATCAGCGCGTAATCCGACAGCGAACCTGTGTGCGTCGTTGCCAGGCCAATGGCCTTCGCACAGTCAATCGGGGATCCACCGCCCAGCGCGACCAGTCCGTCACAGTCGTGTTTAAGAAAGACCGCGACTCCCGCTTCTACGGCATCCTCAGTTGGATTCGTTGCAACACCGGCGAATACAGCCGCGGGAGTACACGGAAGACGATCCAGCATGCCGAGGCTCAGCAATCCTGCGTCCGTCACGACTAGTGGCCTGGTGATACTCAACTGAGACATCGCGTCGGATAGAAGGTTGACGGCTCCGTGTCCGAAACGAATATCGGTCAGGTAGTTCATCGCTGTGATTGTCATGGGAGCCTTTTGCGTGATGACTGGTGCTGGCCGACGATTGTGATCGGCTTTGTACGATCGTCCAAGGCAGCGTAGAACTTCTGTGCGGTAACGCGTTTCGCAAACCGGTCGGGAGACCAGACGATGACTCATCGACGTGAATTTCTCGGTGCTGCCGTTACGGGTGTAGCGGCTGCAGTGACTCCGATCTGCGCGGCATCGGCCAACGATACTGTGAATGTAGCAGTACTCGGTTCAGGTCGCGGACGTTCGCTGGCGCACCGCTTTGCGTCTTTGCCGGACTGTCAGGTGGCGGCTATCTGTGATGTGGACGAATCGCGTGGAAAGCCGCTGGCCGCAGCCATCGAACCGGTCCAGGGGAAGCGTCCCGAATATGTCGTCGACTTCCGCACGTTGCTGGAGCGGTCAGACATCGACGCGCTGGTCGTCGCCACGCCCGATCACTGGCACGCACCGATTACAATCGCCGCCTGTCTGGCCGGCAAAGATGTGTATGTCGAGAAACCTTGTTCTCACAACGTGCGTGAGGGACGTCTGGCAGTTGAAGCTGCCCGAAAACACAAACGCGTCGTGCAGCACGGAACCAACCTCCGAGCAGCTCCGCATTACGAACAGGCCTGGAAACTGCTCAATGACGGCGTCATCGGAAAAGTCATGATGGTCAAGGCCATCAACAATCAGCGACGTGGCCGAGTGCCGGCACGTGCCGACGAATCGGTCCCAGATGGCGTGGACTACGACCTGTGGATCGGCCCGGGTCCGAAGCGGGCCTTCAATCGAAACCGGTTTCACAGCAAGTGGCACTGGACCTGGGACTTTGGCACAGGCGATCTGGGCAACGACGGAGTTCATCAGATCGACATCGGTCGCTGGGCAGCCGGGCTGAAGGCACCCAATGCCGTTTCCTGCAGCGGAGCTAAGCTGGGTTCAAAAGGCGACGCTCAGGAAACACCAGACACGATGGTCGTCACCTGGGAGTACGACGACCTGCTGTACGTGTTCGAGCAACGTGACTTCACGCCGTATCGCATGCAGGGACACCGAGTCGACAACGACAACATCATCTACGGCGACAAAGGATTCATGATGGTCGACCGAGACGGCTATCGAGTCTTCTACAAAGGCGAACGCGGGCCATCGTACGAGAAGAAATGGGCCGACAGCCGGCGGCATTACCAGAACTTCGTCGACTGCGTGAAGAGTCGTCGCAGTGACCAGTTGATCGCGGACATCGAAGAGGGGCACCTGTCTTCTTTGCTATGCCACATCGGCAACGTCGCCTATCGCACCGGTCGCCGCCTGGAGTTTGATCCTGAAACCGAAACGTTCACGCAAGACGCCGAAGCGAACGCACTGTTGACGCGTGAGTATCGCAAGGGATTCGAACTTCCGGAGGTTTGAGGAGGTCCGAGGCCCCTCTCGTGCCCGGGTTGAGACCGGTCGGACACCGCTGCTATCTGGTGGGTGACCGGGCTTACGACGGCAACCCACTGCATGCGGTGAGCGTTTCGCGAGGCGACCAGTTGCTGGCTCCTCAGAAACGACGCGGCCGGGCCTTGGGACATGGCACTCACCATGCCTCGCGACTGACGAGTCTGCGAATGCTCGAGACGGACTACGGACGTCGTCTGTACCGCCGCCGTACGGCGATCGAGCGGCAGTTCGGCAACATGGCCA
>CAYSJO010000448.1:0-5236 GCA_964431285.1 uncultured Planctomycetaceae bacterium
TGGCGGAAGAATCACCCGGACGACATTCGCACCTACCGGGTCGATGAACGCCGAGACCGAGCCAACCGCAAACAGCTTCAGCGAGCCCTCCGCCGAGCTGCGAACCAATGACTGCCCCAGATGGCGGTCGTGAACGCGTACGAACCGACGATGAAATGTGCGAAGTCTGGATCGGCTTTGTCACTGACTCCGAGCAGGACAGCGCCGCGATTCACCATGACGCATATCTCACATGGCTGCGTCCCGCGGACCCCGCCGAATCAACCAGGCCGGTGATCGTTGACGAAGTGGTCGCGCAACTACGAAAGTCGAGCCTGTGGACTCCAGCCGGTGAGAAACTCCCGGGGAGAGTAGCCGCATCGAATCAGTTCGAAAAAGTGGTCAGTTGTTTCGCTACGATCACTCAGCGGGAACGGCGTGATGCCAACGTCTTCATCGTGTACGGCACACTGCTGGCCTGGTCGACAGAGTTGTCGACGAATGAGAACGAGCAGTATCGACTCGGCATGCAGGCCGAGAAAGCGTTCAACGCCGTGATAGCCATCGATTAAAACAACTGGGACGCCTGGATGTCGAAGGCGTCGTTCTACGCGGATTCAGGCTACAAGCCCTGGAAGAAGGAAGCCATCACGATTCTCGAGCAGACCATCACTGAGCAGGAGAAGTACCGTCAGAAACGTCGCTATGTCCGTGCTTACATCGATCTGGGAATGATGTACCAGAAACTGGGTCGCGCGAACGATGCAACACAGAGCTGGAAGCGTGGCCGCCGGTTCTTTCCTGACCACGAAGGTCTAAAGAAGCATCTCGAAATTGACTGACACGGCACTCGTGATCCGTGCCGGGTTCTACTTAAAGAATAACTCGTCCAGGTCGGGTGCAGTGCCGAAGCTGTTGAGTGCTTCGGAGTAGCGGTAGTAGACCTCCAGACACAGAGCTCCCAGCGCTGTCGTATACACGCGGCCGCCCTGACCGCCGTAGCTGGCGCCCTTGGGATCCCAGCTGCCGGCGTTGTCGCCCTGGCGGCTCTGGTGTTCGACCAGCACGTTGCGGATTCGCTGATTCCACCACAGTCGGTGCTCGCCACCCATGTTGTGCATCGCATACGTCGCGTAGTACCACAGATAGAAATTCTTCTGTTTCCACGACGGTGCCGATCTTCGCATCAGGTTCGCACCTTTTTCCAACAGGTGATTGCGGACTCCCGTGCCTGTGAACTGGCGGATCAGCATTCCGGCGGCAGTCATTGAGGAACTCGAAGCCGAGACATTCTGGTCAGCGGCAAAGGTGTACCCGACGGCGCCATTGGAATCGCGGCTGGCTCCCTGGTCAGTCACGCTGTCCAGATAAGCCAAAGCCTGAGAATAGATCAAACTGTCAAACTTGATCCGGGCCAGTCTGGCGGTCTTCAATGCCTGGATAAACCACGCACTGACCGACGTGTCGCTGGTGTTGCCGCGTGGGCCATATCGCCACCCGCCGTCGGTATTCACTGCGTATTCGCAGTATCGGACGGCCTTCTGTGCGGCTGCGCCGATTCGAGGATCGTTGGCCCGCCCGTACGCTTCGCACAGAGCAATCGTGCAGATGGCGTGTGTGTAAAGGCTGGAGCTGCTGATCAATCCGTCGTCTTTCTGCTGAGCCATAATTGCTTCGACACCACGCAGAACATTCCGGCGGTATTCGCCTTTGCGAGTCGTGTGGCCGCCACCCATGAAGGCTAGCACGGCCAGACCCGTCACGGCAACATCGGCCGATGCCTCGCCCTCGTACTTCTCAGCCTTCCATATCCCGTCAGGCTCCTGATGGATTGCCAGCCAGTGCAACGCGGCATCAACTGCGGCCTTTGCCTTCACACCACCGGACCGTTCCATCGTGCGAAGAAAGTCGCCCGTACCGAACAGGTTCACGTCAATCGGACCCAATTCGCCCAGTGTCGGGGCTTCCTGATCGCCGAACGCCTTGGGCAGCACACTGAGGGTTCGGTTCGGTTTTGGAGCCCGATTGATGGTGAAGACCTGCGGCTTATCCGGTGGAGTCGGTTCTTTGTAGTTATAGATATCAGCCGGCGCGGCAACGTCCGCGGCAATTGTGTTCAACGCGAACTGCACGTCCTCACTTGTCTCCGAGATCTCCAGTGGTGTGTCCTGAATTTCAATCTCATCCGCCATCACGTCGATTTCGGGAGCGTCGATCTGCAGGTTGCTACTCTTGACGATGTCCTGTTCGACGACCTCGGTGGGCGTCACTGCAATCTGTATGTTCGGCGTTTCGACATCCTGCATTTCCTGCTCTTCCGGACGCTCGTTGATGATGTCGCGGATCGGATCTTCGAGTTCGAAGTCTTCCAGGTCAGGTTCGGCTACTGTGAATTCGAACTCCTGCAACACGCCAAATGCGTTCGGGTTGGGAGCCAGCTTCCACAGAATGGCAATCACGAGCAGGCTTGCGCCAATGGCAAGACCAACGACGACCGCCCGCTTGTCAATAATTGGCGTGGACGCACCGAGTTCGTCGGCTGACGCAAGTTTTCCGAACTGTTTAGACTGAGACACCAGATAACCTCACGATTCTGGAGGGACGGAACACGCTCCCGTCAGGGCGCCAACTACTGTTTCTGGACCTCGACCGTTGCCGAGACCTTCGAGATTCCCACCTGGCCGCAGCAGCTCATCACGGCTGCGATGTGTTCCCATTTGACGTTTCGGTCGCCGCGAATCACAACAGCCTGATCCTTGTACCGAATTCTGGCCCGGCTGAGATTCGACGTCAGTGAAGCAAGAGTCATCGGCTGGTTTTCGACGTGATAGTAAGCCTTGCCCCCCGGCAGATGCCGCACGTTGACCACAAGCGGCCGTGTCGGCGGCGCCTTGGCCTTAATCTTCTCACTCTGCTTGGGCAGATCGATCGACAGATCCTGCTCCAACTGGATGAGCGACGTTGTTGTCAGAAAGAAGATGATCAACAGAAACACAATGTCGACCATCGGTGTCATGTTCAGCTCATAACCAGAATCGTCAGTGTCTTCAGCAAATATCATTAGTGTGCCCTGGAAGCCGGTCTAATGTGTTGATGAGCAGCGTCTGCATCAGGCGGTGGATGGTTCCGGTTCTTTACTGGTCGTATCGTTGGTAGACGCAGTTGACTCCTCACTCCCACGGCGTTTGATTACGGCGATGCCGTGAATGAACTGTTCGGTCAGCGCTTCGCAGCGAGAGATGACTTTATTGAGTCGTAAAGTGGACACGTACAGCACCAGCAAAGCCGGAATGGCAACGCTCAGTCCACCCGCTGTGGTAAATAGTGCCGTTCGAATACCAGTCGCCAGAGTTTGTGATTTCGCGGCGCTGGCAGCTTCGTAGGCAACGCTTTCGAAACACACCACCATGCCAATAACTGTTCCCAGCAGTCCGAGCAACGGAGCGACGGCGGCAATCAGACTAAGCGCCCTCAGCGGAGCACGCAGCGCTCGGATTTGATTAACAGCTTCAATCTGACAGCGGATTCGGACGTCCTCGAGCGTAGACGAGTCAAAGCGGACTGCCATGGCCCGGCAGACGTGGCCAAACAGGCCCTTCTCCTGCATCGAAAGATTACGGAAGCCTTCAATGTCTTCCTTTTCGAGGAAGTTGCGAGCCGGCTCAACGAATCGATGCGACGACTGTCGGCCACCTCGGTAAATCCATGCGCTGTTTAATGCAATCACGATCACCGCCAGCAAACACAATGCGATTCCATGCATGATATTGCCACTGGCCACATAAATGTCCCACAGTGTTTGGCGACTGACGATCGAAAGCGGTCCCAGTCCACTCGTCCGTGTCCAGTTCTGAGCTGGATCACTTCTCCCTCCGATCCGTTCGACGGTAAATGTCCCTCCGTCCGAACCCTTTGAGTTGATTGCGACGACTTTGAATACCGTGCCGGCACTCTTGTAGATGTCACCGACTTCGAGCGACGTGATGTCGTCATCGGTTGTGACACCGAAACTCTTGTTATCGCCCGGCTCCATTTCTTCATCCGCGGCGGCTTCGGGGGCCGGTTCGTCATCCGTCAACAGAGAATCGAGATTCAGCGCGTCAGATTCCTGAGCAAAGCCAGCAGTCGGCAGAACGAAGGCCAGACCGAAAACAAGCGACATTGTAGTTATTGACTTCATTCTTCCTGTTCCATGAGGAGTTATTCGAGGTGTTCGTTGGATCAAATGATCAATCCCGTTTCTCATTTGCTTTAGCAATTTCCTTCAGGACCTGAGGCAGCAGCTTTCTGCCCTCTTGAACCAGGCGTCGGTCCCCATCCGGAAAATCTCGAACCAGGCGATCGAGCATCCGCTGAGACATCTTCCAGTCCTGCAGTTCGATGCCGCATTTCGCGCCATCCAGACAGGCAAGTGGTCGTGGAAACGTCTGAACGCTTTTGTCAAAGTACTGCCGCGCGGCTTCGTGATTCGCTGGCTTAGTCGACTGATAGTTCACAGCCAGGTGATAAGAGGCGTCGGCTTTCACATCTTCGAATGTCTCGCCATCGGCCAGACTCTTCAGGTTTGCCAGTCCTCTGGCAGATTGCCCCTGACCCAGCAGTGACAGTGCGGCATACAGGTCCATGTGAGGTCGTCGATCCGAGGTCGGCCACTCCGAAACGAACCGTCGATAGTGCAGATCGAGTTCCGACCATGCTTTGATCTCAGCCAGACCCCGCGCCGTGAAGACGTAAGCTTCCTGTATGGCGTCAAAACGGGGATGGTCCCGCAGCAAGACCTGCAACGCACTCGCACCTTTCTCGTACTCGAAAAGGCGGAAGTGACTTCGGCCGAGCATGAACAGTGCTTTCCCCCGGCTGTCCTTCTCCTTCAATGACTTCTCGTCAATAAATTGTGTCAGAGCGACAGAACAGTTCTTCCACTCTTCCTGTCTCCAGTACAGAAAACCAAGAGCATAGCGAATCTGGCCATCGTCAAAGCCCTTCGGTGGTGCAAGGCGGATACCGTTCCATTTACTGTTGCCTCGGCTCAAACGCTGGTTGGGCGGCACGGGAATGACATCGCCCTTCTCATCGAGTTCGTTCCGGCCGTACTCATCCAGCAAAGTGGCATAAGCATCTCTGGCCGCATCGAACCGCTGTGACTTGCCACCGTGATAGCCCATTAACCGCAGCGCCGAGACCCGGAAGCGGCTGTCTCGCAGTCCAGTCGTGTAGGCTTTGAAGTGATCGAGCAGTTTGTCTGTATAACCCAGTT
>CAYSJO010000449.1:0-3862 GCA_964431285.1 uncultured Planctomycetaceae bacterium
GAGTATGACGAAGAATACCGAGCCGCTGCATAACTGTTAAAACGCTTGCTACCCCGCCGCCTGACGGACATCTTGCCCGTCAGGCGGCGAAGCATGTTGTTCCCACCCTGACTCATCCTGATCATACGAGTATTGCCTTCCAGTCACGGCCGTTCGGCCAGACTACCTGTCACGTCAACTGCTGTTCGTAGTGACCGCAATTCTGCGGTTCGCCAGCGATACCACGCGCGAATCCCGCCAGTGGATCGCCCGCCGCGCCGCCATCAATTCGGCCTGGTTCGGCTGCTTCGAACGATCCCTCCCGCGGCAGAATCATGAAACAACTCGAATGGCTAACTGCCCTCAGGCGGCACGCTGCTACGCGCCCGTTCCGTCCGAACAACCGTCGACGCCAACAGGTTGCACTGTCCGGTCGACCAGCCGAGCTGCTGGAAGTCCGCACTCTGCTGACAAGCAGCCCGGTACTAGAAGCGCTTCCTGACGTGACGCTGTTGTCGGGCTCCCCCCTGCACATTCCTCTGGACGCGTCCGACATCGACGGACATACGCTCACATTCATGGCGACCAGCTCCGATGCGAACGTCGACACGTTCATTCCGACTGGAAACCGCAGCATCCGAATGACTGTTCAGGGCCAGGGTGAGATGGTCTTCGAGTTGTTCGAGGATCGCGCACCACGGGCGACAAGCCAGATCATCGCGCTGGCCGAGAGCGGCTTCTACAACAGATCGATCTTCCATCGAGTGATCGACAACTTTGTGCTGCAGGGTGGTGATCCTAACAGTGATCCGCCTGGTACGGGGGGATCGTCGCTGGGCGATTTTGACGACCAGTTTCACATCGACCTGCAACACAACAGCGATGGTATTCTGTCGATGGCCAAGTCGACGGACGACACGAACGATTCGCAGTTCTTTATCACCGAAGGGCCTCAGCGGCATCTCGACTCCAATCACACGGTCTTCGGCCGGTTGATTGAAGGCGATGCTGTGAGGGAGGCTATCAGCGAAGTCGAAACGGACGCGGGCAACCAGCCTCTTAACGACGTGATCCTGACAAGCGTCGAAGTGTTCACCGACATCGAGAACGGTGTTCTGATGCTGAAGGCGCCGGAAGGGTTCACCGGAAGTACGAGCATTACGGTCACCGTCGAGGACCCGGACGGAAACACTGCTCAGCAGACGTTTAATGTCACAGTCCAGGCGGACGCGACTGACAATCCCCCGTGGCTGGCGGACCTGCCATCGATTCGCACGCTGGTTGATACGCCAACCAGTTTTCAACTGGAGTCTATCGATGTGGAAGGCACTGCGTCCGTGTTCCTCGACGAAGAGTTCCTCGATCTGCTGACATTGTTTGTGCCGCAGCGATCGCCACTGGGAATCGAGTACGCCGTTGATGCGGATACCGGAGCGGTCAGTGTGACGCCGCAGGCGGGCTTGACAGGCACGCAGGGAATCACAGTCGCAACGGGTGTGTTCGTTAACGCAATTGATTACCAGGTTGCACCAATCGAGCTTGTCGCTGCCGCCGAGACATGGATCGTTTCTACAGCGGATCATCCCGGTGTTGATCAGGCCGACGACGGCAGCGCCGAAGTGATTCGAATCGTCCGCAACGGGACGAAGTTCGAGGTCTACGTCAACGATCAGATCACGGCGCAGGCCGAGGAGTCGTCTGTTACCTCAGTGCAACTGATCGGGTCAGGTGATGATGATCTGCTGGTTGTTGACTGGTCAGGTGGAAATCCGCTGGCTGCGGGCGGATTCACCTTTGATGGTGGCGCTGACGCGAACTCGACAGTTGAACTGACGGGAACTGCGGGTGTCGTCGCTCATGATCTGGTTAACGACACGGTGACTGTCGATGGAGTTGGCGTACCGTGGAGCGGTTTCGCTTCCCGCACGGACGGCATTGTGGCCACCAGACGCGAGTTCTCTTTCGGGCTCGAAAACGATGTCATCGTCGTCGACGACGATGGGACACCCTCAAACGGCACTTCGCGGATCAGCAACACGACCACGGGATTCTTATTTGACTTCACCGACGTCTCGGATTCCCTGACGATTAACACGGGCGACGGAAACGATGCGGTGACAGTCAACGATCTTGAGACCGGAGCCGTTGCCGCAGTCGTAAACGCGGGAGCGGGTGACGACACCGTCAGCACGACGGACGGTGATGATCAACTCAACGGTGGCGCCGGCAACGACCAACTGAACAGTGGCGGCGGAGCGGATACGGTTTCGAGCGGCGATGGCAATGACATCATCCAGGCCGGGGAGGGCGTAGACGTGCTGACCGGCGGTCTGGGTGACGACAACATCGACGGCGGCGATGGTGCTGATCAACTGGTCGATGGATCGCAGGTCGCCGACGCTGCGCTAACGGCCACGTCATGGAACGGTCTGGGTGCAGACACTCTTGTCTCGATTGAACAGGCAATTCTTCAGGGTGACGCGTCCGACAATCGCATCGATGCCTCTGCATTCGGTAACGCAGTCACGCTCCGCGGTGGGGACGGCAACGACACTCTGATCGGAGGTGTCGCCAGCGACGTGCTTGAGGGAGAAGCCGGCAACGACACCCTGACTGGAAACAGCGGAAACGACCTGATTGATGGCGGAACGGGTAACGACAATGCGTCAGGCGGTGGTGGTCTCGACACGCTTATGGGTGGAGACGGCAACGACGTCCTGCGTGGCGGAGCGGGTAAGGATAGTCTCAACGGCGGAGCGGGCGACGATAACGTCATGGGACAGGGATCGGGCGGCGATAGTCTGACTGGCGGTGAGGGCAGCGATACCCTCGACGGAGGCGGTGGCAACGATGTCCTCATTGAAAACAATGGCCAGGGCACCATTGCAGTAACGAACGTCGCGATGACAGGGTTTGGTGGTGACACACTGGTTAACGCCGAACGTGCGCGAATCAGTGGTGACAGTGGAAACAACACCATCGACGCGTCTGGATTGTTCTTTGCCGGATTCACCAGCGTGACCTTGATCGGAGGTGGAGGAAACGATCGGCTCATTGGTACACAGGGGAGCGATGTGCTGACCGGTAACGGGGGAAACGACACGGCGTTTGGTGGAAGTGGCGGCGATCGCCTGTTCGGAGGATCGGGCAAGGATCGGCTGTTCGGCGAAGCGGGCAACGACAAGGTCTTTGGCCAAGGTGGTACTGGAGATCGTATTTCCGGCGGAGAAGGTGACGACACACTCAATGGTGGCTCGGGCAAAGATCGCATCAATGAAACCGGCGACGCCGACATCACATTGACGAACGCAGCAATGACTGGGCTGGGGAATGACGTTCTGATCGCCATCGAACGAGCGTTTCTAACGGGCGGCGCCGGGGACAACGTGCTTGATGTCAGCGCCTTCAACTCGGACCGCCCGGTCACCCTTCAAGGTGGGGCCGGAAACGACGTCCTGATTGGTTCCGCTGGTGCAGACAATCTGACGGGCGGAGATGGCGATGACACGCTGAATGGCAACGATGGCGACGACATTCTGCGTGGCAGTGCCGGCAACGATGTTCTCGATGGCGGCAACGGGAATGACGGTCTGTCAGGCGGTGCAGACGGAGATGACATCACAGCGGGAAGTGGTAACGACACGGCCTATGGTGGGTCCGGGATCGACATCATCCGTGGCGGCACAGGCGACGACACACTGTTCGGAGGTCTGGGAGCCGATATCGTGAACGGCGAGGACGGAACGGATCAGCTCGCAGGGGGCAGCGGCGATAACTCTGCCGATGTCGATGACGTCGTAACTGCTGATCCGAGCGAAATCGACGAAGCGTTCCAGCTTGAAACAGTCCCCGGTTGGGGCGAAGAAGCCTGATGCGCTGATTC
>CAYSJO010000450.1:0-2558 GCA_964431285.1 uncultured Planctomycetaceae bacterium
TACGTGCGAATTCCCGGCAAAACTGGAGTCTGACTTACGGCTGATTGTCGAGCGCTGGCCGGCTCTGCCCGAAGCCATCAAGTCCGGCATCCTGGCGATGGTCAAGGCGGCAGGTGACGGTGCGGAGGGTTGAACGATGACTACGGCTACTACGCGGCGGAGAGCAAGGTCCACATTCACGACTTCCATGCGACGCTGCTGCACGCCCTGGGTCTGAACCACGAACGCGTGACCTACCGCCACGCCGGCCGCGACTTTCGGCTTACGGATGTCGAAGGGAACGTCGTACACGAACTGTTCAGTTGAGTTCTCATTTTCAGCTTGAGAACAATGTAGTTACGGCTGAAACATCAGGTCCGTAGTGGACCGTTCGATGGACTGTTAGCGGCCGCCCCGTTTCTTAGCCGACGACACAACCTGAAACGCGTAGAGCGAGGCCTTGCCCATGTGAATTCGTAATCGAATGGCTTTGCTCTTCAGGTCGCTCAGCGGCCTGGACCACGTGGGTGTGAATCGCAGATCGTCGATGGCCCTGGCATCCTGGCCTTCAAAGCCTTCGATCACGTCGCCATTTACGTCGAGAACGTCGACCCGCATCTGCCCCCGTTGCGCGTCCACGTTTATCTCCAGCTGGTCGCCTGTCAGGGTGAACGGTTTGGTTTCGATCATCGCTGGCCGATCATCGGCGGTCAGTGAGATAAACCTGTCCAGACGCAACGTCGCAACGCCGATGGCATGCTTGCGAGGAAAGACGACTTCGGGCGTGCCGTGTCGCTCGTTGGCTCCGCCGTAGTAAAGCCAGTGACGATCGCCGTGGGTGACGATTGTGGAAGCGGGTGTAATGAGGTCTTTGTCGAACGCTCCGTCATTGCCTCGAGGGACAATCGGCTGGTTTGCGTAAATCCACTGCAGGTCCCATTGGTCGCCGTCCCGGCTGGTCGCGAGGTAGTAGTTCATGACATCGCGCTCATGCCGCTTCGCCAGGTCTGTTGGCCCTTCGCTAGTATCGCCAGGCCACTCGTAAACACTCATCAGGCCGAAGTGCACGCCGTGATTGATCCAGTCATTGACCGAATAAATCTGTCGGCGGCGATGCTCGTCCTTTCCTTCGCGATCGAAAATCCAGTTGCGTACGACCTTCCAGTTTGTCGGATCCTTTTTCACATCAGGACTCGTCATGCTGCGCGTACCGCGAATCTCGCCGTCGCCGCCCGCCATTCCAAAATCAGTTCGGGTGAATAGACGATACGTCTTCGCGTCTTCGTCCCAGAGGATTTGATTGCACGTATCCGCCGCGCGGTGCGTCACGGGTTTCCCGTTGTTGTAAGGCGTCCAGTGAATGCCGTCGGTCGAATGCGCAATCCCGGCTCGCATGCCGGGTGCGTCGTAAGCGGCTTTGAAGCGATGGCCGGGATCGGTTTCATGGGCATCGAACGACACGGACAATGTGTAGTCGCCGGCAAAGTTGATCCCCGTGACATCAGCCGCTTTCCTGAAGTGCAGTCCGTCCGCGGACTCTGCGTAGCCAAACCCTGCGCGGTCCGGTTTCCGCCACCACATTTTGAATCTTCCATCGTGATGCAGAACGGTTCCGTAGAACCTGCCCTCTGAGAAGATCGGCTTGCCGTCGTTTTCCTTCTTCGCTGGATGGAGTACCCGCCGAACGTTCTCTTTTCGGGCCACGACGTAGTCGTCGACAAACAGTTGCTTACGGTTGCCGATGCTCAAGGGTTTCAGAGCTTCAGCAGCTTCGAGCGTTGAACAGAAGCAACTGGCGAGCCCGGTTGCGGTCACCAGGATAAACGTTTTCATGGAATCCCCTCATGCAGCCGGCAAGCATCCGGTCCGCTTCCGTTTCAGTGGTACAGCCTCGGCTAGAGCATTTTCAGAAGTCGTTTGCAGTGAGCCGCCGGCCGTCAGGCCTCGGGCGCCCGGTCGCTTACGCGTCACGGCTCACAACGATACTGAAGACGAATCCGGAAAGCGCTTTAGAGGTGTCATCGTTCAAGTGCGTCAACCGGGTTGATCAATGCCGAAGTGCGAGAAACGATCGGTTGTTCTGGTTCGAGATCAAAAAGCAGAAGGACTGACGAACGATGGATACCATAGAATCAGCTCGAGCGTTTCTGGACCGGCACACCGACGTGGCCGTGTGGTACGCAGAGTATCAGGGCCACACCGAAGCGATCGTGTATGCCAACAACGTTTTCTCTCAGACGTTCAACATCTCTGTCGAAGAGATTCTGGTGGTCAGGCGGTACCATCTGGTGAATTCGCCAGACACTCCAGGTCATGTCATCGAGCAATACAAGGAAGAAGATCGTGCGGCAATCAGGGATGGATGCTTCTTCGCTCGCAACCAGCTAATTCGCAGGGCACTTACATCGGGCGGTAATGGCGTCTTACCGTCTGGCTTGCCGAAAACGGACCTCGATACGTGCGAATTCCCGGCAAAACTGGAGTCTGACTTACGGCTGATTGTCGAGCGCTGGCCGGCTCTGCCCGAAGCCATCAAGTCCGGCATCCTGGCGATGGTCAAGGCGGCAGGTGACGGTGCG
>CAYSJO010000451.1:0-6908 GCA_964431285.1 uncultured Planctomycetaceae bacterium
GGCGACCGGGAACCAGACCCCGTGCGCGACGACGCGCACCCCATTGTGGGCCAAACGGGATTTCGACTTTGGAACACGCCAGCACGGGCTGGGTGATCGTGGTGACCGCGTGCTTGTGGACGGTGACCGGGTCTATGGACGACGCACGGGACACTGCCTGGCCCTTGCTGGGGACCTGCTGCTCGAGGGCGGCAATGGAGTCCTTTCAGCATTCGACACAGACAGCAAGAACGTCGCGACGGTTGTCTGGGACGCGAAGGTGAATGGCGAGGTACACAGCATCGCCGTCAGCGACGGAGCCGTTTATACCGCGACCGACAATGGTGACACCTACGCGTTCGGGCCAGGAAAGCCATCACTCGAATCCCCAGCCACTGCCATTCGTGGCGGAAAGAGAGAGCAAATTGAATCCGAAACCAGCGCAGCGGTGCATGAGCTGGCGGCGGATTCGAAGATAACCAAAGGTTTCGCAGTCGTTATTGGAAGTCCTCGTGTCGCGGCGTCGCTGGCCAGCAAGGAAGGGCTTCACATTCTCTGTCTTGTCGACGACAAGGACATTGGCGACGTCCGCGGCCAGCTTGTCGATGAGGGCATTTACGGTTCTCGAATCGCTGACCAATCTGTACAGCGACTGCAGGACGGACATTTCCCGCCTTATTTTGCAACTCTTGTTGTTGTCGACAGCCGGAATGAGGACCTTGATATCGTCGAGTTGTGGCGTATCGTTCGTCCCTGTGGCGGGCTGCTTTGTTTCGAATCAGATGCGGAAGTCACGGTCGAGAAACTCGTTGCAGGCGTTGAAGACCAGCCGAATCAACGGGGCGAACTGAACGGCCTGACGTGGCTGCGACGCGGGAAACTTCCCGGGGCATTCGACTGGGACTCAACGGTCTCGTCAGATCAAAGGGTGAAATGGCCACTGGAGCTGGCCTGGTTCGGAGGACCTGGTCCCGACCGGATGCAGGATCGTCATCACGCCGCGGTTGCTCCACCGGTGGTCGCCAACGGTCGCTACTTTGTCTCGGGAGAACGGCACATCATCGCCGTCGATGCCTACAACGGGACTGAGCTGTGGTCACACACATTTACTGAAGAAGTGGCCGCCGACAAATCGAAGCAGGTGCGTCTTGCTGGACTGGCCGCTAACGACAACTCGGTTTATTACCAACTCGATACAACGTGGACTCAGATTGATGCCCAAACGGGAATGAGGCTGGCCCAGGTCGAATCATTGCCGGATGGTCTGGACGCCTGGGGGCGAATCGCCAAACGCGAGTTGCCGTTCGCAACCTATCTGCGATCACACGCTCTGACGAGTGAAAACGTCCCGCGGACGTACTTTCGAGCATACGGCTGCAACCAGTTGCTTGTCGCCGATGGTGTCGACTTTTTCCGGTCCGGCACACTGGGCCTGTACGATCTGAACGATGACAGCGGGCTCCGCAACTTCGGTGGCATTCGTCCGGGGTGCTCGCGATCTCACAACGCGGCATTCGAGGTCTTTATCTCTTCGGAGGGCAGCAGCGGCTGTAGATGCACTTACAATTTCCAGACCTCACTGATGCTGGCTCCAGCTCGCACACGCCGCAGTGAGGACTGGGCTGTGTATCACGATATGCCCGCGGCCCGGCTTGACCGACGTATCCATATCAATCTAGGAGCACCTGGTGCCCGTCGAGACAAAGACGGACAACTCTGGCTGAGTTATCCGCGACCACGTCAAGAGGTCGCGCTGCAGCTTCCCGTCACGATTGCTGCTCGTGAATCAGACTCCGTTGGGCCGTATCACTTCGACACGGACCGTCGAGATATTGGCAATACGACGCGTCCGTGGATTTATACGACCGGCTATCGGGGGCTGCGGAAGCTCACGATTGCGCTGGATCTGCAGAAGCCGCTGGTGTCGAAGCGTACTGCGAGTTCTCCGAAGGTTGATGGACGACTGGGAGACGGTGAATGGCAAGAGCAACCTGATGCATCGCTTCGTCCAGTCCAGGACCGTCAGAGCCGGGGTGCTCCCAACCGTCGGTTGATCGACCCGGAACAGTGGTCATCTTTCGTTCGCTTCGCCCACGACGAAGCGAACCTGTACGTGTCGTACCAGCAACCAAATCGCCTTAATCGACGCGGTCAGCCTTATCAGTGGCGAAAGAAGACGTCCGGTGTCGATGCGGCCGTCTGGCTGGATGATTCGTTTGAGTTGTTTCTGAGTGACTCGAGCCGTCAACCGGTACTGCACTTCGGCGTGTCGGCATCCGGTGCCACATATGAGGCACAGTGGCAACAGAACGAGGAACGGGAGACCGCGAAATGGGATGGACATTGGACAGTCACAGCATCCGCTGACGAGAAGGCCTTCACCACGGAAATCGCGATTCCATGGAGCACGCTTGCCGAAGCGGGACTGTCGCAGGAGCAACTGGTCGTGAATGCTCAATCAAACTGGTCCGGCTGGAAATCGCCACTCCGGTTTCCGGGCAAACGTGGTCGGCTCGCCTGCGAAAACTTCGCACCGCTGGGACTCGGCAATCCGCCGGAATCGCCCGAGCGTCGTTTCCGAGTTCGTCTGCACTTCGCTGACCTGGATGTTACAGACACGGTGTCCCGGCAGTTCGATGTCAGATTGCAGGGGAGGACCGTGCTGTCAGGTTTTGACGTGCATGCCGCAGCCGGAGCCCGTGACACGGCGCTGATCAAAGAGTTCAAGAACGTACTGGCATCCGATGCGCTTATTATCGAGTTGACTCCGACCGACTCAGATGTTCGCGACGACGCGGAGACGATCTTGAGCGGCGTCGAACTGCTTGAAGAACGGGCGTCTCAAACCACGCCTTGACGTTCCGGCTGGATCCAATCGGTCGAGGGTTTTCGGGGAAAGTCGTGACAGCGTGGGCTTTCGTTGACCATTTCTGCCTGGAGCGCTCGTAGTCGATATTCGGCAGCTGGTTATTGCTCATCGGGAGTCGTCCCAACAGGGGCACATTCGAGTGGCGTCGCATGCAGAGATTTCAGCCGAGGACACTACAATCCATTCTGAGGATTGCGGCCTGTTTGCTGGTGCTCAAGATGACAATTGGCATCGTCCTGGTTTATCGCGACTATCTGCCGCCTGACTTTAACTCTGATTTTCTACAGGGCCGCGAAGAGTACTTCTGGAACGGGTACCACTGGGCATTTTACACACATATTGCGTCGAGTCCGTGTTCGCTCATTCTGGGACTGATTCTGTTGAGCGACAGGTTCCGACGACGATATCGAGTCTGGCACCGGCGTCTGGGACGACTTCAGGCGGTGTGCGTTTTGCTGTTTGTTACGCCCAGCGGTTTGTGGATGGCGTTCTACGCCTATACCGGTACGGTGGCGTGCGCCGGTTTTGCGTCAGTCGCTGTGGGAACGGCTCTGGCTATCTCGCTTGGCTGGCGAGCGGCCGTGAGAAAACGTTTTGACGAACATCGCCGCTGGATGTGTCGTTGCTACCTGATGCTGTGCTCGGCCGTCATCCTGCGCCTGACGGTTGGGCTGTTCGCACTCGCCGGAATTGAAGAGGAATGGACTTACTCACTGGCCGCCTGGACAAGCTGGCTGGTGCCACTGGGTGCATTCGAACTGCTTCTGTTGAATCGTCGCAGGGACAGCCGCGCTCATGCTGAAGGACAGCGATCGCGTTTGTCCTGAACCGCTCTGACGTGCGGCGCACTACCACCCTTCCGCCTTGTCATCTCCAGCGATCGTAATCAGCGCGCGACGTGTAGCATCTGATATTCCGGGACTCAGGAATCCGGCACTTCCGTCGACGCGAAGGCAGTGAACCCCTCCCGTGTGACCGAGCGTGATCTCTGCCTCAAAAGTCAGAGCAAACCGTCTGCCGGAGTCCATTGGTGACATCCAATGAACGGCGTCGTCCGGCGAGACTTCGATCAGCGCCAGTGTTTCGGACGTACCATCTGTAATGTCGGAAAAACCTCTCGGTTCCGTGGCCGAGAAACAGGCATCCGACCCCACGATCGCCATGTACGTCGTATGAGTCCGCGGCGTCCCTCCAGAAGGACACGTATACACGGCGATTTCGGTGTCGCGCACCGCGGCATTCACCGGATCATCCCAGGGCTTTGAGAGATCAATGGTCTTATAAAGTGCCTGCTGGTCGAGGTACGGCAGGATCAGTGTGCGCCAGCTATGCAGCGGTAGTCCTTCCTCATCAACAGTGAATGCTGGAGGCAATGATCCATGGACGTCCGCGTAGTTGTGGAGTGCGAGCCCGATCTGCTTGAGATTGTTCTTGCACTGCGATCGCCGCGCCGCATGCCTGGCCCGCCGAGGCGCTGGCAGGAACAGTGCAACCAGAATCATGACGATGCAGACGACAACGAAGACACCGGCGACACTGTATCCGCAGCGATTCCCTAACCCATGCCCCTCAGACCCTTCGTCTGTTGAGGTGAATTGTCTGTGGGTCATGCCTGTCCTCCCAGCGGCGTTACATGCAGATTCCATCACGATCCAGTGGTCGCCGATCATAAACACGATCATAAACACGATGCGAACAAACCAGCAGTGGGGGTTGCTACGCGTGGAGCAGAATTCCTGCGAGTCCATTTCTGAAGAATTCCTCCCAAACACCAGGGAAACCGATCAGATCGCAATAATCCCGGACGGTCAGTGATTCCGCGCCCCTATCGCCGAGCTCGCGACTCTATCTACTGAGATCACTTATGCCCGAAGCACGTTGCCTACAGCAGCTCTGCGATCGGCTCGCCGTATGGAAGAATCGGCATTGGGCGGCCCGCGTTGTCGATGAACGACCGGTCGGAATCGATGCCCAGGTGACGATAGACCGTCGCCCATAGATCGTTGGGCGTCAGCGGTCGGCTATGCGGATGTTCGCCTCTTGAGTTGGTCGATCCGATGACCTGACCAGTACGCATGCTTCCACCAGACACCAGCATGGACATTGCCTGCGGCCAGTGGTCGCGCCCGGGTTGCTTCTCTTTGGAACGCGTTCCATTGGCATACGTAATTCGTGGAGTGCGGCCGAATTCGCCTGTCACGACCAGCAGAACTTTCTTGTCCAGTCCGCGGTCATAGAGGTCTTCGACCAGTGCGGTGATCGCCTGGTCGTAAACCGGGAGTCGGACCAGAGCGTCTTCGAAAATGTGTCCGTTGACCGCGTGTGAGTCCCAGTTGAAGACCGCGTACTTCGGATATCGAATCGGAGAAACGTAGGCGTTCTCCATGACCACAGTCACAAAGCTGCTGCCAGCTTCAACCAGCCGTCGCGCAAGCAGTGCCCGCTGTCCCCAGGCATGTCGCCCGTAGCGGTCTTTCAGCTCGTCGGATTCCTGTGACAGATCAAATGCCTCGCGGGTCTGCGTGCTCATCAGCAGATCGAGTGCGTCGGCATTGAACTGGTCCATCGAGTCAATCACGCCACTGGCATCGACCTCTCGTCGGAGCTGGTCCAGGCCGCCGAGTAACTGGACCCGGTCTTCCAGTCGCGTGGCTATCTTCTCGTCCAGCGAGATATTCTTGACCGTGAATTTCGGATCGCTTGGATCGCCGGTGAATGAGAAGGGCGTGTACGCTGGACCCAGGTAGGCGGCTCCAAAGCTGAAGGCATCGACGTTGACGTTCCCGCGTGAGCTGCCGCAGATGTAGTTCGGAATGCCCGTACGCCGTTGCGAACGTTCTTTCGCGACGATCGAACCAGCCATCGGGAAGTCATTCACGAACCCCGTCGGTTCCAGCGGATCTCGAGCAGTGAGAAACCGCTTATGCCCACCGCCGTGGTCGGCAAACGTGTGGGCAACGGAACGAATGATGTTGTAGCGGTCGGCAACTTCCGTGTGACGCGGCATGAGTTCGCACACGTCGAGACCGGGCACGTTCGTGCTGACTGGGGAGAACTGCCCACGATACTCAGCCGGCGCATTCGGCTTCATATCGTACATTTCCATGTGGGGCGGTCCTCAAGGCAGCCATACAACAATAATCGACGTATCCAGGTCGACTGCGGGTGTCTTGGCCGTGGCAGCGTCAGCTCGCAATCGCAGCAGATCGGCGAGTCCCAGACCACCAACACCCAGTGTTCCCGTCGATAAAAAGGCCCGTCGTGACACGGGTCCGGAACAAACACAGTCAGTTAGTTTCATGGCTCACAATTATCCCAGGAACATCACGAAGCCTCACGTACCTGATTCTAGAGAATCACCGAACCCCTTGAACGGCCACCCGGTGGTCGTCATTTCGCCGCGCTGGCGATTCCTGCATACGGATACCGGCCGACGGTGCTCCAGGCCAGCTCCTGCAGAATTGCATCCTGCTCGGCGGTGACGCCTTTGAAGCCTGGTTTTAGTCCCACGGGACTGGCTCGGTAGATCACCGCGTAATTGCAATACGAAGCCAGAGCCTGCACGTGCGGGCCGACGTGCCCGATGGGGTCTCGGAACAGTTCTGACTGAGATGACACGCCTGGAAAGGTGCCTTTTACGACCATGCCTCTGAGTGCCACAACAGCGTCACCGACCGGTACGAGATACACGGCTCTGCGTTTGTGTTCCTTGTTGAGATCGTCCGCCTGGGCCTCGAGTTTCTTCCGCCAGGTATCAATCGCGGCCTGCAGATCGGGGATGTTCATTTTGTCCCGTTGAGCGTTATTTCGAATACGCTTCTCCGGTGATTCCACATCGAACGGGAACCACGACACCTGCACGAGTAGGCGGATCTCAGAATTATGCTTCAGCCCCAGCTCCGTGAAGTTCGTGATGCCGCAATCTGGAACTGTGAGGTGCGAGGCCATTGTGAAGACGTCGACATTACCAGTGGCCAGCGCCGGTTTGGCTTTGTTCTTTCCATCCGCCAGGTCCCAGTGCTGATACACACGTGAGACGCCTATGCCCTGACTGCCAACC
>CAYSJO010000452.1:0-6568 GCA_964431285.1 uncultured Planctomycetaceae bacterium
CGCCAGCGGGAAGATGATACGTTCGCGCTTGGAAACATCTCGCGGTGGAGACATACGTATCAGACGTTCTTCACGCGTCGTCAACAGCATCATGATCGGCGGCTGAATGACCGGGACAAGGGCCATGTACGAGTACGCGGCAATCGCAATCGCTCCCAGCAGATGCGGCGCGAGTTGAGTCGATAAAAAGATGGCAGTTGGTCCATCAGCACCACCGATGATGCCGATTGATCCCGCCTCGATGTCGGCAAATCCCATCCACAGGGCACCCAGGAACGTCAGGAATACGCCGACCTGAGCGGCCGCTCCCAGCAGCACCAGTCGCGGGTTGGACAGCATGGTCGAGAAGTCGGTCATTGCGCCGATCCCGAGGAAGATCAGCGGCGGGAAGATGCCCTGCGCGACTCCGAAATACAGATAGCTCAGCACGCTGCCGGGTTTGATGGCGATCTCGCCGTTTTCCAGCACGATTGTTGCGTTGTCGTAGACGGTCAAAGCCATGTTGGACATGACCGGGATATTGCCGACGACGATTCCCATGCCGATCGGAACCAGCAACAACGGCTCGTAATGTTTCACGATGCCAAGCGTGATGAACACCAGTCCGATGATGATCATCAGAATGTGTTCGGGAGCGTCCGCCATCAGGGCGAAGCCGGTGGACTGCAGGAATTCGAAGAGGATGTCCATCGAGTCGACTGGTTAGGGAGATTGATCGCGGGAGGCTGAATGAAGGGCTGCGGGAATCACCCCGCCGTTGCCCTATGGGCCGCTGTGGTGACAGTGCAGGGCGGCTCCGATGGCCGCCACGATTTCTTCGTTGCCTGCACTGACTCTGGCGGGCGGAGGTGCGGCGGGTTGAGATGCCGGCTCCGGGAAAACTGTACTCAGCATTTCCAGCAGCCTGGGGAGCAATGTCAGGAACAGGCTGATCAGCGACAACGCAACAAAGACGATCAGCATCCCGGTGATGGCAATCGCGTAGCCGCGTGCGTCAGTGATGTTCTGCAGACTGAAACGGGCAGTCGTTTCAGCGGTGTTGGCAAGGACAGACATGGAGTCCGGGCTGTGCTGCTAGCGCGAGACAAAAAACCGGGATACCAGACAAATTAGCAAAATCCGGTTGTCTGTAAAGCGGTCCAGACAGGCGCGTTCGAGACTCGTTGGTGCAGTGTTTTCTCAATATCAGCGATCACCGATGCGATGAAGAGCCAGGTTGGCTTCTTGGTCTGTGTCGGCGCGACGCGGTCCAATCGAATTCGAGTCGACCGCTGGTCAGTCGCCGATCCGAACTTCCACGATGATCCCGCCCAGACGCAGCAGGCGGTGAACGCGGCTGAACCACAGCTCTTGAGCCCACTCCAGACCGCAACGACTGCATTCGTCTTGCAACTCGGTGCGCTGAAACGTGCGACATTTCCACAGTCGGCTCGACATGGCGCCAAACACCGTGTTTTCCGTGCACTGCAATAGGATGCGTCCACCGGGTTTTACGACCCGCGAGAGTTCACGCAGGCCCGGCTCCGGGTCCGGCAGGTACTCCAGCACCCAGCCGCATGTGGCACAGTCGAATGTGTCGTCGGCAAACGGGAGCTGAGTCAGATCGGCCGAAACGAACGACAGTCGCGGATCATCAAACCGCCGCGAAGCTCGCTGCAGCATGGCCGCCGAAAGGTCAGTCGCGACGATCTCTGAGTCGCGTTCGGCGTGTCGGAGCAGGTGAGTCAGCAGTTGTCCGGCTCCGGAACCGACGTCCAGGATTCGCTGACAGTCTTTCAACGGGAATCCACCCCGACGGAAGAATCGCGACGCGAGAGGTTCGTGCAGACTGACGATGCTCGCGGATCGAAGAAAACGGCCAGCGATGCCTGAGTAATGGCGATGGACGCTGTCGCGGTACTGTTCGTAGGGCGCGCGCTGGTACCCACGGTATCGCAGACGTTCGGAAATCATCTTCTGAATCACGTGACAGTCCCGGATGTAATCGCCTGACCACGTCGCCGGATGCAGCGGCTGGTGAGCACGTCGTCGCGATTCAGGCGACTCCGACTGGTTTGTGGGGCGCGGTCTTCAGGTGAATTGGATCACTGGTGCAGGAATTAATGCATAACGAGTCTGGCGACGGGTTCTCAGTGCGTCAAACGTCCAGAGCAGCCATCGTCTGGTCCTGTCATGCAGCTGAGGCCGGATCGGGTCACGAACTCAAAACGCTTCCAGATGGCCGAGCTCAGACAGAAGTTGAAGTGAATCTGGAATCCGCGATATGATCGCCGTGTCTGACAGATTCGACACGAAGGATCCCGAGTCGCATTGTTTTCCCGTATTTCACGGAGCACGGACATGGAAGTCAACAACCTTGGACACGTCAACGGTGGATCACCGATCCGCGGGACGACTCCACCGATATCGGCGTCTCCTCCGGGAGCGCCGGCGGTGAATTCATCCCCGCCCATCTCGCCAACTGATGAGCTGGAAATGAGTTCCGTCAATTCGACCGACAACAGCGTGGACCTCAACAGTGAGTTCCGATCGCAGCGGCTGGCTCGAATACAGCAGCAGATTGCTGACGGTACCTACGAGACCGCTCAGAAGCTGGACGTTGCGGTGGATCGGATGCTCGATCGGTTGCTGGGCGAATAAAACTCGATTGCCGAATCTGACAGCAGTGTCGGGAGCTAGGCGGCTCCGGTGGAAGCCGGATCGCGGGACTCCCGTTGTTTTGCGCGCAGACCACCAGTTTAGTCTGCAACACGAGGCGAATTTCGTACTGACGCCTCGATGATCGGGAGCTTCGAGTGACTGACATTGCTGCCCTCGACAAATCAGCCGCACCCACCGAGAAGTTTCAGGAGTACCTGCGCACCAAGGGACAGCGTCTGACTCGGGAGCGGGCAATCATTGTCGAAGAAGTCTTTTCGTCTCACGAGCACTTCGACACCGACGTGATCATCGAACGTGTCACGCATCGCACCGACAGCCGGCGCGTCAGCCGGTCCACTGTGTATCGGACTCTGACCTCGATGGAGGACGCCGGTCTGATCCGCAAGGTCGCTCGCCCGCATGGCGCGGACGTGTACGAGCACGATTACGGCTACCCTCAGCACGATCACATGATCTGCGACCAGTGTCGCGATCTGATCGAGTTTCGGAACCAGGAAATTTCGGACCTGATTGAGAAGATCGTCGCCACGCACGGGTTTCTGAAAACCGGCCATCGGCTGGAAGTCTACGGCACGTGCGAAAAGTGCCGTCGTCCGAAGCAGCGCCGCTACCGCAAGCTCGACATGATTTGACAACTGCTTCTGAGTGGCTGCTCGGATCGGTCGACCAGGTAAACCTGCCAGGTTAGGGCGAGGGAGAGTTCCCGGAGTCTTCGATTTGGGACAAAAGTCATCCGGTCTGCGCTGACGATGACAGTCTCAACGAGGATACTGCTGCGCGCCGTACAGTTGCGTCCCCGTAACCTGCCCAGTTCTTCCAGTTGCCAGCGGCACGGCGAAAGGATGTTCGAGTGACTCCGCTTCGATTTGCTCTTGTCATTCACAATCATCAGCCCATCGGCAATTTCGATGGCGTGTTCGAACAGGCCTATGAGGACGCGTATCTTCCGTTTCTCGAACTGCTGCAGGAGTTTCCCGGGCTTGCGATCACGCTGCACAACTCGGGCAGTCTGCTGGAGTGGATTGTCGATCACCGGCCGGAATACATCGATCTCGTTCGTTCGCTGGCTGAACGCGGGCAACTCGAAATCATTGGTGGGCCGTTCTATGAACCGATACTCGCCGGGATTCTTCAGCGGGATCGCGTCGGACAGATTCAGCTCTACTCGCGGTTTCTGGAAAACCACTTTGGCCAGGCCATCAAGGGGATCTGGATTCCCGAGCGTGTATGGGAGCAGTCATTCACACGAGATATTGTCGATGCTGGTATCGAATACACGATCCTCGACGACTCGCATTTTCGATCGGCCGGCCTGACGAGTGACGATTTGACGTCGTTCTTTCTGACGGAAGACGAAGGCCGTCTGCTGAAAGTCTTCCCGGTCACTGAGACATTGCGAAATGCGATCCCGATCCAGGCGCCGGCGCGATCGAACGAGATCATGCAGAATATACAGCAACAGCATCCGGGCGCAGTTGTTGTGATGGGTGACGACGGCGAGAAACTCGGGAGCTGGCCGGGTACGAAACAATCGGTGTATGACGAAGGCTGGCTGCGAACGTTCTTTCAGTTGCTGCAGGACAATTCCGAGTGGCTCAAAGCCGTCACGCTGGCCGAATGTGTTGAGAATGTTCTTCCGGCAGGCAACATCTATCTGCCCGACAGCAGCTACCGCGAGATGACCGAATGGGTGCTCCCGACGGAACGCCAGAAGGTGTTGCTGGGGCTGCGCAAGAAGAAAGAAAGCGAAGACGAGGACTGGCCGAAACTGGCCGACTTTGTCCGTGGTGGTGTGTGGCGGAATTTCCGCACGAAGTATCCGGAAGCCAACGACATGTACTGCCGCATGTTGCAGGTCAGCCAGCGACTCGAAGAAGTGATGGCTTCGGACACGGACCGTGAGCAGTTTGATCTGCTCAACCGAGCCCGCACCGAACTGTACCGTGGCCAGTGCAACTGCTCCTACTGGCATGGCGCATTCGGTGGGCTCTATCTGCCGCATCTCAGACACGCGGTCTACGAACACCTGATCGCGGCGGACACGCTGCTGGAACAGGCTGCGGCCAGTTTGACGGCCTCACGCGACGAAAGCCCCGCTGTCGATCGCTGGGTGCGTGTCGATTCGGGCGATTTCAATCACGATGCGCGGCAGGAAGTCCGGATCGCTGGTGATCGACTCGTCGCGTTCCTGGCACCCGGTCATGGCGGCCATCTGTACGAACTCGATGTGCGCGGCATTCGACGTAATCTGCTGGCCACACTGAATCGGCGGCCGGAGATCTACCACGATGCCATCCGCGAAGCAGCTCGCTCAGACGGAGCGGATGGCGGACTGAACGCCGCCAGCATTCAGGGGGACGTCATCTGCAAACAGGAGGGACTGGACCAGAAGATCGCGTACGACACCTGGCCTCGCAGGGCGCTGGTCGATCATTTTCTGCGTCCGGGACTGACGCGCGATGAGTTCCGAGCTGGAGACGGCCACGTCAGCGATTTCCACACGGGCGCCTACCAGTCTTTGATTCGTCGCGGACGCGAACTGAGTGAGGTCTGTCTGGCACGCCGTGGCACGCTCGTATCGTGGGAGGTGCAAGTCACGAAAACTGTCAGCCTGGATGTGTCGAGCGGTGGTGAACTGCGAGTGCATTACCAGCTCGACGAACTGCCTGCCGGAGTGCCTCTGCACTTTGCCGTGGAATTCAATATCGCCGGTTTGCCAGCGGGAGTGTCTGATCGGTACTTCTACGACAGCGACGGTCAGCGCATTGGCCAGCTCGAAACAGAACTCGCCATGTCCAACTGTCGGCGGCTGGGCCTTGTCGACGAATGGCTCGGTGTCGATATCTCGCTGGAGATGTCGCAGCAAAGCGGCCTGTGGGCGTTCCCGATTGAAACCGTCAGTCAGTCAGAAGGCGGCTTCGAGATGGTGCATCAAAGCTGCTGCGTCGTCCCGCACTGGGAATTTGAGTTGCCGCAGGGCGAAAGCTGGTCGGTCGACATCACACTGGGCATCGACACATCCGCCGCACAGGCACGCGATCTATGCGCAAGTGCCGAAGCGGCCTGCTGAAGACTCACCCGAAAACGTGGACCAGGCCGACACAGCGGAGAATCTGTTGAGATCGAAAAGACGGTGGCAGCCGATGAAGACGGGGTCGTAGGGTCAAAAAACTGAGCCGAACTCAAAGTGCCGCATTTCACACGATTTACGGCGTGCCAGATTCTCTCAACTCAGCCGGTTGATTTCATCCGCCAGCCCTGGAGACTGGCCGAGTTCCGGCGGTAACCATATCCTTCCCGTTCCAGCCTTGGCACATTCTGCTGGCGACCATCTGCGGTCTCGGCTGCTGGCTGTGAAAGGACAGGCCATTGGCTGCAAGGGTCTGCTGATTGTCAAAGAGCTTTTCTGTCGGCGGCGTTTTTTGACCCTACGGGTGGACGAAACACCGACGCCTCCGGCTTGCCGTTAAACGAGTGATCGGCGTTCCTCGAACGCTACCAGGTATGCAGAATCCGGCGTTGAATGGCTGAGAATGCGTCGATAGGTTCAACAGGCTCTGATCACTCGTCACTGCGAAGCTGAAGGAACAGGTTGAAGATGCCTCATCCTGCACAAGTTGAGCATCCGGCTATTCCCCGCCGCACAGCTCTGCAGGCCGGTTCGGTCGGTCTGCTGGGCCTGGGAATGAATCATGTCTCGGAGTTATCCGGGCGTGCGGCTGACGGTTCCGTTGGTAGCTCTGCGCGGGCGAAGTCCGTTGTCTTGATCTTTCTGTCCGGAGGATTGACTCAGCACGAAAGCTGGGATCCAAAGCCGGGAGCGCCGGACGGGATTCGGGGCGAGTTCAGTCCGATTGAAACGGCGACGCCAGGTGTTTTTATCTGCGAGCACCTGCCGATGCTGGCC
>CAYSJO010000453.1:0-5555 GCA_964431285.1 uncultured Planctomycetaceae bacterium
CCACCGTCACCAAGTGGCAGGTCCATGTCCGATTCATCGTCGGCGGCGTCCTGTGCGGACAGGGCCGGCGTCGGCGATCGGAGTCCATACAGGTCATCGTTACTGTCCTCTTCTTCAACAGCCTCCTCCACAGGTTGTGGCTTCTGACTCGGGGATTTTCCGGCTGGTCGCTTCTTTGCAGCAGATCGCTTTTTCTTTCTCTTCTTTGACGGTGTCTGTTCCGAAACATCATCGTCTTCCATGAGACCTGCCAGCAGCCCCATGTCGAGCTCAGTCTGCTTTTTCATGCTCATGCGTTCGAACGCTTCGAGCAGGTCGGCCGGCGTCTGGTAGCGATCCTCCGGGTCCTTCTCGAGCATGCGGTGCATGACTTCGACCACACCGTCTGGAATCTCGTCGTTGAGGTCCTGTGGATTCGGAGGCGGCAACGTTGCGTGCGCGTTGATTCGGTTCAGCAGGTCACCTTCGGGAAACGGCGTCTGCCCGGTCAGCATGTGATACCAGGTCGCTCCCAGCGAATACATGTCGCTGCGCGTGTCGGCCGAGCGGCTGTCGCGCGTCTGTTCGGGAGACATGAAGTCGATCGTCCCGACGGTCGTGCCCGCGCGTGTGATTCCGGACTTCTCGGAATCGTCCAGCGAGCGAGCCAGGCCCATGTCAGCCAGACGGACTATCCCGTCACGGTCAATCATCAGGTTGGCAGGCTTGATGTCTCGATGCACGATGTTCTGCTCGTACGCGTGCTGCAATGCGCGGGCAAGCTGGCGCATGATGTCGCGGGACCGTCGCACGTCTAGGACGCCTTTACGTTTCACCAGTTCGTGCACGTCGATGCCATCGACGTATTCCATCGCGATGTACAGCAGACCATCGATCTCGCCTGAGTCATACACACCGACAATATTCTTATGTTTGAGCTGCGCCGCGGCCTGCGCTTCCGCGCGGAAACGCTTGACGAGTCGCGGTTCCTTCGCCTTTTCCAACGGCAGAACCTTAATCGCCACGGTGCGGTCGAGCTGACTGTCGGTCGCTCGATAGACCGTTCCCATGCCACCTTCACCGAGCTTCTTGTCCACGACATACCGGCCCAGCGTCTTCACATTATTGTGACGACGCGGTTTCTGTGGCTGGCCGGTTGGTTGCTGAGAAGTCCCCATGGGACGCGCGGGTCGTCTTCGTACGGCAGGCATCAGGCGGGAGTGTTCCGACCAAATCAGGATCATGTGGTGTGATCCCATTGAGACGGTCAGAATCCCGCGTCAGTTCCTGCGAATTCAGGGAGAGGTGAACGGGAAAACATCGATGATATCTCTGGCAGCGGGGAACGGTCAAAACGTCGCGGAATGATCTTGGACGGGAATTCCGAGTTCGGCACAATTTGGCAGTCGACTCGATCGTCTGCTGCACCGTGTGAACGACCATTGGATCATGTGGCCAGCCCATGCCTGTACTTTATACCGACCAGGTTTTTCTGAAGCACGACACCGGCGATCATCCCGAATCGTCCGACCGACTGAAATCGATCGTCGGCCGGCTTGAACAAACCGGTCTGATCGGAAAATTCACTCGCGGCGAGATCCGAAAGGCCACACGCGACCAGCTGGAGCGCGTGCACTCCGGCAAGCACATCGACCGGATCCGGCAGTTCGCGGCCTCCGGAGGTGGACGGATTGAATCGGACACTGTCGTCAGCCCCGAGTCCTATGAGGTCGCTTTGCAGGCCGCCGGAACCGCATGCGACGCTGTTGATCAAGTACTCGGAGACACTCATCGACTGGCCTGCTCCCTGAGTCGCCCACCGGGACACCATGCCCGGACGAACGACGCAATGGGGTTCTGCCTGTTCAACAATGTCGCCGTGGCCGCTCAGCACGCAATCGCGAAGCACAAGCTGAATCGCGTACTGGTCATCGACTGGGATGTGCATCACGGCAACGGAACTCAGGAGATCTTCTACGAGGAGGAGCAGGTCACGTTCTTTTCCGCTCATCGGTTCCCGTTCTACCCCGGGACCGGCGACGACTCGGAAACGGGGAGCGGCAAGGGACTTGGCACGGTCTTCAACCTGCCGGTCGAGTTCGGGACGTCTCGTGGTGACTACCACAGTGCGTTCGAGCAAATGCTTAACGACAGTGCGAAGCGATGCCGGCCCGAGCTGATTCTGGTCAGTGCCGGATTCGATGCGCACAAACTGGACCCGATCGGTTCGCTCGGGCTCGAGACAGAGGACTTCGCACGTCTGACCGAGTCCGTGCTCAACGTCGCGGATCAGCACTCTGAGGGCCGGTGTGTGAGTCTTCTGGAAGGCGGGTACAACGTCGATGCTCTGGCCGAATCCGTTGAGCAGCATTTAAAGGTGCTGGCATCGCGAAAGCGCGACCCGGCGTGACTGACACTTGGAACGCCGCGACCCAGAGTCAGTCGGCCTGCGACTCTTCTGCCCGGTGCCGACGACGAGCCAGCGAGTATCTGACAAATGATCCCAGCCCGGCGAATCGGTATGAGGGGTCGATGTAATGCTCGACAACGTAGAACGCGAAGTAGTACGCTCGAGCGAAACACCACACAGACAGTGCCAGCAGTGCAGCAGTCCTCAGAGTGGGTGTCTCAAGCAACAGCAGCAACGCGGCTATGGAACCGCTGAGAAGGAACAGGCCGCCTTTGAGATAGAGCAGGCGGGGACTTGTGATGTCTGTCATGGCGGAACCCCCTCGGTACGACATTTCTCCGATGACTCATCTAGCTGAGGTCAGGACTCCAGCAAAACGTGGATCTGCTCCACGATTTCGGCAGGCTCTGCCATGCGACCGGCGCCCACCTGGCCGCAACTGAGCCAGCCACTGCCAGGTTGAACCAGACTGACTCCGTCTGACTCGATCTGTTTCAGATTGCGCTGCGTGGCGGGCTTGTTCCACATTTCGGTGTTCATGGCAGGAGCTACAAGGACGGGACATGTCACGGTGAGCATCAGTGTCGACACGAGATCGTCGGCGAGTCCGTGTGCTGCCCGAGCGATGAAATTCGCTGTGGCGGGAGCGACCACATACAGCTCAGCCCGGCGAGCCAGTCCGATGTGTTCTCCCTGATGATGCTCAACGGGTTCGAATATCTGACGATAGACCGGTCGACCGGTCAGGGCTTCAAACGTCGTTGGTCCCACAAACTTCGTGGCGGATTCCGTCATGACGACCGTGACCCGTGCCCCGGCCTGGACCAGCTTGCTCGTCAGGTCGGCCGTCTTATAGGCGGCGATTCCACCCGTAACGCCAATCAGGATTTCGCGATTCTTCATATGCTCCGTCCGTCAGGATTCAGGCGGTGTGGTCACATCGTTTCAATACAGTGTGACGGGGGCGCCAGCTCAAATCACGTGATGCCGTCGCTCATTCGGCGGAATTGTCCTGGCGGCCAGTTATTGCGACAAAATGCCTGAATCGGGGAAACTGGAACCCGATTCGACTGCTTTTCAACCAGCCGTGAGGGGCTCCACCCAAACGAGTATTGGTGAGGCTCGATTCCGATCGCTAGGATTCAGCTTCGTCAAAACGGTGACGGTAGACAAATGCGATTTCGGTCTGGAACGCACTCAAGCGGTTTGCGGTTGGGCAACAGAGCACACTGCCCGCCTCTGCACAGGAGAGAATTATGTCACGGTTGCTGATTGCCGTGTTGCTGACTGTTGGTCTGCTCAATTCCGCGTGGCGACCGATTGCCGCCCAGGACACGACCCCACCCGAGGACACAAGACCAGGGTTGCAGCTGCAGTCTCTCGATGAGCCGGCATTGCCCCTGAAGCCGATCAAGGAGCGGACGGCCGAGCAAGAGCTGAAGCTGAACGCGAAGGCATGGTTGATGACCGGGCGGTTGCTGCAGCAGCGTGAAAAACTCAAGGAGGCACGCGACGCCTACGAGAAAGCCGAGAAACTCGATCCAACAAGTATCCGCATCTATCGAGCACTGATCGAGCTGGCCCTGCAGATGCGGGACGCCGACAAGGCGCTCGAATACGCAGCCAAAGTCGTCGAACTCGACCCGAACGATTTTCAACTGCTGAGGCAGATTGGCGTGGAGATGGTCAAGCAACAGAAACTGCCGCAGGCAATTGAGTACCTGGAGAAAGCCCGCAGCTCGGATCGCCTGAAGAAGAACACAGGCTTCTTCGTGCTGATCAATCGTGATCTGGGAATCATCTACTCGGGTCTGCAGCAGATCGAAAAAGCGGCCGACTGTTACGAGGTCGTGCTGACAGCATTGCTGAACCCCGCGAAGTTCGGACTCGACCGCCGCACACGCGACGAACTGCAGAAGCACCGCAGCACGTCGTTTGAGCAGATCGGTACGGTCCTGATGCGGGCCAAACGGAACGAGCGGGCGAAGGTCGCTCTGGAACGGTCTGCCGAAGACAACAACGGCCGTCCCGGGGTGGTGAATTATCTGCTGGCCCAGCTCCATTTTCAGCAGGAAGAATACGACGAGACCCTGGAGCAGTTGGAGACATTCTTCGAGGCAAACGTCGATCGCGGGGCTGGCCCGTTTGCACTGCTTCGACAGGTGCTCGTGAAACTGGACAAAGTTGATTCTCTACTGGATCGATTGAAGAAGCTGGCGAACGACAATCCGCGGAACAGCGATCTGCAGAACTATCTGGCCGAAGCCTACATCGACAACAAGCAGCTGGACGAAGCCGAGAAGATCTTTCGTGCTTCGATCGAGGACAGTCCAAGTCCTCGTGCCTTTCTCGGCCTGGCACGCATTTTCCGGCAGCAGGGCAAGGCTGACGAGTTACTCGACAACCTTTCCCGCATCGAAAATCTGCCCCGGATGCTGGCTCAGGGAGACGAACTGGCCAATCTGGTTCCGGAACTGGAGACCGAACTGGCAGCCATCGAAGGTGACCCGGACCTGCTCGCCGAACTGACCAAACTGGGACGTATGCGCACGAAGGACGGCGCTGGCGCAGACGACTATACGCAGGTCCTGCTGCTGGCTGTGCTGGCACAACGATCGGACCAGATTGACACGGCAGCCGAATTCTTTCGGCTGGCAGTCGAGGCGAATCCCTCTCAGGCGGCAGCCGTTTTCCAATTCCACACGCAGATGCTGATGGGGGCGGAACGCTACGCGGACGCTGCTGACGTCTACAAGGAAGCGATCGACCATCCTCTGTTGGCGGCCTCCCGTCCGTTGTACTGGTACTACCGGGCACTGGCTCTGGAACTTACCGGTGAGACCGACAAGGCTCTGGAATCGATTGGGCTGGCAATTAAGGACGGCTCGTTCAACGCGCAGGGCAAGGCAGCTCTGGAGTTTCGGCATTCCTGGATCTACTACCACGCGCACCGGTATGAAGAAGCGGCCGAACGCTACGAGGCTTTTCTCCAGAAGTACCCGAACGTCGAACTGGCCAGACAGGCCAAGTTCAGTCTGTCGGCCATCTACGTCCAGATCGGCAAAATCCGCAAAGGCGAGGAGATTCTTGAGAAGTTCCTTGCGGAGAATCCGGACGACGTCGGAGTGAACAACGATCTGGGCTATCTGTATGCCGATCAGGGCAA
>CAYSJO010000454.1:0-5700 GCA_964431285.1 uncultured Planctomycetaceae bacterium
TGGCACTACGGTAAGTGCTGGCACTGCGAGGAAACCAAGCGCAGCGACGGTCGCCAGAAGCGCTATCGTGTGGCGGGATGAGCGAGCATTCATGAGATTGCCATTCCGGTCGAAACGTATGGTCTGCGGGTTTCAACATGACCGCAGCCGCGCCAGAGACACTATCACCTCAATCGTCCGACGTGCAGTTGAGTTTCAACTTTCTACCTGCTGCCCGTGCCAGGTAATGAGGACGCGGATGACGCTGATCTTGCGGATGGGTGCGGATCAGCGAAGATCCCCTGAGTCCCCGACCCTCTTCGCAGTCCGAGCCATAGACATGTCCGTCGTCACTCCGCCGGAAACCACCGACATCCACCGTCGACGACTGCGGATGATACTTGTCGGCATCGGCGTGACCGTGACACTGATGGTTGCTGCCGTCCTGCTCATTGAACACGGCTGGCGATTGCGCGTGAATTCGAATGGAATCGAAATCGCTGCGATTCACTATCCGGAAGATATCCCCCTTCATATTGCGCGGGGCGCGGACGTCAATGCTTCTCCCTGGCTCCTTCAATTCGCCGTGAACTTTCAAAACTCCGAGAGCGTCCGCGTACTGCTGGCGAATGGGGCCGACCCGAATTTACCGCCGGGCCCTGTGCTCTATCTGGCCGCGACGCACCTCGGTGAGCCGCGCGGGCGCGAGATTCTGATGCTGTTGCTGGAGAACGGCGCCGAGGTGAACGCCAGGGCAACGTTCGGTTACACGGCACTGAGCATGGCAGTTCAGCACAGCGATGAGCTAATCGCCCGTGAGTTGATCGACCGCGGCGCTGATCCGGATGCGACCGACGACTCCGGGCAGACGGCACTCAGTTGGGTGGCAGCCGTCAACGATGAACCCATGATTCGTCTGCTGCTGGAACTGGGTGCCTCGCCGCACCTGCGGGACAAACAGGGACACTCCGCGTACAGCACGGCCTCGCCGAAGATCAAAGCGATCTTCGACGAACGCGCGAAATCCAAGGCTGGCCGGAACAGTCCGTGACGCGAAACGGCCAGACACCGTCATATGTCATGACGATGTCGTTGCTGCGAGCCTCGCTTCGAATTCCTGGAAGTTCGAATCGACTTCGTCGCGTTCCGACGGCGCGGCAACCTGCAGTGACTTTTCAACGTCCGCGCGCGATCCTAGAAGGTCGCCGAGGGCGAATCTCGCCGCAGCGCGGTGGGAGTAAACCAATCCGGTGGCCCGTCCGAGTTCAATGGTGCGATCGAAGGACGCCCGCGCGTCGGCGAATCTTCCCAGTCGAAATCGAGTGACACCTAGGTTGTGGTGAATAGCAGCCAGCTGCGGATTCAGCTCAAGCGCTTTCTCGAAGAACACAACCGCCTGTCCGAACTGGCCGTGCTCCAGGCATTGTCGACCCTGCTGATCCAGTCCGAGTGCAATCCGATTGTCCTCGCCGCTCGGAGCATGCGTTTCCGCCGCGGCCACATTGAAGACAATCGGCCGCTCATCGTTGCGGAGGAAGAGGACGAGTCCGAGGACTACCGCACTGAGCAGGACCACGCTCGAGACACGATGCCGATTGACCCATCGAATCGAACGATCGACGCGATCCGGATCCGCGGCGTACTTCAATGGCTGTGACGCCAGCAGCCGATCAAGGTCGTCGGCAAGTTCGTCGGCAGTCTGATACCGCTCGTCGAGCGACGGAGCCAGGCTCGTTTGAACAATCGAGCGCAGGGCTGCCGACAGTTTGAGACCTGTCTTCGGGAATTGCAGGTCCGACGAGAGTCGCACGGCCAGCAATTCACCAGCCATCGTCAACGGGTTGCTCGAAATAACCGCACCGGTGTGAGGACGCTCGCCCGTCAGCAACTCGAACAGGATCAGACCGAGTGAATACACATCGGACTGCTCGTTCACCTCGTCCGGTGATCCTGCGGTGGTCACGGCAGCGAGTTGTTCGGGGGACATGTACTGCAGAGTTCCACCGACCGAGCCGTCTGCCTCGTCATCGCTTCGGACCGAGACATTGAAGTCCGTCAGCATCGCTCGACCACTGGGCGCAAACAGAATGTTGGCCGGTTTCACGTCACAGTGCAGAATGCTCTTGCGATGCGCGTGGGCGAGAGCACGCGCCAGGTCTCGAATCAGGCGACAGGCGAAATGCACAAACCGACCGGATTTGGGGGCCGTCTCTTCGGATGAACTCGTGTGATCTGCCGCGTCACTCAAGTCCCGAATGAGCTCGTGGCAATTGTGACTCGACGTGTTACCGCGTCTCATCCGGGCCAGGACATCGAGCAAATCCGACAACGTCGGCCCGGCGACAAAACCCATGGCGAGCACATCGAATCCACTGGTGCGTTCCTGTGAGAACACCGGGACAATGTGGTCATGAACAAGAGCCGCCATGTTGCGGCCTTCGTCCCGAGGTTGTGATTCATCGTCAAGTGATGGAGTGACCTTGAGTGCCACGATCCGGTCGAGCGAGACCTGCCGGGCCTTATAGACACGGGCCAGACCACCTTCGCCGACAAGCCGTTCGATCTGAAAGTCGCCCATCCGAGTGCCAGGAATCAGTTGCCCGCTCGCCGGGATTGATCCGATCTGCGTCGATTCTGAGCGTGTACAGAGCGCGGCGTCTGCGTCACAACACGGTCCAGCGAGTGTGTCGGGCAACCTGGCAATCCAGTCAGACTCGTACGCGGCCGTTCCCTGGGAAGACAGTTCGCCAGGCGGAACGGCCACTGCGACTTTGGCGGGAGTCGTGGAGCATCCTTGTGCGTCGGGCTCTTCTGTTAGGTCGAGTTCGCGACGGAGTGTGTCGAGATGCTCTGGAAACCGTCGAGCGTAGTCTTCCAGGGAAACAGGCTGGCCGGACTCCGTGCGGATGGAATACTCGTCGAGGATCAGGGCGATGACCTCAAGTGGTGTTTCCTTCAGTTCCGGCAACTCGGCAAGGTATGGGTCCAGGCAAACGGCCTGACCGCGGCTGGCTCGCTCGTGCATATCAATGCGCACGACTTCGGCCGCAAGTTCGTTGTCAGTTAACCCAACTGTTGCTCCCACGAAGTCGGCGACACGGGGCTCATCGCCGCATTCCCAGGCCGCGATGAACCGTTCGAGCACTGCGTCGGACGACGCAACGCGAAGGGTCGCGGTGTCGGGGAAATCGGTGTCTCGATGCTGGTCGTCCATTGGGGCGTGGCCTTGGCCAATCGCAAATTGCCGGATTCAGCCGACGTGCTGCCGCGGTCGCGTGAATGTTGTTCCACCAAATTCGCTCTGTCGCTCTGACGATTGCTGCTTTCCACCGGCTGAATTCCGACGTACGGCCCAACCACCCGCTGCCGCTGTCGCGGCCACAACCGCTGTCGTGGCGGTCATGTCGGAAGTATCGTCGTCTGAGCTTTCTCCGCCAGCGGGGATGCTCGACATGACGAACGCTTGCGGATTGACGGGCACAGCAACGGACATCAGAAACGCGTCATTGAGTTCCGGCTCGTCGAGGCCAGCAGGAGCGGCAAGGACGGCTTCTTTCCGCGCGGCCGATTGGCCAGGCAACGACTTCTGGCGACGACGATTTGACGTGCGCGACGGTCTCCAGTCGCGCAGTTCGAGCAAGCCACGCAGCGCTGTCGGCAGCCGATCCGTATCGCCTAGTCCTTTCCGCCCGAACGCCATCAGCGATAGCACTCCGGCAACGCCGGCCGCCGACGCTGTCTGTTGAACTAGGGGCTCGGTCTGGGCCTCGTTACCGTCCGAGGTCGTAGTGAACCACGACAACAGCGACTCCTGCAATGCACTGAGCCAACTGGTCGCCGCGATAGTGGGGAACACTTCGGAATTCACCTCGGCGCGTTCATCGGCAACTGCGTCAAGGAATGATATCTCGCTGCCGCACTCAGTTGTTTGAGTCGGCTCCACTACCTCACCACGATCATTCGTGACCTGCACGACTGAGTCGCTGGCCTGAACATCGACCGACTCGACAACGTCTTGCTTCTCGGAAGCAACCGATACGTCTTCAGCTTCAATGCCGTTGTCATCCGTCGTGTCCCGGGAGCCAATGACGTCATCCAGATCCCATTGAATGGCGCTACTGTCCGAGTCTTTTGGGGCGATTCCCGTGCGTTCAGCTTCAATGAAGGCGATTTTAGCTCGCGTAGCGCTGGCATCATCAACTGTATCGTTAACGTTGACTGTGATCTCACGAATGATCAGCACGGAACTCTGATCCCGTGTGGTTTCACTGACTTGGGTTCCTCGTCTTGACTGAGACACACTGTCAACTGGCTCATCGGTGCCAATGTTTTGATCGGTGTCCGGGAGAGAGGATGGGGGACCAGCGTCAACCAGATCACTTGAGTTCGTTGAGTCGACTGGCTCTTCAACAGACTCAGTCACACGACCACTGTCGGCAGCGGTTGCCTCATCAGGTGTAGCGATCGACGAGTCGCTGACGGCATCCGCAGGTGGCGTTGCATCGCGCGGGACAAGACTCGTTACAGACAGAACCACTCGAGGCTCCAGGTCCTCTGTGGTTCCACGGATTCGACGTCGCATGGTCAACCCTCGTTGCTGAACGGTGTAACAGTCAGGCGTACAGCGATTGAGCAATTGATGTGCCAGTTGCAAGAACAAACACATCGCACAGTCTGCTGCCGCCAGCTGAATTGACACCGGCGGAACCGGGAGGGGACGTCATGCAGCCTTCGCACGGACCGGTACTTCCAGTCCTGCGTACCCTTGCACGGAAAATTAGATTCCGAGGCAAATGTACGTTGCAACTTCTGAATTCCGCATAATTGGCGACGTGTTGCTTAAAGACGAAGGCGTTTTGGGGCTTTGGAATCCGGTCCGGCCTGTAAGAGTTGAAATCCAAGGCAACCAGCGGGCCATGACACTCTTCCAGGAACACGTTGCAGATTGCACGGAGTGCTGCAGATTGCCCGGGTCCATTCGCATGACGCGGTGATCTATTCCGCAATCCGTTCGATGGTGTGTCGGGCATCTCATCCCATTGCTGTTTGTTTTCAGTTCAATCGTCCAGAATGGATTGGACGATCGACGACTGGTTCCAACGAAAGAAACACCATGCAGCACAGCTTGAAGCGTCTCGTACTCCTTTGCATCGTGGCAATGTGTTGCGGGCATCTTGTTGCAGATGACGCGGCGAAAGTCGGCACCAGGACAGCCGGGCACCAGACGAAAAACATCGAAGGCTGGAAGGTGCTGGTCAGTGATCGGCTATTGGACAAGGACAAGGCGGCGACTGAACACGCACTGGAACTGCTGACCGTGCAGCTTCAGGAGATTACTCGTGTGGTACCTGCGGCGGCTGTCGTGGAGCTGCGCAAGGTGCCGCTCTGGTTTTCCCCGCTATATCCTGGTGTGCGACAGCGGGCCGAGTATCACCCTGGGGCTGGCTGGTTGCGTGACAACAAACGCGACCCGGCGATGGAGAAAGCCGTTGAATTCACGAACGTCCGCATCTTCGAGCGTGAAACCAAACGGATGCCGAACTTTGCGCTGCACGAATTGGCGCACGCTTATCACGACCGAGTTCTTCCCAGGGGATTCAAGAACGAAGAGATCAAAGACGCTTTCGAGAATGCCAAAGCGAAGGGCCTTTACGAAAAGGTCGAACAACGATTCGGTGACGGACGCTCTGCGAAAGTCCGCGCCTACGCCATCACGAATCC
>CAYSJO010000455.1:0-9636 GCA_964431285.1 uncultured Planctomycetaceae bacterium
CCAGTTGGGGCCGGTTCCGGAAAGATATCTTCGATCGCTTCCCACTGTTCGTCGGTTAGTTCATGTCGCATCGTTGGCCTTCCTTGGCTAGCGGGCTGAGGAAGACGAAGTTTCGCTGACATGGCAAATCAGGGCCAGCTCTGTTTTCAAACAGAGCCTAGGCTTTATGTGTCGGTCACTCAATGAACGGTGATCTGTCACGCCGCGTGTGTCTCGTACCCGCAAGCGTGGTTCGTAGTAGCCGGATCCGGGTGTACGCATCTCAGCAATTACCACACGTTCCATCTTCCTCGTCCCGCCGAACCGCATGAATGCGGTTACTACAAACGAGTTCCGCAATGTCGCGATCCCCCCTCTGCACACCCTCGGAACATCTGTTTTCGCGCCGCCAGTTACTTGGCAGTGGCGCATTGGGTGCGGCCGGCGCATCGGGACTTGGCGGACTGCTCGACCCGCTGGTGGCCGAAGAGCTGAAATTCAACGAAAAACAGGTTCTGCTGGTCTGGCTGGACGGCGGTATGAGCCAGTTGGAAAGCTGGGATCCGAAACCGAACACTCAATTCGGTGGGCCTTTTCGGCCGATTCAGACTTCTGTCCCTGGAATCCAGTTTTGCGAACTGCTGCCGCGTACGGCGACTGTCATGCAGCATCTGGCGGTGCTTCGCAGTGTGCATACTCAGGACAACAGCCACTCGGCGGGCGTGGGTCGTGTGAACCGAGGCGATCCGAAAAATCGCGGTGTGATTTATCCGTATCTGGGTTCGGCAGTCGCGAAGATCCTCGGACCGACCTCAACAGGTCTGCCTCCGTATGTCTGGATCAAGCCCTACAGCGGCGGCTTCAAAACAGCCGACGCCGGATTTCTCGGTCCCAAATACGGAGCACTCGCATTCGGCGACGGTCAACCGCCGGAGAACATGCTGCGTCATGCCAGTGTGACTGAGGAACAGGATCGTGCGAGAAACGAACTACGGGAAAAGCTCAACAGGCAGTACAGCTCTGTTCGTCGCCCCGCGAATACGGAAGCCAGCTCTTACGTATTCGACGTGGCTCAGAAGCTGATGGATCGGGCACACCTGTTCGATGAATCGAAAGTCGACCCACGCGATGTTGAACGATATGGAACACACGACCTGGGTCGGCACATGCTGCTGGGTCGGCGAATGCTGGAAGAGGGCGTGCGGTTCGTCAAAGTCAACTCGTACCACTGGGACAGTCACGGCGACAACTTCAATGCCAGCCAGAGCCTGATCCCCCAATTCGACAAGCCCTTCGCCTCGCTGATTGAGGACCTGTACGACCGCGGCATGCTCGACAATGTGCTGGTCATCGCGATGAGCGAATTCGGACGCACACCAAAGATCAACTCGCACGTTGGCCGGGATCACTGGCCGGAAGCCTGGTCCGTCGGCATGGCGGGAGCCGGTCTGATGCGAGGGCTTGTCGTTGGAAAGACGAACAAGCAGGGCACGTTCGTCGAGGATGAGGAGCACGACATCGGCCACCTGTTCCACACCTGGTTCAAGGCTCTGGGCGTGACGGAAGGGCAAATGGAATACAACAACGGTGGCCAGCCGCTGCCGGTTGCCCATGATGATTGCGGCCCGATTGAGTCGTTGCTGGCGTAAGGCGACAGCACACGACAGACTGCGTGACCGGAATTGCCCGCTCGACTTGCGCGGAATCCACACAGTTCCGCCCAAAAGCACTCGTAGATGTTGACCGCTTCCCCACCGGCCCGTCTGCTGCCGGCGTTCCGGAAAGTGTACTGGTCAACGAATCGAAGAACTCATGCTTGAACTTCCCGTGGTCGCCGATCCGCATTTTGGTGGTGATCTGCTGACCACAGACCTCCAGGATTTCGCGAAGCGCTGCGATCCGCGTCCGTTGCCAATGACGATGCGTGAGGCGAAAGAGCGGGGCTGGGATGAACTCGATGTCGTGTTCATCACCGGCGACGCTTACATCGATCACCCGAGTTTTGCGACGTCTCTGTTGGGTCGCGTACTGGAGGCGGCCGGGTTTCGCGTGGGCATTATCAGTCAGCCCGACTGGCAAACGTGCGACGACTGGAAACGCTTTGGCCGTCCGCGTCTGTTCTTCGCCATCAGTGCGGGGAATATGGACTCGATGATCACCCACTACACCGCCAACCGGAAGGTGCGCAATGCGGATGCGTATTCTCCTGGCGGTCGCATCGGGCTACGTCCGGATCGGCCGACTCTGGCGTACTGCCAGCGGTCTCGTGAGGCTTACCGCGGAGTGCCCGTGATTGCGGGCAGCGTCGAGGCCTCACTACGGCGACTCGCCCATTACGACTACTGGAGCGACAAAGTCCGCCGCTCGATCATTCTCGATGCCAAGCCTGATTTGGTCGTCTTCGGGATGGGCGAAGAGGCGGTTGTCGAGATTGCTCAGCGAATTGATTCCGGCCAGGGTGTCCGCGACCTGCGGGATATGCGCGGCGTCGCATACGCAATGGGAGCGTCGGAAACTCCGCCGGAAGATGCGCTCGAGATTCCCAGCTTCGAAGACGTGAAGACCGACAAGCTGGCCTTCGCCGAAGCCACGAAAATGATTCACAACGAGACGAATCCGTGGAATGCGAAACGTCTGGTGCAGTGGCATGGTCGACAGGCCGTTGTAGCCAATCCGCCGCGCATCCCGATTTCGCAACAAGCCATGGACGCGATCTACGACCTGCCGTTCACGCGCAGGGCGCACCCCGCTTATACGGAAGCGATCCCCGCCTTCGAGATGATCAAGGACTCGGTCACGATCATGCGGGGCTGTTTCGGAGGATGCACTTTCTGCTCCATCACGACACATCAGGGTCGAACCATTCAGTCGCGCAGTCAGGACTCCGTGTTGCGGGAAGTCCGGCAAATGACGGCCGATCCGGAGTTTAAAGGCGTCATCAGCGACATCGGTGGACCAACAGCGAACATGTACGAGATGAAGTGTTCGAAGCCTGAGGTTGAGGCGGTCTGTCGTCGGCAATCGTGCGTGCATCCGACGATCTGCAAGCTACTGGATACGGATCACGGTCCGCTGATCAAACTGATGAAGGACACGCGCGAAACTCCGGGAATCCGTAAGGTCTTTGTGGCCAGTGGCATCCGGATGGATCTGGCTCGGCGTTCGCCCGAGTACATGCGCGATCTCACACGACACCATGTCGGTGGCCATCTGAAAGTTGCCCCGGAACACACAGACGCCGGCGTGCTGAATCTGATGCGAAAGCCAGCGACGGACGACTTCGAGAAATTCTCGGAGTCGTTTCTCGACGAGTCTCGTAAGGCCGGCAAGAAGCAGTACATCATCCCGTATTTCATCGCGAGCCATCCGGGCAGCGATCTGGACGCGATGATCGATCTGGCGGTCTTCCTCAAGCGAAACGGCTATCGGCCGGATCAGGTGCAGGATTTCATCCCCGCTCCGTTCGATGTGGCGACCGCAATGTACTACACGGGCATCGACCCGTTCACGAAGCAGCCCGTGCATATCGCGAAACATCTCCGTGACCGGAAGCTGCAGCGGGCACTGATGCAGTTCTTTAAGCCAGAGAATTACTTTGAAGTCCGTAAAGCACTGGAACAGTCAGGCAGGCAGGATCTGATTGGTGGAGGCTGCGATTGTCTGATTCCTGCGCGGGCACCGAAGGAAGCTGTGGAGTCACGGCGTAAGGATGCGAATCGTCGGTTCCGCGGCGACTATGTTCATTCCGCAGAGAACAAGTCAGGCGGGAAGAAAGGCAAGCGGAAGGAATCGCGATCGAAACCAGGCAAGGGCTATCGTCCTGATAGAAAAAAGAAGTAGTACGTCACCGAGATGAGTCTCATGGCCGACGGTTGGTTGCTCTTTGCCCCGGAGAATCTCATTGACCGCGCGCCAGTGTTGCTCAATGAGCATGGCATCGATTGGCGAGTCGACCCTGTGGTCCGCGATCCTGACTCAGGTCTGTTTCCGCCAGGCTTGATATGCGACCGAAATGGCGTTGAGGTCGAGATCGGATACAGCCTTGAGGAAGTCGACCCGTTGGATGGTGGCGAAGGCGAAAACTTGCTGATCATCGTTGCGCCGTTGACTCGCAAGTGGTTCTTTTTTCCGACTCCAGAGTGCGTCACACTGATGAACGAGATCGGCGAACTGCTGCTTGCCCGTGGAGCATCAACTTTGTTTCCCGAAGACTTTTGAATTCATCGGAGAGTTGTTTATGAATTTGCTGAGCCGCATCACACTGCTTTCGGTCGCGACTGTCTTCCTGTCGGATTCCGCTGTCCAGGCCGAAGACGCAGTTGCAATTACGCTCAAAGCACCGAAGGGTTGGAGCGGCGAAACACTCAAACTGCCACCGGGATTCGCGCGCGACATGAAGCTGAAAGGCATCGAGGAGATCCGGTTTGCTCCCGGCATGTTCAAACCGGATGCGGAGACTTTTTTCAGCTATGCGTTCGTGTTCTGGCTGCCTGGCGACAAACCGCTCGAGGCAGACACCATTCACTCAGAGATCATGACCTATTACCGCGGATTGGCGACGGCGGTCAGCAAGGGAGAAATCAAGACGGATGGCTTCAAACTGAAACTGGAGCCAGTTGAGAAGCAGGAATCCAAATGGGTCGGCACGCTGGAATGGGTCGAACCGTTCCGGGCCAGAAAGGCTCAGACGTTGCGATTCGAGATTTCGCAACGGCAGTTGAGTGATCCAGACGCCCGCCTGCTGAGCGTCGCAGTGTCGCCACAACAGGACCAGAAACACGCCGTGTGGAAAGACCTGCGAGATATCCTGAAATCAGCCAGTTTTTCCAAGGCAAAAGACGGCAAGTAACCCTGTTTGTAGTAACCGCATTCATGCGGTTCCCCAAGGACGGGAATCGCTTTCGTTCGTTCGTCATTCCCACGCACAATGAACCCGATAAATCCTACGAACGCGAGTTGACGACGGCACCACTTGGCTGCGAAGGATTTTCTCGGCCAACTCCGACTTAATTCTCGCTGAAGCGCATCCGCGGCGGGCGGTGCAGGGCGAGCGGGTCTTTGCGGAACTGACGATGGCAGTCAGAGCACAGGTCGTAACGAAACGATTTCGGCTCGCTGTCGTCGAGTTCCAGTTCGCCCGTCAATTCCATCTCCGCAAGTAGCTCGGAGATTTCGTTCAGATTGTCCTGATTGAGATCGTCTTCCGTGATCTGGTCGGGATCGTACGCGGGGTAGACGTCCAGTCGGGCGACAAACCGCTGTTCGGCAATCTTTGTACCGCACAGGTCGCACTTGTACTCCAGCATCAAACAGTTCCTTCCTGGTCGGGCTGGCCCACTGTTGAACGGTCGACAGGTATGCCCTGGTTTTCGGGGCGGTGTTCGTATTCCGCAACTCGTGGCGTTGCCTCGTCAAAAATCGTCTCAAGCGATTAGAACACAATCCGCACACTCGAAAAAGTGACTGCGTGACGAATTCATCGTTTCCGCTGCATGCCAGAAAACACATCAGGAGAGGTTGATGTCGGTTGTCCGCCAACTTGATTCCGCGGAACTTGAACAACTCTACGAACGTGGGCGAAATGTCTTGCCTGGCGGTGTCTGTTCGAGCACGCGCTGGAACTCTGCGTGGCAGAAACCGGTTTACGCACAGTCGTCGAAAGGTTCCCGGTTCGTCGACATTGAAGGCCGTGAATTCCTCGATATGTCGATGGGGCACGGAGCTGCCTTACTGGGACATGCTCCTGAATGTCTACGCAGCGTTTTTGATCGCACGTGGGGATTGGGTGTGCTCGGCAGTCTGGATTCGGCGTATCACATCGAGTTGGCCGATGAGATTTGCCGCATCGTTCCATGTTCAGAACGCGTGCGATTTACGAACTCCGGTTCCGAGGCCACGTTGCACGCGTTGCGGTTGTGTCGTGCGGCGAGCAGACGTGACAAGGTCATCCGATTCTTCGGCCACTTTCACGGCTACCACGAATTCACATTCGTAGCCGGGCACCCCCCGGCGGATCAGATGAATGCCACACCGCCCTTCCGGGAAAGCGCCGGAATTCCGGAAGCACTCGCAGAACTAATCATTCCCGTTGAATACAACGACGTGGACGCTCTGGAAAAGGTCATCGGCAATCACGCTCACGAGGCTGGCACGCTGCTGATCGAACCGATCGACTTTAACTGCGGCTGCATCCTGCCCGAGCCCGGGTTTCTGGAACGCGCCCGCGAACTCGCCACCGAACACAATCTCATATTGTTCTTCGACGAGATTCAGTCGTTCGCAAAGAAGAGTCCCGGTGGTGCTCAGCAGGACTACGGCGTCACTCCGGATATCTGCACGATCGGAAAATCTCTGGGTGCGAGTCTGCCGCTGTCTGCGATCTGCGGCCCCGCCGACTTGATGGATCGCTTCAAGCCAGTCGGTGACGTGGCTCATTCGGGGACATTTAATGCTCCACTTCCGAATGTTCTCGCGGGGCTGGAGTTTGTTCGAGAGATTCAGCGGCCGGAGTTCTGGCAGACGATCAATTCTCTGGGCAAGAGGCTGTTCGCCGGTCTCGAAGAAGTCGCCGCGAGCAGTCCTGTGCCCGTGAGATTCCAGCACCACGGCAGCCGATTCGGTATCGTCTTTGGAACGCGCGAGCCAGTCACGTGCTACAGCGAGGCACTGGTCCATTCACCTGAGCAGATGATTCAGTTCTGCCATGAGACGACCGAACGTGGTGTTTACTTTCATGATTATGGTGGAGGACCGTGCCATCACGGCTACTCACTGGCGCACTCTCAACAGGACATTGACGAGGTCCTGCAGGTCATGCAGGATTCCCTGAAGGCAATGTCGTGACTCCGGTAGTCGGGCTTCGGTGTCGCGAACCAACCCAACCTTGTTTGAGTCCGACATGGGTGTGGAAACTGCGACGTCAACACCAGTCTCGACGGTGTCAGGCGCACGTTGACAGGTCAGGTCACCTGCCTATAATTCCGCCCCGGATTTGCAGTTACGTCGATTTCAGTGCTTTACTGCCCGGCGCACTGAGCAATTTATGGAGAAGTTCATGGCCCTCGCAGTTACTGACGAAACATTCGAAACAGAAGTGCTCCAGAGCACGACTCCCGTGCTTGTGGATTTCTGGGCTCCCTGGTGTGGTCCGTGCCGCATGCTGGCTCCAACGATCGACGAAATTGCTACGGAATACGATGGCAAAGCAAAGGTCGTCAAAGTGGATACCGACGCAAGCGGCCAGACTGCAACAAAGCTGGGAATTCAGTCGATTCCCACGTTGATGGTGTTCAAGGACGGCGAGATTGTTGAGCGACTGGTCGGTGCACTGCCGAAAGATCAAATCACGTCGAAGCTTGACGCACATCTGTGACATTTCGTTTGCGGATTTGAGTTGTCATTGACTCCGCCTCGCTCGGCCATGGGAAAGGACTCCCGCATGAGTGCCAGCAACGGACTGCCTGCTCGTGACGAACACGATCCGTGGTTTCACGTATCTGCATCGTCATCCCCACCGGCTGTGGAAAATGCCCCGGATCTTCGCCGGATGGAAGATGACCTGCTGGCGCAGACTGCCAGCGTCGTCCAGCAGGTGCAGCAACAGCTCGAAGACATCCGGCAGCGAGAGGCTTCGCTCGAAGCCCAGCTAAGTCAACTCCATCAGGATCGTCACGCGCTCGGTCTGGAACGTCAGCAGTTTGGCGACGAACAGATTGAATTGCGACGAGCCTTTGATGAGCAGTGTCACGCACTCGCGGCCGAGTCCGCTGGAGTCAGCCGGGAACGAGCTGAACTGCAGATACTGGAGCAGTCACTGGAAACTCGCCGGGAGCGGCTCCGTTCTGAAATTGACGCCGAGCTCGAACAAAGAACTGAAGAACTTGATGCTCGACAGTCGGCACTGGAATCTGCACTCACAGCCGATCGAGCGAAACTCCGCCATGATGTGGGTCAGGAGTTGGAACAGCAGCAGGAAGTACTGAAGGAAGAACGGCAGGCGCTCGACGCGGAGAGGATCAAGCTTGAAGCAGAATCGGTGCATCTTCGTGATGAAGCCGAACAGGAAATTGTCCGGCAGAAGTCCGATCTGGCGATGAGTCAGGTGGCGATCGAAGCAGAGCGTGAGCAACTCGCAGACGAACTGGATCAACTTCGCAACGACGCTCAGGATGACCTGGAACAGCAACGTACACAGCTCGAGCAGGCGCTGCTGGAAGTCGCCGGTCAGCGCGAGTCGCTTAAGGCTGAGGTGGCTCAGCTGGGTGAAAATCGCTCCGCGCTGGAAACAGAACGGGAAGATCTGCGCGCGCAAAAAGAGACCGATCGCCAGGAACTGGAACGACGCCGCGCCGCGTTCGAACAGGAGCTTGAGACTCGACGCGCCGAAGTGCTGCAGCAGATCGCGACGCAACAGGCCGCGTGGAAAGAGCAACACGCGAATGAACTGGCACATGAGAAAGCAGAGTTGCAGCAGGAGCGGAAACAGCTGGAAACGACCGTCAATGAGGCTGCGCTGACAGCGCAGTTGCAGGCCGATCGAGAACTGTTCGCCAGCGAACGCGAGCAGTTTCAGCAGACGGCCGACGAGTGGTACCATGAACAGTCCAGCGCCGAGGAAAGTCTGCGACGCCGGCGCGAATGTCTGGATGAAGAATCCCGGAGGGCCGAGGTCGAGCTCAATGAGCAGCGGCGACGCATCTGGGAAGAGATCGAGCAGGAGCAGTCAGCCCATCAGCAGCAGATGCGTACGGAGAAGCAGTCTCTACACGAGCAGCGGGCGGAAGCAGAGACAGAAATTCGGCGACAGAACGCCATGCTCGAGAGCCGCACGCGATTTCAGATGGACCACCTGCAGCGGACTCGCGAGGAATTCGAACAGGCGAAGGACGCGTTTCAGCTGGAATATCAGCAGATGCGTCGACAGCTTGAGAAACTGACTTCGACTCAGCGATTGCGTGGCGCACAAATCGATCGAAACCGGACAATTCTGACTCAGCGAGAAGAGTCTCTGGATCGCCGGCAGGAGGTAGTCTTGCGTTTGCAGAAATCTGCTGATGCTCAGACTCAACGAGAAGAAAGCCGCCTGACGGAGTCGCAACAGACATGGGAACTGGCTCGGGAAACACAATCGGCTGAGAATCGGAGACAGTCCGATCTGATCACACTACACGCAGAAAACCTGGAGAAACGCCGCGACAGACTGGATCGATTGCGAGGAGAGCTGGAGCAACGGCATCAGGAGTTGCTGGAGACGCAGATTGCCGTCGATGAAGCGTGGGCACAACTTTCGCAGGTGACGGGTGACGACAACGCCACAGAGCGGGTGAATCAGGCGAGGGAGCAGTTGGCAGATTACTGCCGCTCAATGCGTGAAGGGCTCAATGTTCAACGTCGGGAAATCGATGAGGCCCGCGAGCAGCTCGAAGCTCAGAAAGAAGCGTTTCGCACCGAAGGGCAACAGCAGACCGATACCGCAGCGGACCGCGAATCGCAGTTACGTCGTCGCGAAGAACATCTCGATACGGTTCGGTCGCAGGTCAAGGAGCAGGCCGATTCGTGGCAGCATGATCGGGACGCATGGCTGACGGAACGTCTGGAAGCCGAACGGATCATCGGCCAACTATTGGACGAGATTTCCCGAACGGGAATCCCTGTGCC
>CAYSJO010000456.1:0-5534 GCA_964431285.1 uncultured Planctomycetaceae bacterium
CAGTGCCAGTTGCTGTCTCCAGTCCAACCACTCGTCTTCCGCTTTGGTCGCGCATGGGAAGCGGTGACCAGTGCTGACCGGGTCACCTGGGGCATCAGGTGTCGCCAGCGAGATGCCGCCCAACATGATGCTCGAAAGCGAATCCGCGGAGACCTGAACACCAGACAGACCGACTGACACGTCGATTCCGCTCATCATCCAGAATTGTGTGTTCGTTCGCACGAGGTGGCGGTAGGGGGCCTCGATCCATGCGCGAGCGTCAACAGAAGCGGCATCGCTGGCCAGGCCAACTGCGAAAACACGACCGATGGGAAGGCCTCGATAGAGGACAGGAACCCCTTGCTTCAGGCCCCCGCGCGCGGTGGCTTCCAGCATGATTTCGAGCCCGCCTTCGGGCAGTTCTCCCGTCGGTGCAGTCGTGACGCCTTCAAATTCCGTTTGCGGTTGGCCATTGGCGGCACCTGGCTGGACGGCGATATAACGGCCGCCAACCAACGTATAGAGGCCTCGAACCTCAGCGGCATTGACTGCTGGACGTTCGACCCAGAACTGTGAGCCGGTACGTGCCAGGCGAGTGGCGCTTGCCGCGAGACGGGCGAGAACGGTGACACCGTTCAGGTCTTTGTTGAGATCGACCGCAGTGATTTCGCCAACCACGATGCCTCGATGGCGCACCTGATCTCCGACGGACAGGCCAAATCCGTTGGAGAACTGAATCGAAACATCGACGGCTTCCGAATCGATCAGCGTCAGTGGCGTTTCCAGCCCGTCAAAAGTGAACTTCGGATCGGAGTTCTCCGGACCTGGCTGCACGGACAGGTAGCGGGCGCCGACAACGGTGTCGAGTCCCGAAATACGTGTCAGACTGACGCGCGGCCGGACGATCCAGAACTCGCTGCCGTCACGGGCGAGCGACTTGGCCTGTGGCTGAAGTTCGACCGTGACCACAACGCCGTCGTTTTCTGTATCAAGTTGCACCACCGTGACTTCGCCGACCTCGATTCCACGATGCTGCAGCGTGTTTCCGGGTTTGAGGCCGTGCCCCTGTTCGAATCGTATCGTGATACTCGGCCCGGACGGTTTCTGATTCCAGACAACGAGCACGATGGCAACGACCAGGCATAGACCGGGCAGCAACCACACGCGCGTGATCAGGGCTTTCCCAGAGGACTTGCCCGGTGAGGTTTTCGACGAACGAACATCGGCGACCGGGAACGATTCACCTTCCGGCGAGGCTGGAGCTGGTTCGGCCATCCAGATGCGTCCTTGTTCTTCGTACACACGACGCACGCAGCCGGTCTGCAGGCTGTCGAATTGTCATTAGTCATCTGTCATTCTGCTTCAGTCGATGATGCGCCGTCCCCGACAATGACAAATGAGAATTGACAAATAACTAATGACAATTCATGCCCGAACATTGCGGCGACTTCCTGACCCATAATGGGCCAGGTGGCATTTTGCGCCGGATGTTGCGCGCCTGTTTAGAATTGATGCCCCTCCTGCGGACCATTCGTCGTCGGAGTCGTGATTTCCGGGCCGTCTTCGGTCATCAGGATCGTGTGCTCGAATTGCGCCGATAATTTGCTGTCGGCGGGACGTACCGTCCATCCGTCGAACTTGTCCGTGCGCGTCCGCCATGTGCCTTCGTTGAGCATCGGCTCGATCGTGAAACACATTCCTGGTCGAATGACCTGTCCACCTTCCTTACGGCCTTTGAACCAGAAGTGCGGGATGCCCGGTTCCTGATGAAATGCACGACCAAGGCCGTGTCCCTGGAATTCCCGCACGACTTCCAACTCTCGCTGCATAGCGTAGCTGTAAATCGCCGCACCGATGTCACGAACATAACCGAACGGCTTGATCGCCCGGATTCCCACCCACAACGCTTCAAAGGTCGCCTGAACCAGACGCTTAGCCCGTTCCGAAATCTCTCCGATCAGAAACGTCTCCGACTGATCTCCGTGCCAGCCGCTGACAATTGTCGTCAGGTCGACGTTGACGATGTCGCCTTCCTGCAGAACCCAGTCGCCCGGGATTCCGTGGCAGACGATCTCGTTGCGGCTCATGCACGTACTTTTGGGATACGGCGGCGCATTGGCGGGTCCGTTGTATCCAAGACACGCCGGAATGTGCCCGTGATCCATCGTGTACTCATAGATCATTCGATCCAGCATGCCCGTCTCAGCACCTGGCTGTACGTGCGGACGGATGAAGTCCATGAGTTGAGCATTAAATCGCCCGGCTGCCCGCAACTGGTCCCGTTCGTGGGAATTGTAGATCGGCGGCTTCTTCGCCAACGGAGTCTCTCCGGGAGGATTGGTGGCTCAATGCATGTGGCTTCGAGTGAATTGCCTGGCAAACCGTGCAAAAAGAAGTCCAGAACTCTCGAAGGCTCAGCGTGATCTGCCTCTTATAGCATTCTTGAGTCGGGAAACGGAATCATGCGGGCCTGAGCCAGGCAGCCCTCGTCACTCGATTCTGGCACTGTTCCGCGGGGAATCTCGATGTCGGAATTCTGCAGTCGCGGCGTCAGCATTGAGCCTCGGACGGGGCCGAGTCCTGCGCTGTGTTTGCTTTCCGTGAAGCAGAGGCGGGCGAACTGACCAGAATCTTCTCCGCCGCCGCAAACGACAGAGTCACCTCAGTGCTGTCTTCCGCCTGCACACTCATGGATTCCGCGGCCCGAACGACAGACCTGACAAGCACTCTGGCACCTGGCCGAAGTCCGTTGCTGGCGACAAAGTCGAGGAACTCCGGCTTCTGATCGATAATGCGACTCACCGTGACTTCGTCATTCGGTTCGCATTCAACGAGCGGGTTTCCGGCAGGTGCAGCGATCCTTCCGTCAGCATCGGGGATCGGATCGCCGTGGGGATCGATCGACGGATGACCCAGAAACTTGTCCAGCCGATCCAGCAGTTTTTCCGACATGGCATGTTCAAGTTGCTCGGCCTCTTCATGCACTTCCGACCAGTCGAAGCCGAGCACTTTGACCAGGAAAACTTCCACCAGACGATGGCGTCGCAGGACACTCACAGCCAGTTCGCGCCCTGCATCAGTGAGTCGCACGCCCGCATATCGCTCTGCGTCCACGAGACCGGACTCACGCAGTTTCTTCACCATGGCCGTCACGCTGCCCTTCGTGACATCCAGACGTGCCGCCAGGCCCGCAACGGTAGCCTCGTCCGCAGATGATTCACGCTGCAGAGAAAAGACAGCCTTCACGTAGTCTTCGACGGTGGAAGTCGCCATCCCGCCGAGTCTAGTGAAGCCGCTGACAGTGTGCACGAGACCGCCAGCGGTCAGATTCGCGTGTCGCTTTCGATTTTTGCGATTCTCGCTCGAATCTGCTCCACGTCGTGCGTGCGTCCTTCCGCGGACAGAACACGGGCCTCATTGTCGAGACACTGCAGCAGTGCCTGCCAGCGTCCTGCGACCTGATATCCCTGCTGCACCGTGTGCATGGACGCCAACGCGTCGTTGAGGTCTCCCAGAATCAGTTGGGCGGACGCGACGTCAGCTTCCGCGTCGAGACGGGCGGACCACGGTTTCGCTTGAGCGGCCTGATCCTCACTTCTGCAACATCAGGAACTGCCATCATCAAGACAGAGACAGGCACGGTTCGTCTTCGGTTGCGCAAGACAGAACCGGCTCCTTCCCTTCGTGTGCCAGCGTCGCAACCACTGACCAGTCCTGGTGAGAGCAGTGCACCAGCACCATTGATCACAGAGCAGGCCGAACCCGCACGCGGACCTGCTCGTCTCCCTGACGTGGGAGCAAACGTGACAGACCGCCGGCCAGGTTTGCTGAGCCCAACCGCTCTGCCCGACCTTGACTTGTCGTCCAGCTTCTCCGACGGCGACAGCATCTTTCGCGTGCTCGATTTTCGACGCGGGATGATCCTGCTGGAGGAATTGCCGCAGCGGCGTCTCATTAATCGTGCGCTAGTAAGGACGTCAGCTCAGCTCAGCCCTTCAAACAGGCTGCTGCCAACCCGGATCAAGGTTGCACCTTCTTCGATCGCGACCTGGAAATCGCGGCTCATCCCCATGGAGAGTTCCGGCAGCATGTTCCCGTCATGGGACTGAGCAGCAAGTTCCTCTCGCAATTCGCGAAGCGCGACGAAAAAAGATCGGGCCGATTCTGGCTCGTCACTTCGCGGGGCCATCGTCATCAGGCCCTGGATGTCAAGAAAGTCGAGCTGACGAACCTCCTGCCATGCTTCCCTCAGGGCAGCGGGAGTGAAGCCGTCCTTTGATTCCTCACCCGAGACATTGACCTCCAGCAAAACTCTTGCCGACCGTTCAAGACTGGTTGCCCGCTGGCTGATTCGTTTCAGTAGACGAACGCTGTCGGCGGAATGAATGAGCTGCACAGCAGGCAAGACCAGGTCGACCTTGTTCCTTTGCAGGTGTCCGATCAGATGCCATTCCACGTTATCGGGCATTTCTCCGGCCCGTGTCGCCAGTTGCTGAGGCCGGCTCTCACCGAGACGAACGTGGCCTAGATCAATCAGGGCGCGGACCCATTCCGGCTGGGCGTATTTTGTCACGGCAATCAGAGCCACATCGTCCGTGTGACGTCCGCTTCGCTGACACGCGTCGCCAATTCGCTGGCGAATGCCCGCCAGATTCGACTCGATCGTTTCCAGAATCGTCGTCATAAGTGTGTCGATCCATGATTCGACGTGCGGATGTGGAGTGAAATCGGTACTGTGTACGAAGCAACCAGAGAAGACGTCGCCTCATCGTCCCCCGATACGCCTGGGCAGCTGGATGTGGGTCGGATCGGACGACCGAATGCTGCATTGTGCCATCGACCGTCGACTGTACTCATTCACTGTTGCCTCAGGAATCGTCCCGCCTCCAACCTTCGAGCACCAGCATCCCATCCGGGTCGCAGGAATCTGCCCCGAATCCCTCTTCTATTGGTCAGGAGCTAACTGCATGAAACTCTCCTCTGGCAGCATGTCACTGCGGGCTGGAGCAAATCCCATCGGCGGGATGGCTCTGGCATTCTTTGTGAGCGCTTCGATCCTAGTCGGCGGATGTGCTGACTCAGGTTCGTCAACTCAGTCGGTCGAAACGGATAACAGTGCATCGGGCGACTCTGACGCCGGAAACATGATGGCTAATACTGGTGGCATGAATACGTCCACTGATCCATCGGACTACGGAACAGCGATGCCACCTGATGGCAATCCTGATGATTCCGTGCCGGGAATTCCGTCCGATGACCCCAACATCGATCCCGCCACGGGCGAGCCGTTTCCGAGCACTACCGACGGAGCCAACCCGAACATCGATCCCGCCACAGGCGAGCCGCTTCCGGGCTATACCGACGGAGCCAACCCGAACATTGACCCCGCCACAGGCGAGCCGCTTCCAGGCTATGCCGACGGAGCCAACCCGAACATCGAACCCGCCACAGGCGAGCCGCTTCCGGGCTCTACCGCAGGAGCCAACCCGGACAAAGCCCCCGCAACAGGCGAGCCTCAGCCCGGAACTGCAGACGGAGCCAAACCAGACAAAGCA
>CAYSJO010000457.1:0-25143 GCA_964431285.1 uncultured Planctomycetaceae bacterium
GATCCACAGTCGCCGGCTCATCAGTTGCTGTGCGATGTTCTGAACGACGTAGCCCGTCACTCGAATCGGGTCGGAGCGACGTTTGCCATCACACCGGCTGCCGATTCGGTCGACGCTCTGACAAGTGTGTTCGATCGCGTGCCTGACGGACCCATCGGCCTGAATCTGGATCCGGCCGGCCTGATCATGGCCGGGCACGATCCGGTATCGACCTACCGTGCGTTCTTCGACCGCGTACTGTCTGTGCAGATTCGGGACGGCTTACGGGACATCGACGGCCAGGGCGTCGAAGTGGCCGTCGGCCGCGGTGAAGTTGTCTGGGACGAACTGCTGGCATTGCTGGAAGAGGGTTCGTTCCGCGGCTGGCTGGTGGCGACCCGTTCGACTGGAGACGATCGCATCGGTGACATTGGCCGCGCCATTCGCTTCGTCCGCAACGTCGCCGCTGGTGAGTGACACGACCGTAACCGTCTTCGCACGCGTCGGTATACGAAAAGAGCCCGGCCAAATCGGCCGGGGTCGGTGTCAATCATGCCCGCGAGTTTCAATCCTGCTTCATGGCCTCGGCGAGAATTCGTGAGGTCGTCGGTCGCATGATGCGTTCGTCGACCATCTCACCCTGCTGCAGTGTCGCGCGAACGGCTTTGCCGGAAATGAATACGGGCTTCTCGTCCGAGTGGTTTTCCATCAGGTCGACGCGGCCCAGCGATTCGTAGAAGGCCGCGAAGCCAACGCGGACGGGTTGAATCTGCAGGTCGGCAGCCAGGTTTTCGAAGATTTCCTGAGCATCGAAGTCGCCCCAGATGGGGGAGCCGTCGTGGTAAGGAGCATCGGCGTGTTTGCGCCCGATCACGATGTGCGTATAGCCGAAGTTCTGGCGGTAGATTCCGTGCATCACCGCTTCCTTGGGGCCACCGTAGAACATCTTGATATCAAGACCTAAGAGTGCGACGCGATCCGGCACACTTTCGTTGCGTGAACCCCACAGTTCGGCATCGCTGTCACCTTCGCCCAGGCTGCGTTCGGAGATCAGCTTCTCGTACGTCTGCATGCGGATCTCGGCGTTGACGTCGTCGCCCTTGGTTTCGCCGATCAGCGGATTCAGGACTGCACCGGCGTTCTTACCTTCGCGAATCAGTGACTCCAGTCCGTAGACCAGCGCGTATTCGTGAGCCCGGTGCAGCGGATTGCGCGTTTGAAAAGCGACGGCAGCGTCCCAGCCGCGTTCGGCGACCAGGGCCCGAGTCTCACGCGGCGTCAGAACGTACTGACCAAAATTCGCGTTCTTCGGCTGCGGGAGGGCCCGGATTTCCCCACCAATCAGATGTGTGTTGCCGGCATCACCCTTCAGCACCATGTCGCCGCCCGGGTGATCCGTGCGGTCGGTCAGGTAAACACTGTTGAGGTAACGAGTCTTGTCCCACTCGTACACATCGCTCACGTCAAGCGTGCCCACGACGTTGCCTTCTGGACACTTCAGTGCGACTTTCTGGCCAGCTGCGAGCGACGCGGCGACATCGCTTGTCGCAGGCAGAGCCAGTGGAATCGTCCAGGCGTACAGTTTGCCGTTGTTCTCGATGACTGATTCGTCGAGGACGCGGTCGTAGACGGCCTTCGTCATTGGACCGGTCAGCGGGCTGAGCGTTCCATCGGCAATTCGATAGACCGTCGACAGGTCGGCTGACGAGACAGGGACTTTCGGCAGTCCAGCGGCATCAGCCTTGAAGCTGTCGATTTCGTCGGCGGGAACGGTTCGGCAGACGGGCTCGGAGAGACCGCCATGAGGAGTGATCAGGTCAGCCATTGTGAATACACCATGTCCTGCTAAGTTTCGAAGAAAGGGGGCCGCATCCCCGAAAACAACCGCCGCGGCAGATCGGAATCGTGCTGCGCGTCCTTTGCGGAAGCCCGATGGCAACTCGTAGCGGCAGCAAGCCGCAGGCGGGTCCGGAAGTTAGGGCTCCCCCGATGAGGCGTCAAGCACGCGCAAAGGGCCTGTTCCAACAATGTCGTTTGTTGCAGACCCCGGGCGTTAGACCGAGCCGGACGCGGAATGCTGCAACCAGAGGAATTGAAGGGACTCCGATGAATCGCCAGGAAATTGAAGACCTGATCCCACACCGCGACCCGTTTCTATGGATCGACGAGGTCATCGAGATCGGGAGCGACCGGATCGTGGCTCGCAAGCAAATGAACGACGACCTGGACGTCTTTCGCGGGCACTACCCTCACTTTCCCATACTGCCGGGAGTGCTGCAGCTGGAAGCCGCGTTCCAGGCCGGAGCCATTCTGATCGCAAAGACTCAGCAAATGGCTGCCGGACAGGTCCCCGTAGTCACTCGCGTCAACAACACGAAATTCCGCAACATGGTCCGGCCCGGGGACGTACTTAACATCGAGGTCGAATTGACGGAAATGCTGTCGAATGCCTTCTTCCTGACCGGCAAAGTGACCGTCGACGGGAAGACCACAGTCCGACTGGAGTTCGCGTGCGCAGCGACTGTGACGCCGGTCAACTGAACAACTCGAAGACCATGATCTGTCAGTCGCTACTGGGCCGATGCGACATCCGGCCGCAGTTTTTTTGCCTCGCGCAGGTAAACGTGTACGATTTCGTCCTGGCGGCGTTCCGTGTTCCAGTGGAGCATAAATCGCACACAGCGGGGCATCGAACCCGGGACGGCGATTTCGGAGGCACACAGTAGTGGAACTTGGCTCATACCGCTGGCGCGCGCGGCCTCAGCGGGGAAGGTCGATGTAAGGTCCGGCGACGTCGTGAAGATGATTGACGCAATTTCGTCGAACGATTCGATTCCGTTGGCCTGCACGACCTGCTCTAACAGTTCGCGCGTGGCGTCGTGAATCTCGGCTGCAGAGTCCTGCTCGACGGTTGTGGCGCCTCGTATCCCGCGAACACTCATCAGTGGATTCCGTGTGTATGCACTTCCGCCGGATTTCACCGTCTCATGTGGGTAAGCGACGTTGCGGATGACTGCCCGCATCCGCGTTTTCCCGTTTCGCCAACCCGGTTTGCGACGAGCCGGGAATGGTAAACACGTCTTGTCCAATTTTGGAGGTATGGGATACAAACGCCCGCCTGTCGGTCCGTGACTGCGCGGTCTGGACCGTTCATCGGAGTCGGGTTTAATCGGCTTCGGTTGAGGCTCGCATGCGGAATCACGCGCACACGCACGGATGTGGACACAACGATCGGTCGCCTCACAAAAGGACCCGGCATGGATGCAACAGTGGGACAACTGGCGGCTCGCTGTGGTGGCGAGGTGCATGGCGACGCTGACAGGCCGATCACGCGAGTTGATTCGCTGAGCAAGGCCGGTCCGGACACCATCACGTTCTTCGCTGACAGAACCCCACCCCATGAACTGGAAGCAGCCCAGGCCGGGGCCATCCTCATCGAACGGGGGCGACTCGAAGAACTGTCCGACGCTCAGCGAGGTGCCTGCACGCTGATCACCGTGGACGATGCCCTCGACGCGTTCATTCTGCTCCTGACCGACGAACGTCCTCGGCGTGAACGACCGACAATCGGACTCTCACAAAATGCTGTGATCGATGATTCGGCTCGGATCGGCGAAGGCTCGAATATTTATCCTGGCGCGTTCGTCAGTGAAGATGTCGTCATCGGCACGAACTGCGACGTCTATCCTGGTGCCTACATTGGTTCCGGCTGTCGGCTGGCCGACAATGTGACGATCCACCCAGGCGCTGTGCTCTACCCCGGCGTCGAGATCGGTCATCGCTGCATCATTCATGCGGGGGTTGTCATTGGTGCTGACGGCTTCGGCTATCGTTTCCGCAACGGGGGGCACGAGCGGATTCCGCATCTGGGCCATGTGCGCATTGAAGACGACGTCGAGATTGGAGCCTGCAGCACAATCGACCGCGGCGCCGTGCACGCCACAGTCATTGGCGAGGGTTCGAAACTCGACAACCTCGTCAACGTGGCACACAACTGCGAAATCGGAAAACACAATGCGTTTGCCGCGCAGGTCGGATTCGCCGGCTCCTGCACCACCGGAGATTATGTGCTGGCAGGTGGACAGGCCGGAATCGCGGACCACATCAATGTCGGCGAGGGAGCGTCACTTGGCGCAGGTTCCGGATTTCACAAGGACGTGCCCGCGGGTGAGACCTGGTTCGGGGCACCAGCGCGACCCGCCGAAGAATCTGCAAGAGCGTTGATCGCCATGACTCGTGTGCCCGACATGCGGTCGCAGCTACGTAAGCTCGAGAAACAGGTAAAGCAGTTGACGGCGCAAGTGAGTCAGTTGACCGCACTCGACGACGCAGCCTGAATTGTTGACTGACTCAAACTCCGTTTGACCTTCCCTCAGATGCACACTGACCACGAAACCAATCCCCAACGACTCGGACTTCTGGCCGGTGGCGGTCGTTTTCCAATCGTGATTGCCCAGGCCGCCCGGGAACAGGGACGCTATGTCCATGCAGTCGGCGTTCAGGGTATGGCAGGTCGTGAGCTGGCAGAGGTCTGCGACTCGTTTGATGTCTGTCCCATAAGCAGAATCGGCCGCGGGATTCGGTCATTTCATCGCCACAACGTGCGGCAGATCGTCATGGCCGGGAAGATCGAGAAGATCACGTTGTTCCAGCGCCACTTGTGGCGAATGATGCCCGACTGGCGGACGATTCACATGATGTGCTCGTACGTCCTCAAGCAGGACTTCAAGGACGACACGCTGTTACTGGCGGTGATCCGCGAGTTTGAGCGTGACAATCTTCAATTCGGATCGGCACTCGATTACTGCCCGGAGTTGCTCGTGGAACACGGATTTCTGACACGTCGCAAACCCTCGCCGTCTCAGTGGCGAGACATTCGCTTCGGCTGGGACATCGCCAAGCAGATGGGTGGCCTAGATATTGGCCAGTCCATCGTGGTCAACGATCGCGCTGTCATCGCCGTCGAAGCAATCGAGGGCACCGACCGGTGTATCGAACGCTCGGCTCGGCTCTGTCCGCGTGGCGGCATGACGGTCGTCAAAGTCGCGAAGCCTCAACAGGACATGCGGTTCGATGTGCCGACAGTTGGCGTGAAGACGATTCAGACCATGCACGAAGCCGGAGCCCGCTGCCTGGCGATCGAGAGCGGCATGACCATCATGCTGGACAACGGGGAAGTCATCGATCTGGCCGAAAAGCTGGGCATTACGATCGTCTCGCTGAACGCCGACGAACTACAGCTCGCGGTGGCTTCGTGAAACGGAACCAGGTACAAGCCCGAAGCGCAAGCGGGTGAATCGCATACGTTTCGGACATTCACTCGCTGGCACTTCGGACTTGTATTGAGTCCAGCATCACACCAGCTCGGTAATCAGCTCGCGACGTTCGAGCAGATAGCGGGGGCGGCCGGATCGATCGTTAAACGTCATGGCCGGATCGATGCCCAGATGGCGGTACAGCATCGCCAGCACGTTTTCCGGACGATACGGGCGATCTTTCGGCACGGCTCCATTGGAATCGGATGAGCCGACAATCTGACCGACTTTGAGGTCTCCGCCGGAGAGCATGCCGCTCATGACTCGGCCCCAATGATCGCGGCCGGCGTTGCCGTTCACTTATGGCGTTCGGCCGAATTCGCCAAAGGCGACAGCCAGGCCCTACTCTGAGAGACCGGATTCGTAGAGGTCTGTCACCAGAGCGGCGATGCCCTGGTCGATACCCGGTCCCTTTGCTCGCATGCGGCCCGCGACGTCCCGGTGATCGTCCCAACTTCCCAGAGTATTGCAGCGGATCGTGACAAAGGTCACACCACGTTCGACCAGCCGTTTGGCGAGCAGGATGTTCTGGCCGATCGAATTGCGGCCGTAGCGGTCACGGGTGGCGTCGGATTCTTCGTCCATGTCAAACGCGGCGCGGGCTGCGTCGCCAGTCACGAGCTCGAATGCCTGTCGTGTGAAGTCGTCGGTTGCTTCGGCGGCACCACGGTTGTCAAACACGCGCAAAGTGGAATCGAAGCCCGACAGTAGCGAGCGGCGATCGGACAGTCGGTCGGTCGTCAGCCCCTTCAATAGAGTAAGGTTCGGGACCGTGAAATTCGCCGTGTCAGCGCTCTTGCCGGTCTCGAACGGGTTAAGCCCCTTACCGAGCCATGCCGCACGCCCAAACCGCATACTTTGCGGAATCGACACGAATGCCGGCATTCCGTCCGCGTTCGCGCCGCGGATCTTTGCAGTAGTCGAGCCGATGCACGGCATGTCGTTGTCACGATTCTGCCGGTCCTGCAGGTAGTAGCCGGTCTGAGTCAGATGGCTGCTCGTACCGTGACTGCCCGAGTCGTGGTGCATTGATCGGATCACGGCCAGCTTGTCGGCAATGCCAGCCTGCTTGCTCATCAGCTCACAGAATGACTCGCCAGGCAACGTCGTCGAGATTGCATTCAGCGGTCCCCGGTACTCGGCTGGTGCATTCGATTTTGGATCGTATGTTTCATGTTGTGTCGGACCGCCGGCCAGTTCGAGATAGATCACAGCCGTATCTCGCGGTACACCTTCGTCCGCCTGCGCCCGCAAGCGAAGCAGTTCCGGCATCGACAGGCCAATGACTCCGCCAAGTCCAGCCTGAATCAGACCACGTCGGGAAATGCCGTCACAGAATTCGCGGGAGGAGTTTCCGATATTCATTCCGATTACCTTTTCAGGGAAGAAGCCTCGACTCCAGACAATACCCATAAAGGATAGTTGATGCATGCAGCGTACCCTAACCCTTATCGGCTGGACCGTCGTGACCGGTTGATTGCCTGACGAAATGTTGCGCTGTGACGCGCCGTTTGACGCTCCAGGACCATGCCCCGATACTCTCGTCTGCGGCACCCCTCAGGAACACTGCATCTGGAACCTGTCATGTCACTACGACAACTGGTTACTCTGACGTTTCTCATCATAGTCGGAATGGCATTGCCCGCGCCGGCGGCAGACCGACCAAACGCAATCATCATCTACACGGACGATCAGGGCTCGGTCGACGCCAACTGCTATGGAGCGAAAGACCTGATCACTCCCGCGATTGATGATCTGGCATCGCGCGGCGTCCGATTCACACAGTTCTATGCCGCGGCACCGGTCTGCTCACCATCGCGCGCGGCGCTGATGACCGGTCGCGTTCCGCAGCGAGCGGGAGTGCCTGGCAACGTCTCATCGCGACCCGGTAACAGCGGCATGCCGACCGAGCAACTCACGATTGCCGAGCTGCTCAAAGGGGCCGGCTACGCGACTGGTCACGTTGGCAAATGGCACTTGGGTTACACGCCCGAGACCATGCCAAACGGACAGGGGTACGATTTCTCGTTCGGACACATGGGCGGTTGCATCGATAACTGGTCGCACTTTTTCTACTGGAATGGTCCTAACCGCCACGATCTGTGGCTGAACGGCGACCACATCTGGCGCGATGGCGAGTTCTTCCCCAATCAGATGGTCGAACACGGACACGCCTTCATCGAGGCCAACAAAGACAAGCCGTTCTTCATGTACTGGGCAATCAATCTGCCGCACTATCCGCTGCAGGGCACGGACAAGTGGCGGAAGAAGTACGAGCACCTGCCCGCTCCGCGGCGTATGTACAACGCCTTCGTTTCGACGATGGACGAGTCGATCGGACAACTGCTGGCCAAACTCGACGAAGAGAATCTGCGAGAGAACACGATCGTGATCTTCCAGTCGGATCACGGTCACTCTCACGAGGAACGAACATTCGGCGGGGGAGGCAGCGCCGGGCCGTATCGTGGCGCCAAGTTCAGTCTGTTCGAAGGCGGTATTCGTGTGCCGGCAATCATCTCGTGGCCGGGACACATTCCTGAAGGCGAAGTGCGGGACCAGATGGGGACCGCCTGCGACTGGTATCCGACGATCGCACATTTCTGCGAGGTCGAGTTGCCGGAGCGAAAACTTGATGGAAGAAGCCTGGCCAGGGTCATAGCCAGCGATGACGCCACCAGTCCGCATCAGGTCTTTCACTGGCAGTCGGGGGGCGGGCGGACGCCGCAGTGGGCTGTCCGCGATGGAGACTGGAAACTGATCGGCAACCCGCGCGATACCAGCAACAAAGCTCCAATCGGCAAGGATGATCGGTTGTTTCTGGTCAATCTGGGCGAGGACATCAGCGAGATGAAGAATCTGGCCGCCGACAACGCCGGTGTCGTCGGGCGCTTGATGAAGCTGCACGAGGACTGGACGGCGGAAGTGTCGAACTAGTCGGGAGCCTCGAGACCGACCGGCCCATGAGGCGTTAATTGCGGAGCCGTTTTCCGGTTGAGTCACCGTCTTACTTAGAGAAGAGTCACGGAGTCACTTGCATGTCCGACCACTCATCCCGTCTCGCTGCCATCGAAGAAAAAGTCGACGCTGGTGAGCGGCTGACATTTGACGAAGGCCTGTTTCTGGACGAGGACGTCGACCTTCTCACGCTGGGTCGAATGGCAAACTCGGTCCGCGAACGGAAGAATGGCAACGTCGCGTACTACAACACCAACGTGCATTTGAATCCGACGAACGTCTGTGTTTATCGCTGCATCTTCTGTGCGTTCCGGTCCGACCTGAAGGCGGACAAAGCCTACACGTTTACGGATGACATGATCCGGGAGCGGGTACTCGAAGCTCAGGCCAATGGCGCCACCGAAATTCACGTCGTCGGCGGGTTGCACCATCAGAAACCGTTTGAGTGGTACGTGAACGTCGTTCGAGTCATTCACGATACATGGCCCGAACTGCACATCAAGGCGTGGACCGGTGTCGAAATCAACTGGTTCCGCCACATCACGAAAAAGCCGTACGGTTGGATTCTTGAGCAGTTGATCGATGCGGGACTCGGCAGCATGCCTGGTGGCGGGGCGGAAATCTTCGACGAGGAAGTCCGCGAGCGGATCTGCGAGCACAAAGCAGATTCGCAGTCATGGCTGGATATCCACCGCGAAGCTCACGAACTGGGACTGCGGACCAATGCGACCATGTTGTACGGACACGTCGAAGAAGCCCGGCATCGCATGGACCACCTGTGCCGGCTGCGCGAGCTGCAGGATGACACCTGCGGGTTTCAGACGTTTATTCCGCTGGCGTTTCATCCGGAAAACACGGGCCTGGATCACCTACCGAAGCCGAGTGGCCTGATGGACCTGAAGATGGTCGCGTTGTCCCGACTGATGCTGGACAACTTCGACCACATTAAGGCCTACTGGATCATGCTTGGTGAGAAGACCGCGCAGACTGCATTGAGCTTCGGAGCCGACGATCTGGATGGCACGGTGGTGCACGAGCTGATCTATCACGATGCCGGAGCCGAGACTCCCGAGGGCCTGACTGTGCCTGAATTGCACGCATTGATCCGCGAAGCCGGGCGAGAACCGGTCGAACGTGATACGCTGTACCGTCGAGTTATCCGCGATGGCGTTGACTGGACCATTGGCGAATCGATTAATCGGCCAGCAGTCGCGACCCTTTAGGAAGCCTGCTCCCCTTTGAGATTCAGACCAAAAGGAAGTTTCACATGCGATTCATCCTCTTCAGTGTGAGCATACTGATCCTGCTTTCATCGGGTGTTTCAGCCGATGAAGCACCCGAAACGGACGAGTCACCGCAAGTAAAAACCGTTGACGTCAACCTCAAGAAGGGTGACGACGACGAGAACCCGCTGGTGATGAAAATTCCCGAGAGCTGGAAAGCAGAAGAACCCACTTTGGATGCCCAGATTGCTCAGTTCTCGATACCCGAAGCCGACGGTGACACGGAAACCGGCGAACTGGCAGTGTTCAGTTTCAGTTTGGGAGGTGGCGTCAAAGTAAACATCGAGCGCTGGAGCAGGCAGTTTCAGGAGGAGGGTCGCACGACGAAGGTCACTCGTGGAGAGGTGGAAGCGGGCAAGTACTACTTCGTCGAGTTGAGTGGCACGTACGATAAGTCGAACGGCTCGCCGACCCAGGATCGAACCGAGCCCAAAGAGGGATATCGATTGCTGGGCGTTGTCCTGGGTGTTCAGGAAAAGGGTGTGTACTTCCTCCAAATGACCGGCCCGGACAAGACAGTCGCGAAGGAAGGCAAATCGTTGCGTAACAGTTTCGGCGCGGATATTGAAAAAGAAGAAGAAGTCGAACTGGACGAGTTGAAGTAGCTTCTTCGGTCAGACGAGACCCGCGCCGACTACATGATCGTACCACTGGTGGTCGCCTCGGTGTCGTTCGCGTTGCCCCCCTCCATGCTTATCCACAAAGGACTCCCCATGCGGTTCTCCCTACTCACAAGTGCACTGCTGATGCTGCTCACTTCGGTCGCATCGGCTGAAGAAAAACCGGAAGCGAAAGACGAAACGAAGGTCAAGACGGTTGAAGTTGAGGTCAAAGGCGGGCTGGTGATTAACGTCCCCGAGACCTGGAAGAAGGAAAAGCCTGCGTCGAATTTGCGACTGGCTCAGTTTTCAATCCCCATGGCCAAAGGTGACGAAGAGGCTGGCGAACTGGCCCTGTTCAACTTCGGGTTCGGTGGCGGTGTCAAAGCGAACATCGACCGCTGGATTAAGCAATTCCACGCGGAAGGGCGCAAGACAAAGGTGACTCGGGGCGAAACGGAAGTGGGTAAGTACTACTTTGTGGAACTCAGTGGTACGTACAACAAATCGATCGGCCCACCAATTCAGCGTCGCACGGAGCCGAGAGAAGGCTACCGGATGCTGGGCGTAATCCTTGGTGTCGAGAAAAAGGGTGTGTACTTCTTCAAGATGACCGGCCCGGACAAGACGGTTGCGAAGGAAGGAAAATCGCTACGTACGAGTTTCGGGGCCAAAGGCAAGGAGGAAGACGTCGAGCTGGAAGAACTGAAGTAGGCTGCGGATCAACTATCGCCACTCGTTCCAACTCACTTCCGCTGGAATGTGCCTGAAGGCGTTCTTTGGCCCGTTCGGTATTCGCAGTGTCCATCAGGGCTGCGAGGCTGACGGGACGTAGAGCGTCTTTTTCGTTTCCACGCAGCGTGCGAAACGCGCTTACGGACCTGCGCGGCACGGGATTCCAGCGGCGCGGAACTGATCGTGACTCGTTTTGAAGACCTGCGCTAGAATCGCCACTCTTTCCGAGTCACATTGTGTTTGCGGAGTTCTGCGATGTCGATGCGCTTCCTGGCCGTCTTCACGTTCGCCATGATCTTGTATGTGTCTGAATGTGCTCATTGTCAGACACCAACGCCTGAATTTGCTCTGCAATACCGGCCGGCTCAGCCCGATGTCGAGTATGACAGTCCGGCATCGGCAGATGTCAAACGCTGTCGGGTCGACCTGGAACGGTCCGCTGGAGTGTCCGGGTTCGCAGTATTCGCTCCTGACGGGCAAATCCTGCGGCGTTACGTCGACACAAACAAGGACCGCTACATCGACCAGTGGCGCTACTACCACATGGGCATCGAGGTGTATCGGGATGTCGATTCGAACTTCAACAACAAAATCGATCAGTCGCGCTGGCTGAACACCGGCGGATCGCGGTGGGGTACTGACGCCAACGAAGACGGCAAGATTGACGAGTGGAAGCAGCTGTCGGCGGAAGAGGCTTCGCAGGTCGCGATTACGGCCATGGCGAAGGCCGATGCCAGACTGCTGTCGACCGTGCTGATCAATCGCGACGACCTGAAGGCTTTAGGCGTGAGCCCGAAGCTGACGACCGAGTTGCTGGAATCAGTCAAGTCGCCCGAAGCGAAGATGCGCGAGGCTTTGGGTGTGTCCCGCGCCCTGACAAGCCAGTCGAAATGGAATCGCTTCGACGCGCGATTGCCCGGGACAATTCCGGCGGATGACGGGAAAGCTTCCGTCGACCTGATGGTCTACGAAGGGGCGATGGCCATTGTTGAGACTGGTGGCAAGCATGGATTCGTGCAGCTTGGCGAGATGGTCAAAGTCGCGAAGGTCTGGAAACTGACGCAAGTGCCCCGGCCCATGGTGGGTAATACGATTGAGGTGGCGGGCGGCATTCTGATGCGCCCCGAAGCGCTGACGGGACAGGCTGCTCCGCAGGCGCTTTCGGACAAGATGCAGAGTCTGATCCGGCAGCTACAGACACTCGACGAAAAACCGCCGGCCGCGGATGCTCCACCAGCCGTGATGCTGAGTCACATTCAGCAGCGCAATGTGATTCTGGAACAGATCGTCGTCGAAGCGTCGCCCGAGGATTACGACACATGGATCCGTCAGCTTGTGAACGGCCTGGCCTCAGCCATGCAGGCTGGTGACAGCCGCGCCGGCGTGCGCATGGGTCAGGTCCGGCAGATTCTGAAGCAGCGAACCGGAGCCGCCAGCAAAGAACTGGTGGCGTATGCCGAGTACCGGCAGTTGCTGTCTGGCTACAGTGTTAATCTGCGAACAGCGAAGAGTCAGGATGACCAGCAGAAGATTCAGGAACGGTGGCTGGCTGACTTGAAAGGCTTTGTGGGCACTTATCCGCAGGCGGAGGATACGGCGGATGCGATGCTGCAACTGGCGATGAACGCCGAATTCAGTGGCAAGGACAACGAGGCTCGACAGTGGTACACAAGTCTGAAGCAGAAGCACGGAGACAATCCGGCCGGCATCCGCGCATCGGGTGCTTTGAAACGCATCGACCTGAAAGGCAAATCACTGAAGCTGGTCGGACCCGCGCCGAATGGTCGGCAAGTCGATGTCAGTGGACTGCGGGGCAAAGTCGTGCTGGTGGTGTTCTGGGCGTCGTGGTCGCCGCCGTTCGTGCAGGAAGTACCAGTCCTGCGCGCCATGTATGAACAATACGAAGGCCGCGGCTTCGAGATCGTCGGCATCAATCTGGATGGTCAGACTTCCGATCTGACGGGATTCACAAAGCAGAACCGTATTACCTGGCCCAACATCTATCAGCCTGGTGGTCTCGACGCACCACTGGCCCAGGAATACGGCATCCTCTCTGTGCCCACGATGTTCCTCATTGACCGAAGTGGCCGCGTGCTGTCAAACAATGTGACAGTCAACGATCTGAAGGAACGGCTCGTAAAGACGTTTAAGACTGCAGGTACGGGAAACTGACGGACGTTCACAGGCACACTACGGAACGTTGTTCGACGCCTCTCGCTCTGTGTCCCTGTTTCGTTTCAACGTGAATGCCCGGGGATTGCCCGATGTGCGGAATCGCCGGTGTTGCCTGGCATCAGCCTGATCGTCTGCCAGAGTTCAACGAATTCCGCGGCATGGTCGATGTGCTGAGCCACCGTGGGCCGGATGACTCGGGCTTCTTTCACTCGCAGCCTGGATGCGGACTGCTCCCGTCGCCGTTCTCCTCACTAGGCGAAGCTCCACCGAACTGGCCCAACGGGATTCCGTCGCCAACAGGCGTCATGCTGGGTCACCGTCGATTGTCGATCATCGACCTGTCCGGCGGACGTCAGCCGATCGGCAATGAAGACGGCTCGATTCAGGTCATTCTCAATGGCGAGATCTACAACTACCGCGAACTGGCGGCTGAACTGAAGAGCCGCGGGCATCAACTGGCAACGTCCAGCGACACCGAAGTCATCGTCCATCTCTACGAAGAGTATGGCGACGATTGCGTGCAGCGGCTGCGGGGGATGTTCGCGTTCGCTCTGTGGGACAACCGACGACAACGACTGCTGCTGGCTCGTGACCGGCTTGGTCAGAAACCCATGTTCTACCGTCACGACGCTGGCCGGTTGGATTTCGGCAGCGAGCTCAAGTCTCTGCTGCAGCTGCGCGACGCTCCGCGTGAAATCGATCCGGTGTCGGTGCATCTGTACCTGACATATCAGTACGTGCCACATCCCGGCTCGATTCTGCAGGGTTACTCCAAACTGCCGCCTGCCAGCGTGGCAACGTTTGCAGACGGACAACTCGAAGTGCGTCGCTATTGGCGACCTCCCTATGAACCAGGTGTAACGCCCGGTCTTCCGCTCACGGGTGAATCGGAGGGCAAGACTCCCGCAGATCCGGTGTCCGAGCACGAAGAACGCGCACAACTGAGAGAAACACTGACCGAAGCGGTTCGCCTGCGCATGCGCAGTGACGTTCCCCTCGGTGCCTTCCTGTCTGGCGGAGTTGACTCAACCATCATCGCCGGGTTGATGCAGGAGATTTCTGAGCAGCCGGTCCATACGTTTTCGATCGGTTTCCCGGTCGCGAAGTTCGACGAGACGTCTTACGCGCGACAGGCATCGAAGCACCTGGGAACGATCCATCACGAACGCATGGTCGAACCATCGGCCCTGAGCATCCTGCCGAAGCTCATCTGGCATTACGACGAGCCATTCTCGGACAGTTCGGCGATCCCCACGATGTACCTGTCCGAGATGACGCGCGAGTTTGTCACGGTTTCTTTGTCCGGCGACGGCGGAGACGAACTGTTCGCCGGTTACGACCGCTACAAAGCCGTGCGCATTGCCGCGATGCTCGATCGTCTGCCTGGCCCGCTGAAGAAAGTGCTCACCAGCAGACTCTGGCAGAAGCTGCCCGCGTCGACCGAACAGCGCACGCTGCGACGAAGGCTCAAACGTCTGCTGGAAGCTTACGGTCATCCGCCGCAGCGGCGTTACCTGCGATGGGTCAGCATCTTCGACGAGGATCGTCGCCAGCAGCTGCTTGACGCGCAGTTTCTCGACCGGCTGGATGGACACGACTCGGCCGGGTTTCTGGTCGATGCCTACAGAGAATGCCCGTCGCGAGACTTCGTCACTCAGACGACCTGCACGGACCTGTTGACGTACCTGCCATGCGACATTCTCACAAAGGTCGACATTGCCAGCATGGCCTACAGCCTGGAAGCCCGCAGTCCGTTTCTCGATCACCATGTGGCCGAACTGGCCGCGCGCCTGCCCATCAAGTCGAAACTCCGGGGACGGCAGGGCAAACGCATTCTGATCGAGACATTCAGTGACCTGCTCCCGACAGACATTCAGACTCGGTCCAAGATGGGATTCGGTGTGCCACTGGCTCACTGGTTCCGCAACGAACTGAAGCCCTTGCTGCATGATGTGCTGCTGGACGACACATCGCTGAACCGCGGATGGTTCCGACCCGAGGGAGTACGCCAGCTCATCGAAGAACACACCCGATCAGAATGGGACCACAGCTACCGTCTGTGGAACCTGCTCGTATTCGAACTCTGGCAGCGCACGTTTCTCGATCCGGCAACAGTCCCAGCGGGGCCATCTGTTTAGATGGCATGGGCCGACGCGATTTCAGGCCATATTGACGCCGCCGCAGATGTTGTAGGCCTGGCCGGTGATCATGCGGGCTGCGTCGCTCGCGAGGTAGACCGCCATCGGGGCGATGTCCTCCGGCACCAGTCGTCCGCCGATGGGAGTGAGTCCCCGCTCGTGCTCCGACAGATCGCGGCCCAGACGCTCGGCGTCGTATTCGATTCGCAGGTCGTTCATGAGCGTCTTTACGGGGCCCGGATTGATGCAGTTGACGGTCACACCCGTTGATGCGACCTCCAGCGCGATCGCTCGCATCAGGCCGATAACTCCGTGTTTGCTGGCTGTGTAGGCGCTGGCGTGTAGAGCCGGGCGACGACCGTTGATCGATGCCACTGTGATCACTCGACCCCAGCCCTGCTCCAGCATGTGCGGAAGAGCCTGCTTCGTCAGCAGATAGGGGACAGTCAGATTGACTTCGAGCGACAGGTCCCAGTACTCGTCCCGAAACTCGACGAACGGTCTGGGGTCTCCGCTGCTTCCGACTCCCGCGTTATTCACGAGGATGTCGACGGGTCCGGCCTGGAAGGCGGCTCGTTCAAGCAGATGTCGGGCCTGATCCCGATCCGACAGATCGACCTGCAGCGAGGTCGCCTGGCCGCCCGTCTGAGTGATTTCACTGACGAGTGACTGCAGTTCGTCGTCGGTTCGCGCGGACGCCACGACATTCGCTCCTTCGGCGGCCAGCGCCTGGGCAATGGCCCGACCAATCCCGCGCCCGGCACCGGTTACCAACGCAACTCGTCCGTTCATTCCCGTCATGGTGATGGCCTTTGCAGAAGTGTGACTCAGGGACACGCATGAATCACAGAATGTTTCCGAATGCTTTCAGCAACTACACGATTGGCGTCGTTTCACCCCAGCGGTCAGCACTATCTGCATCGTCCAGTGCTTCTCGCAACTCGTTCAGTTCGCGTTTGAGACCCTGCCCGAACAGGGCAAAGTCGGAGCTGTGCATGATCAGGTTGCCGCCCGCTTTAGACCATTCAATTTCCTGATCCATGCCAGTCCAGAAGTGGATGCCCGCTCCGACACCGTGTTCTCGCGCCTTGCTGAAGATTGTGCGCACGGCTTCGTCGAACTTTAGATGCGTGTACTGCTCGGGGATTCCCAGACTGCAGGACAGGTCGTGGGGACCGCTGAGTACCGAGTCCAGTCCGCCGACGGACAGGATGTCATCCAGGTTCTCGATCGCCGGCACGCTTTCGATGTTTGCGATCAGGATCGTGTCGGCGTTGCGATCCGCCAGATATGTCCGCAGTTCCGGTTCCAGCGAATCCGCGTCTGCGACGGCCCGTGCCAGACGATCACCTTTGAGCGGTCGGTATCGGGCGACTCCCGTTAACTCGCGCACCTGGTCGGCCGATTCGATGTAGGGAGCAATGATCCCCACCGCTCCGCCGTCGAGCACCTTAGCCGCTTCGTAGGGATCGGGACTCGGGATGCGTACGACTGGCGGAACATTCGCCGCGGCATACGCTCGGCACGTCCACGCCAGTGTCTGGCGATCGACAGGCGTGTGTTCCGAATCGATAAACACGAAGTCGGCGCCCGCACCACTGAGCGAGTTTGCCCACAATGGCGAGACGGCGACGACCGCTGTGGAGTAAACGAGTCGACCTTCACGCAGTGAGGCTCGGATTTCTCGGCCGTTCATCAGTGTGTCCTTCTGTTGCCAGGTCAGTGCACCGGCGGATGAATCGCGTCGGTGTGGTGGAGTTCGTATGGTGCGGACCGGTTTGGGGGTTGTGAGCAGGCGACTGCGTTTCCTGTGCCGGCCCCTCATCCGGCTTTCGGCCACCTCTCCCCGAGGGGGGGAAGGGGGCAGGTCTTGTGAGGTGATCCGTGTGAAAGGCGATCATAGAGCCCATGACTTCTGATGCGAATTCACCAGACGTGGCGTCGACGCCGTCTATTTCAACAGCCGGGCGCTACCTCATCCTCATTGTTGCGTTTCTTGGCTGGGCGTTTGCCGGGGTGCACATGTCGATTGTCTCAATCGTCATGCGTGTGGCCGTCGCGGACCTGCTGCCAAGAGGAACGGAGGAAGGTGTCATTGCCGAGTGGTTCGGCTGGCTGGTGTGCGCCTTCCTCTTCGGCGCTGCAACCGGCGGTTATCTCTTCGGCCTTGTTGGCGACCGTTTCGGTCGAGCTCGAGCCATGGCTGCGAGCATCCTGTGCTATTCGGTGTTCTCCGGCCTGACGTACTTCTCGACCAGCGCCGAAATGCTGCTGGTGTTGCGGTTCCTGACGTGTATGGGAATCGGTGGCATGTGGCCCAACGGCATCGCTTTGATTGCCGAGGCGTGGCCGAATGTCTCGCGACCGATTCTGGCCGGAGTCATGGGCACTGCAGCCAATGTCGGCATTCTGTGTTTCGCGATTCTGACAACGTATCGCTATGTGACGGAGGACGACTGGCGGTGGACACTGCTGGTTGGCGCGTCACCCGTGCTGCTCGGTTTGCTGGCGTTGTTTTGCGTTCCTGAGTCGCCGAAGTGGCTTGCTCTACGGGATGGTACGGACGCGGAAGATTCCGCCCCGAAGGTCGGCCTCGGCGAGATCTTCACGCCGCCGATTTTGAAGACAACGATCATCGGCATTCTGCTGGGCACAATTCCCTTGTTCGGTGGCTGGGGCGTCGGCAACTGGGCTCAGGCATGGGCCAGTGAGGTGGGAGATCGCCCGGCGACTGTCGAACAGGCGAATGCGGGTTCGCCAGGACCACCTGGGGCCGACGCTGAAAAGCCGAAGCCCGATCCCGGATTGAAGTCGCGTGGTACCATCGCTCGATCGTTGACCGGTTCCATTACCAGTCTGCTCGGAGGAGCCATTGCCGCGATGGTCGGAAGGAAACTGAGCTACGGCATTCTTTGCGCATGTGCTCTGGCCTGCACGCAGTTCCTGTTCCGGATTGACGACCCTTCCAGCAAGGAAGCGTTCTTCTCGTTGAACCTTGGCTTCGTCGCCTGGGAACCGAGTGAGTTCATTTTCTGGATGGCCGCGCTGGGGTTCTTCAGTGGATTCTTCTTCGGTTGGCTGCCGCTGTGTCTGCCCGAGCTGTTTCCCACTCGCGTCCGGGCGACCGGAGCCGGTGTGAGTTTCAACTGGGGCCGGATCCTGACGGGCATTGGTGTGCTGGTTTCGGCGGCCCTGCTGCGGGAGAAGTTCGAAGGTCGGTATGCCGACGTCGGCCAGATCACCGGGTTCATTTATGCCGTGGGCATCGTGGTCATCCTGCTGGCACCGGACACATCCAGAAAAGAACTCACGGATTGATTCCGTTCCCTGCGCGTTCCGTCTGGAAGTGACACAAACCGGACGGATCATGCCCGGGAATACACATCGCGGAGAACATCATGCTCAAACCCGCTTCGAGTTCGTTTGCGATCTGTTTCGTTCTGGTCTCAGATGTTGTGCAACTGTCATTGTCGGGCAGATGATGAGCGGCTGCGCAAAGCTGTCACGTTCTATGCATCGTTCGACAGCTCCCTGAAGGCCGATTTCAGTCGCGGCGCTGCCCTGCTGCGAACTCGGTCTGACAATCCGAAGAAGAAGGGCGAGCAGGTCTTCAAAGATGGCTATCCGAAGAACGCGTTTCGATCCACGAAGGACGGACACGTGGGAGGGGCTCTGGAAGCCACCGAGGTGCTGCCGAACCGTGGGCGAATCTTTTATCCGGCCGCATCCAACCTCGCATATTCCAAGGATGGCTGGGACGGCGCCGTGTCGTACTGGCTGCAGACGAATCCGGACACCATGCTGCGCACGCGATTCTGTGATCCGATTCAGATCACACATCGCGGTGCCCACAACGGTGGACTCTGGAACGACTTTCCGGACTCGAAGCCGCGTTCGATGCGACTGGGTGCGTTTCGCGGTCTGGCCGACGGTGAAAAAGCCATCAAAGAGTCGGACCCGCAAGCTCCACTGGTGCGCATCCCGAAGATTGGCTTCAAGGAAAACGAGTGGCATCACATCGCATTCACTTGGAGCCAGTTTGACACTGGCAAAGCTGACAGCCGCGCGTCGCTTTACATCGACGGCAAACTGGCAGGCGAGCTGACCGAACGCGACATCGCCATGCGGTGGGACATGCAGCAGACTGGAATTTATGTCGCCGTCAGCCTGATCGGGAAGATGGACGAGCTGGCCGTCTTCGACCGCTCACTGTCCACAGCGGAAATCAGCCGACTGCATCGGGAACCGGCGCTGCTTCAGCACCTCAAACCAAAGTGAGTTCGGCTTCGGTGTCCACGGTCAACCCGGCGGCCTGCTGGTATCTGACCCTGTTTGACGAATCACGCACTTCGACACCCAAGCCACTGCGACGAAAACTGTCGACAGCTTCGGCAGTGGCCGCCTCCAGAGTGTCGAATCGGCACCCGCGAAACCAACGGTCCAGATACTGCACGAACACTGTGAAGGTGGTCGACTCGTTGCCTGATCGGGGAAGCCGGCTGGCAGAATTCTGTTCGGTCACAGTGATCAATGGTGGGCCCTCGAAAACACGCATGTCCAGTTTCACTTGAGACTCTGGGGCATCGAACCGACCGGGACATGGCGTTTGCCTCCTGATCCCGGATTTCAGGGGTTTCCCTGTCGAACTTATCGGCTGGCGCGAGCGTGAGTGCTGCACCAGTTGCAGCGGCGTCCGTTGGCAACAAACCGCCAGTTTTTTCGACATCCATTTGAACCCGTGCAGATTCTACCCGTTGACGAGAGATATCATAGTAATATCATTATGAAATCACTCATCATCCACGTCTCTGATACGGGAGCTGGCAACGATGACTTCTGAAAAACCCTTTCACCCACTGAGTGGCTGGATCGCCCTGCCAGTGTTTCCGGCATTGCTTGCGGGCGGTGTCGCGATGTTCGTGTGGTTTGTTCAGGTCGCCGACAGGACCGGTTTCGACCCGATCCTGTTCTTCGGATCGCTCGAGATGTTTCTTGCCGGGATTCTGACGCCGTTTGGTTTCATGGCGGTGGCTCCCAACGATTCGCGCGTGCTGCTGCTGTTTGGCGCTTATCGAGATTCGGTGAAATCATCGGGCTTCTACTGGGTGAATCCGTTCTATTCGAAAAAGAAGCTGTCACTCCGCGTGCTCAACTTCGAGACCGGTGCAACATCAACGCCGGAAACGAAAGGCGAGATGGGACAGGTCGTGCAGAAAAGCACGCGGACTGGAGGCAAGCCGTCCAAAGTGAACGATCGAGACGGCAATCCGATCGATATTTCGGCCGTGGTTGTGTGGAAAGTCATCGACACGGCCGAGGCGATGTTCGAGGTCGACGACTATGAAGACTTCGTCCGCGTGCAGAGCGAAGCAGCGTTGCGAGTTCTCGCCAGTCGACATCCCTACGACAGCAAGGACAGCGAGATTTCACTGCGTGGCAGCACCGTTGAAGTCTGCGAGCAACTGCAGGGTGATATTCAGGAGCGGCTGGACAAGGCGGGCGTTGATGTGATTGAAGCCCGCATCAGTCACCTGGCGTACTCTCCGGAAATCGCTGCGGCGATGTTGCAGCGACAGCAGGCCCAAGCGGTGGTCGCGGCCCGAACGCAGATTGTGGAAGGCGCGGTCGGCATGGTCCAGATGGCGCTCGACCACTTGAAGCGGGACAACATCGTTGACCTCGACGACGAACGGCGGGCCACGATGGTGTCGAATCTGCTGGTCGTGCTATGCAGTGACAAACACACGCAACCAGTGATCAACACGGGCTCGTTATACAACTGATGTCTTCGGGCCGGAGTCGGCAGGACGCTTTCTTCCGCATCGCCTGATGGTCTGTGAGTTGGAGACCCACGTGCCTCGTGAATCCTTCCTGCTGCGGACAGATCCGAAAATCCTGGCGGCCTTGCGCCGCTGGGCAGAGGACGAATTGCGCAGCACGAACGGTCAGCTCGATTTCATCCTCCGCAAAGCCCTTCGTGAGGCAGGACGTCAACCGACGGACGACACGCAGCCGAAGAAAGACGATTAGATCGTCAGACATACACGACTTGCGCGCGAAATCCATTTGAGGCACAGATCACAGAGACGGCGGTCCAGCAACTCAGTACTACTGCAAACGTTGAAAGTTTGCGCGTCCTGCGCGGTTCTTGACTGCTGGCTGGCTGCGGCGAATGTTGGAAGGACTCGGCGATCTTCCGCCGTCAAGTGGTAACGATGGCTCCCCTTCACTTTTCGAATCAGGCCATGTTCCCGGAACAGACGAAGATGACGGCTGATCTGATTCGACCGACGGCGACGATCCGACGTGTTCCCATGTCGCAACTCACGCAGGGTTACGACGCGGCAGGTCGACCACGCACGCCCATGGCCGACACGTCAGCAGGCCGATACGTCGATGGCGCGCATGTACGAAGGAACGGGGCTGGGCCTGGCGATGGACATCCGCCGGCACTCGCCCGGCCCTTCGTCGAAGTGATGAATCACTTGATTGCAGATCACGCCATTAAACCTCTGATCCTCGTAGGACAGATTCAGAATGCTGCCGCAAGTTAACTCAACATCCCCGCCGAGTTTCGTGCGGGCTTGCGCCAACATGCCTTCGTTGAAGTCGACACCGACAAGACTTCCCAGATGGGGACGGAGTGCTTGCAAGTAATTCCCCGTGCCGCAGCCGGCCTCTAGCACAGTCTGTTCCCTGAGCGGAACGCCGGTTCGCGCAAGACAATTCAAAATGGTATCCACACCAACGGGAATGCGCGTTGTGTCGTAGTCTTCCGACGCGAGGGTATAGTTAGCATATTCCGACATCGCGTGTTTCTCCGGTCAATCAAGACGTCGATACTGTTTGACACAATCCAAGCTGGGCGAGGAAGCGGGTCCAGTGTCGCACATCATGTCCTGCGGCAACAGAGCGTCGATTGTTTGACAACCCAACCACTCGACGAAATGAGCCGCAGGCTAATGAGTCAACCCACTTCACTCGCGATTCGGCAATCGTTCGTTTTCCGCCACAACCAAATCGACGACAGGCATTTCCTAATGCCCCGCCGGGCACGCTGTCCAGGAAAGTCATCTCGGAAAACAAGATGCGAATCGCCACCGAATCGGTCTCGAATGACACGTTCGGAGGTTTCTCCTGCCCGATAGCGACGGGCCGCTTGTCTCTGGTGCGCGCGTCGGTCGACGGCCTCGTGTCGGTGCATGCCGGTTACCAAGCGGGGGAATTCGTGACGCGGCCGCTTGTCTTCACCGGAATGCGATTGGTTCTGAACCTCTCCACCTCAGCCGCTGGCAGCATTCAGGTGGAACTTCAGGACGCGAATGGACGCCCTCTGCCAGGCCATGCTCTGGCAGATTGTCCGGAGATCTACGGCGACAAGCTCGAACAGGTTGTGTCGTGGAAGCGTGGCCCTGACGTCAAACAGTTCGCTGGCCAGCCAGTCCGTCTGCGGTTTGTGCTGACAGACGCCGATCTGTACTCGATTCGTTTTATAAACGAGCAGCAGTAAGAATCTGAGTCCTGTCCAACCAGCGCGTGTGGAGATGAGGCGATTGGCGCACGAAGAGTAAAATGGCACCCTAGGATGTTCACTCATGTAGCTCTCAATTTTGGAGAAAGCGCCGTGTTCGAGACGATCAGCAGTGACGCCGAGTTTCGCCGCGTACGTGCTCTCGCCTACGTAGATCTGAACCGGAACATCAACGGAAAGCTCGGCTCTGATTGGAAGCCGCGCGCCGGAGATGCCGCCGCCAACCGCGTCGAACGCGCCGCAGATTCGCTGATGATAATTTCAGCGTAAGCCTTTCCATTATCAACGAGAAACTGGTCCTCGGCTTTCACCTGCACCATGGAAAGACTGAATGCGCAGACGGCGGTAACAATTCGAAACTGTTTCATGGTGATGTTTCGGGGCATCGGTGGACAAAATTGGAAACAATGAGTCCTGATCCCTTAGATCCGAGCCACGGTGATACATGCGGTAAAGATCGCCGTCTCTGATGACCGTGTGATAACCCGAACCGATAAATAACTGCGCCCCGTCGACAACGCGGACCATCCCGACTAAGGCAGCCACGCCGCCATGCGTCTTCCGCCGAGAGCGTGGCGAGGTCAGTTGATTCGACGGTTTCAAGCACTCGGATCGCCGTTGTGTTTGGCTTCAGCCAGACCGAAGGCGCCATTTGGCGCAGTTTCTGCGATCATTGCCATTGGCTTTAAGTACTCTTGGTCCGATCAACGCTCGTAGCTGGTGAAGGCGGAAGCATGAAGTCTGACCACACTCGGCCCCATTCACGTGGTCGCAGCACGGGAGCCTTATCGCCGCGACGCCAATTTCTTGCTGCGTCGGCTAGTTCGCTGCTCGGAGTGCCTGTGGTTTGCGGGGCTCGCCGTGCACTGGCCGAAGCTGAATCTTCCGGTACGCCCGCGACTGCCCGCTCGACGATCATGATCGTGCTCGCCGGTGGTGCTTCCCATATCGACACGTGGGATATGAAGCCCGACGCTCCCGCTGAGGTTCGCGGCGAGTTCCAGCCCGTTGAGACCTCGGCACCGGGAATCCAATTGTGCGAACACCTGCCGTTAACGGCTCAGCAGGCACACAAACTGGCCGTTGTCAATTCAGTCGACGGAACTGACCCGACAAATTCGCACCTTGGCTATTACTACCACCTGACGGGACACAAGCTCGACCCCAGCACGATCTTTGTCCCAGCCGAACGGCGACAGCAGCGTGACGACTGGCCATTTATCGGATCGGTTGTTGCGGCGAAAATCCCCCGGCGTGGCGTGCTGCCGAACGCTATCTCGTACCCTTGGACTCCTGACGGACCGGCCGATCTCCGCGCGGGGCAATTCGCGGGGCGTCTGGGAGTCGAGCACGATCCACTGTTTCTCTACGGCAAGGTCGAAGAGCCACTCAACTTTGCGGCACCCGCGCTGGTGCTGCAAGGAGACCTGACCGCGGACGATCTGCTGCATCGTCGCTCACTGTTGCATGAACTCGATCAGTCACGACGCGATCTGGACCAGCATCGCCAGACCCAGACGTGGCACAAGCATGAGGATCGTGCGTTCTCTCTGCTGTCATCGGCTGGCCCGGAAGCCTTCAATCTGCTTCGCGAGCCAGAGTCAGTTCGCGAGCGCTACGGTCAAACCATCAACGGCATGGGGCTGCTGCTGGCCCGTCGGTTGGTCGAAGCAGGCGTGCCTTTCGTGACGCTCTACTGGATGCCCGACCGAGCCCGCGCTAAAGAGCTGAAATGTAAAAGTGCCGGCGGCTGGGACACGCACAGCAACAATTTTGAGTGCCTCAAGAAAATGCTGTTGCCCGAATTTGATCAGTGTTTTTCGGCGTTGCTGCAAGACCTCACGGATCGCGGCCTGCTGGATTCCACGCTGGTCCTGGTCACGAGCGAAATGGGCCGCAAACCGAAAATCGGCGATCCGCGCTCGGGCGGATTCGCCGGAGCGGGCCGCGACCACTGGACGTACTGTCTGACCGATCTGCTGGCCGGTGGAGGCATCCAGGGCGGACAGACTTACGGAACGAGCGACAAACATGCCGCCTACCCGGCTGATGACCGGGTCACCCCGTCGGACATCGCCAAAACCGTGTATCACACAATGGGGATCCACGACCTGTCGGCCATCGACAGTCAAAACCGTCCCTACCAGTTGCAGGAAGAGGGCCGGGTATTGCACGAGTTGTTGACGTAGTGTCAATGGCGGAACTGAAATGAGTAGAGATTGGCATCGCGCAGGACGAATCGCACTCGTACTGGCTGGCCAATCAACGGGGAAAGATTGGCCTTCGGTGTCCATTGAACGGTGCGGTCGAGCGAGTCACCGAACATTTCCTCGCAATGATCGAGTGAGAAGCCTGGCAGTGGCTTGCCTTGCGCATCCTGAAGTTCGACTCGAAGACTTCCCGCGGCGGATGTGGCGAAATTTATACGGAGCG
>CAYSJO010000458.1:0-7139 GCA_964431285.1 uncultured Planctomycetaceae bacterium
AAAGCGAGTCTAAAGTCCAGCCCCGCGCCACGCCCGGGGCCGATTAACGAAACAATGCCCAGACCGGTGTGGACTGGCAGTTCACGACTGCCAAAGCCAGAACAAAACTCAAACGCCTCTACCCGAAAATTGAGACCTGACGGTCCACTAGGTCTCCACTGGGTGAGCAGAATAGTCTCGCGCCCTTCCGACGTTTACACTGGCGTCTGGCGTTCCTCGAAACCAGTCGGCTCAATCTGGATCGTCACGTGATCGATGCCAAACTCCTGATGAACCGTCGTACGCAGGGACTCCAGCAGATCGACATGCGTCCGACTTTCGTCGGAAACGACGTGACACGACAACGAGTCAAGCCCACTGGCAATTGTCCAGACGTGCAGATCGTGCACGTCCGCGACTCCCGGTGATTCATTCAATGCCAGACGAACTCGGTTGACGTCGATGCGACTTGGGGCTCCCTCCATGAGAACCCAGACAGCATCCGCCAATAGACGCCACGAGAAATACACGATCAACAGGCTGATCAGGATGGAAATCGCCGGGTCGACCCAGTGCCAACCATACAGACTGATGAGGATACCGGAAACGATCACAGCAACACTTCCCAGAGTATCCGACAGCACGTGCAACCATGCTCCGCGGATATTCAGGTTCTCGTTACGTCCGCCGTGTAGAATGAAGAGCCCCACCAGATTGACGATCAGGCCGCCAACCGCGATGCCCATCATGAGGCCACCCTGAACTTCGGGAGGGTTTTGCAGCCGCTCGCAGGCCTCGACAAGAATGAAAACAGCGACGGCGATCAGAGCAGCGCCATTCAACAACGCCGCGAGAATCTCGGCTCGGTAATACCCGAATGTTCGCTGCGTCCCGGCAGGCCGATCCGAAAGCCACACGGCAAAACAACTGAGCGCCAGTGAGGCGACATCCGACAGCATGTGTCCCGCATCTGCCAGTAATGCCAGCGAATGGCTGATCAGACCACCTACGAATTCCGCGACCATGTACACGGCCGCTAGAAGAAGAGTGATCATCAGTCGCCGTCGACTGCTCGCACCATGCGAATGCGAGCACGCTGTGCCGTGGCTGTGCCCGTGATGATCGTGCACTAATTCGCTCCTGCGTATTCAGGTGGAGTGATCTGACGGTCTGGATTCTCCAGTCTGAGGCTCTCTCCCGGAACACCAGATTTCGCAACGAAGATTCAACTGAACTGGACGGTAATTCAATCAGGGGTCACAGAATCACGTGGGGGGTGAACCCGTAGTCACTGCAAATTCGGCCAATTCTCCGTAAGTTTGAACGCGCAGCGTTGCAGGTGGGGCGGGGTCAGACACAAAATGCCGACGAGTTCACCTCGCTACACCCCCAACCGCCTGCCACCCCTTCGGCTGACATCCATCCCACCCACAACGGCCGAATTTTCGATCAGCTTCCCTCCGAGTGTCTTAGCTCAGCGGAAACTCCCACCACTCCTTCCATCTGAAATCAGCCAGGTTTTCTTATGCTGCTGGTCATCATTCGTATTCTTTACGCCATGATTTGTGCGGGGGCGATCGCCGCTTACGTCCGTAGTTCGTCGGATTTGCTGCCCATTTTCGTTGCACGTAACACGCTTTCCACATTCTTCTTGCTGCTATTTGCGACGCAGGCCGTCACAGTGCTCGACATCCTGTTTCGGCGTAAGCGCATTGAGAACATTTCGGCCATCTACTTCGGGCTGCTCGTCGGAATCCTGCTCGGCTGGCTGTTGATGCTGGGACTCGGCCCTGTTCTGGTCGCCCTGGGTGCCGCCCCCTGGGCCGCCATAATAAATGTCCTGGCGATCGTCATTCTCTCGTACCTCAGCATCTCGTTTCTGCTGCAGACCAAAGACGACTTCCGGTTTGTGATTCCCTATGTGGAATTCTCAAGGGAACTCAAGGGTGGCCGACCGCTTATCCTTGATAGCAGCGCACTGATTGACGGGCGGATTGTGGAGGTCGTGGAAACGAAAATCATCGACGCCTCGATGCTTGTGCCCGGCTTTGTTCTACGTGAAGTCCAGGACATCGCCGACAGCAGTGACAAGAGTCGCCGCACCCGCGGCCGCCGGGGGCTCGATGTCCTCAGCAAACTGCAGGCCATCGCTCACGCAGAAATCGAAGTTCAGGAAGTCGACGAACGAGGCGGATCAACTGACAGCAAGGGCAAGTCTGTCGATCAAAAACTGGTGCGGGCCGCCCAGAGCCTTGGCGGGCAGATTGTCACGAACGACTTCAACCTCAACAAAGTCGCCAGCGTCCAAGGGGTCGACGTGATCAACCTGAACGACGTTGCCTCGGCACTGCGTCCCAGATACCTGCCGGGTGACGCCCTGCACCTCAAAATTCAACGGGAAGGTGAATCGCAGGGCCAGGGCGTCGGGTATCTGGATGACGGGACAATGGTCGTCTGCGAACAGGCAAGCCACCTGATGGGTAAAGACATCGAGGCTGCGGTGACCAGTGTCCTGCAGAGCAGCGCCGGCCGCATGATCTTTGCCCGCCCGGCCAGTTCCGATTCCTGAAGCCAGTTGCCTGATTCGCCATTGTCAGGCTTTGACCTGATCGATCGCTTCATCACGGGTTTTTGTGATCGTCCAGATCGTATCGACGCGGGTGACGCTGAGAATCTCACTGCACATTTCCGAAGCCGCACACACGGCAAGTTTGCCGTTGCGCTTCTGCAAACGCTGCCACACTCGGAACAAACGTCCGAGAAATTCCGACGCGAAGAACTTCGTGTTCGACATGTCGAGCACGAGAAGTGGTGGATCGACAGTGTTTGCTGCCTCAAGCAGGAAATCACTGTCAGCCTTGAGTGTGCCCTCGTCGAGATTGTCGTAGTTTTCGTTGAGGACTACGACATTTACGCCACCTTGGAGGAGGCATCCAGCGTTGAATCGGACATGGCATTTGGCTTTGAAGAAAGCCTGAAGGTCAGACGACTGACGAGTTCACCACGTGAGACAGTTTCGCTCACATTGTCAAACGATGCCCGGACTGGGTGGACGATTGTTCGATACTGTATTTTGTCGGGGTCCTGACTCTGGCAGCGGACAATCTGACTGTTTTTAATGCCGGCCTGCCGAGTCCTGTCTCAGAGATCAACTGCTAATGTCTACGGACAACCGAATTGATCTGACATCGAATCTTCCGTGCCTGCACCTGCTGCGCGCGTCAGGACTTGCTGTTGATCCCAAAAAGATGCTGATTGGCGGGCTGGCATTGTGTGTGTTGATTCTGGGCGACGGTCTCATCGCGCGTTTGCCGTTTGCTCCGACATCCGAAGCCACGACGGGAACGTTGCAGTCTGACTATCTGCGGACGCCCACCTGGCTCCGGGAAGTCGGCGATCCAGCACAATGGCCAGTGAGGTGCGTCCACAGAGGAGTCACGCTGCTGATCAGCCCGGTTCGATCTGTGATTGAGCCTGGTCTGTTGATCATGCGCAGTGGCAGTTCGTGGCCGGAACTCGCGTGGGCGTGGACGCGATTGCTGTGGGCATTGCTCGTCTGGTCGTTGGCGGGAGGTGCGCTAGCAAGAATGGCGGCACTGCAGTTCGCGCAGCACCGGCGTATCAGTATCAGTCAGGCGGGGCGTTTCGCCGGACGACAGTTCCTCAGTTACCTGACCGCGCCGTTCCTGCCACTGGCCGGACTTCTGTGCCTGTTGGGGTTCATGGCACTGGACTCCTGGCTGGCGTCTCTGATTCCCGTGGCCGGCAATTACATAATCAGTGTGTTCTGGATCGTGGCTGTCTTTTTCGGATTCCTGATGGCCATGTTGCTGACTGGCGTTGCGGTTGGATGGCCATTAATGATCTCGGCAATCAGCACGGAAGACAGCGATGGCTTTGACGGACTCAGCCGCGCGATCGGATTCTGGTTCGATCGTCCGTGGTATGCCTTCGGTCTGATCGCGCTGTCGGTTCCAGTGTTTGTCGTGGCATGGGCAATGGTCAGTTTTCTCATCGGAACCACGCTCTATCTGGCGGCATGGGCTATTTCAGCGGGCGCCGGTTCATCTGGACCGCCGCTGTTCGATGCGGTTGCAAATACGCCAATGCTCGAGAACCTCTGGTGGAATGGCTGGCTGGATGAGTCATCCACTTCGAGGTCGTCGCTGGATACGCTGCCAACCGCATTCGTGATCGTCTGGACTTACATTCCTGCTCTGCTGCTTGCGGGGTTCGGGCCGTCGTTCTTCTGGTGTGCCACAACGGTCATTTACTTCATGCTCAGGGGGAGCGACGATGGCACAGCATTGACTGAAGTTGCCGACTGGCGTCAGAGCGATCAACCCGCGGAAGTCGAACCGGCCGCGAGTGAGCCAGACGATTCCTCGTCGTCCGGAGGTGATGTCGCCGATTCTTCAGAGTAATCAGTCCCACATCGAGCGGGCGTCGTCGCGTGCGTTGCGAGTGGACCGCTGATTGAGCTCCGACAGCGCATCACTCCTGGGCGTGATGGCCTCGTCGTTGTCCGGCAATCGCCAGTCGAAGCAGGCTCGGGCCTTAGGCGTCAGAAACCGTGTGAGCTGTGAGAAACTGTGGTTGTCGCTGAACTTCGGGCGTCCGGCGTGGTAATAACGCTGCGGGTGACAGACGTAGAGATGGTCCTTCGTCCGTGACAGTGCCACGTAAAATAGGCGGCGCTCTTCCTCGATCTGCTCTTCATCTTTTGTCGACATGTCCGACGGAATATTCCCATCGGTCGCATGCAGGACGTAGACCGCATCCCACTCCAGGCCCTTGGCCGAGTGGATTGTGCTCAGGACCAGGAAATCTTCGTCGAGCAGTGGGTCTCTGGCGAGGTCCTGCGTCGAGACTGGCGGGTCGAGCGTGATGGCCGTCAGGAAGTCCGCCCGATTCGGGTAGCGAGCCGAGACGTGAACCAGTTGCTCCAGATCGTTCTGCCGTTCGCGTGCGTTGTTGTACTGGTCTTCGAGCAGCGGCCCGTAGAACTTACGAACGGCGTCGAGTTCGATCGGCACTTCGATGCCGCTTCTGCGTCCCGCTTTAATGCTTGAGAGGTGAAGCAGCAGGCCCACGAAGTCTGGCCAGATTCCGCGAGTGGCCTTTGGCGGTGACCAGTCGTTCCATTGTTCGAACTTCCCGCCGGCCGCATGCAGTTGATCGGTCAGCTCCATTGCACGCTTGCGACCGATACCGGGCAGCAGCATCAGGATACGGAGTGCAGAGACCATATCGAGCGGGTTTTCGGCCAGACGCAGAAATGCGAGCAGGTCCTTAATGTGAGCCGCATCGGCGAACTTAAGTCCGCCGTACTTGTAAAACGGGATATTCTGCTCGGCCAGCACGAGTTCCAGATTCAGACTGTGGTGTGATGCTCGAAACAGCACAGCCTGGTTGCGGAGCGCGATTCCTTTTTCCCGGTGTGCGAGGATTTCGCGGATGACGAACCCGGACTGCTCGTTCTCGTCCTGGCAGCTCACAACCTGGGGACGTTGATCACCGCGACGGCTGGTCCACAGTTCTTTGTGATGACGCTCAGAGGCTTCGGCAATGACGCAGTTGGCTGCATCCAACACCGGTTGAGTGCTGCGATAGTTCTCTTCGAGCACAATCGTTGTCGTGCCGGGAAACTGCTGAGGAAAGTCCAGGATGTTGCGCACAGTCGCTGCTCGGAACGAGTAGATGGACTGCGCATCGTCGCCAACAACGGTCATTCCTCGGCCATTCGGACACAGGTTTTGCAGGATCTCTGCCTGTAACAGATTGGTGTCCTGATACTCGTCGACCAGCACACAGTCAAACTGCTTGCAGACCGCCCGGGCTCCGGAACCATCGGCGACCAGTGACTTCCAGAACAGCAGCAGATCGTCGTAGTCCAGGCACTGCAGCCTTTCTTTCCGATCGACATAGCCGCGAAAGATTCGCTTCAGATCGTCTTCGTATTCCAGACACCACGGGTAGGCGTCTTCCAGCACCGGCTTGAGTTTGACCTGCGCATTGACGCAGCGGCTGTAGATGCTCAGACAGGTCTGCTTCAGCGGGAATCGTCGCTTTTCTTTGGCCAGTTTCAGTTCGACACGAATCAGATCAAGCAGGTCCTCCGCATCACTACGATCCAGCACGGTAAAGCCTGGATCCAGGCCGATGATCCGTCCATGCTGTCTGAGGAGTCGGACGGCGATCGCATGAAACGTCCCACCCCAAAGCGAGCTCTGGACGTTCTGGCCTGATCCTGGCTGGTCACGCGATGCGACATGCACACGTCGGATACATGCGGCCACACGGCTCAACATCTCCGCGGCGGCTCGGCGAGTGAACGTGAGCAGAAGAATACGGCGTGCGTCGATACCCGAGTGAATCAGCGAAGCCACGCGATGCGTCAGCGTGGTCGTTTTCCCCGTGCCTGCCCCCGCCACGATCAACAGTGGTTCCAGACCGTGAGCGGCAGCGAGCTGTTGCTGCGGGTTGAGGTCCTTGAGCAGGATGTCAAACGCCGCGTCCGGATTCAGTGAAGCGTCCGGTGTCATTGATTCATCCGTGATGGAACAGCGCAGCGGCATCAACGAAACAGCCGCCCGGAGTGAATCGTATCACTCCGGGCGGCTGATAGCGCTGTCACCGCTTGACGGGTCGACTCTTACCACACCGGACCGTCGATCGTCACGTTGAAGCTTGGCTGTCCCGGGTAGTACCACGGGCGACGGTAGCTGTAGTACGGATAACGGACGTGTCCCATTTCGCCACGGGCGTTGGACATCGGTCCGAAGTAGCCGGCAGATGATCCACGTCCGCCGCCTGTTCCTGCCGGCCCCGGAGCCCACTGAGACCCGGACACAGGAACGGGTGCGTACCACTGCACCTGATAAGGTGGCTGGTAGTAGTACCAGTAATACGTCGGCGTGTAAGTCTGCGGCTGTAGTGCGTACACGTGAGTCTGCGTGACGGGAACCGGAGCTGGTGGAACTGTCGTGTTCTGCCACGCCACGGTCGGCTGCGGGGTCATGGCCGACAGTGTGCCGGCGTTAGTCGGCGGAGCTGAATTTGTGTACAGCACCATGGGCGACGCACCGGGACCAACAGTGTCCAGGACTACCGGAGGTGCTGGCACGGCAACGCCCTTGCCGACTACCAGTGGCGGGGCC
>CAYSJO010000459.1:0-22320 GCA_964431285.1 uncultured Planctomycetaceae bacterium
CGAGCCGATGCTGCTGTGGTTGTCCCACCGCTGCCCCGATGTGAAGACCTGAATGAAGCGCACGCCGCGTTCAACCAGTCGTCGTGCCAGCAGACATTGCCGACCGTAGCCGTCTGTCTCTTTGCCACCGACGCCGTACATATCAAGCGTCTCCTGCGTTTCCTGGGTGACGTCGAGTGCATCGCTGGCGGAGATCTGCATGCGGGCGGCCAGTTCGTAACTGGCGCTGCGGGCGTCGAGTTCCAGTTGGCCGGGCCGCTTGCGCTGATGAATCCGGTCAAGCTTTGCCAGCAGGTCGCGACTGAGGCGCTCGACTTCTGACGGTTCTTCGGTTTCAGGCTTGAGATTCAGAATTGGCGTGCCGCGGGATCGCATTCGCGTGCCCTGATACAGCGGCGGCAGGTAGCCCGACTGCCAGTTCTGAACTGTATTGACCGGCAGGCGACCGTCGGGGGAATCGAGCACGACGTAGGCCGGCAGATTCTGGTTCTCACTGCCCAGACCGTAGGTCACCCACGAGCCCAGTGACGGAAGACCGGGCATCAGTTTCCCGGACTGAATCTTGAACAGAGCGGGTTCGTGGTTCTGATGGGTATTGAACATCGAACGGACCACGGCGAGTTCATCCGCGTGTTCGGCGATGTTGGGCAGCAGCTCAGAAACCTGCGTTCCAGCCTGTCCGTGCTGAGCAAACTTGAACGGGCTGCGCATCAGCCCGCCGGCCGAATCCGGCGAAGACAGGTCTTTGGCGATGTCCTTAAGGATCGACTTGCCGTGATTTCGGTCCAGTTCGGGCTTTGGATCGAAAAGGTCCACCTGCGATGGTCCGCCCTGCATAAACAGCTGGATTACGGCCTTCGCTTTCGGTTCTGTATGCGGTTGTTTCGGCCGTAAATCGAAGCTGCGACGGTGCGGCGCTGCATGCGCGTCGGCTGCCAGCAGGTCCGATCCCCCGTACAGATCGCGACTGAACAGCCACGCCAGGGCGGCCCCGTGCAGCCCGTCCGAGATGTTGTGAAAGAAGCTGCGTCGGGTTGATTGCATGATTCGTGTGCCAGGGCGGACATCGAGCGGCGCGCGATGTCTATTTCTTCTTGTTTGCTTTGTCACCCATCATCAGCTGAATGAGGCTCGTCATTTCCTGCTCGAACTTCTCTTTGTTCCGTCTCCAGCCTACGAAGTCAATTGTCAGTTTCGCAAGCTGCTTCTCCTGCGGGTGGTTCCAGTCACCACTGAACATGAATCCGTCCAGGTTCAAGGGGAAGAACAGCCGCTCGTCACGACCCGTATCTTCTTTCGCTTGCTTCTCCCGGTTTTGAATCCGCTCGATTTCGTCGTGTCCCCACCAGCTCTCCAGCGACGCCTTCGACACACAGAACAGCACGCGTTCATTGGTTTCGTAGGTTGTCGGCGAGTTGCGACTCCTGCGTTTCGCAGCATCTTTCGGCATTTCGTCGAGCCAGCATCTGAGTCCCTTCTTCTGACCAACTTTGAAGACATTTTTCGCAAACGATGAATCGTCGGGTGCGAAGCGAATAAAGCACGGAATCTTCTCACAGGGGTGACCGAACAGAGACTCCCATTGCTGGACGACACTTTCCGACACACCGCATCCCTGCAGAAAGGACTCGGGCAGCCGCTCGTGAGACAGCCGCGCAGTATCGAGTCCCATCGTACTCGGCCCCACATGCTCCAACTGATCGATCCCTACCAGTTGAGTCAGGTCCACATCACCCAGCACGGTCCAGCCGAGCACGGCCTCGCGAATGTCGACTCCGGAAAGTCGCGAGCGACTCAAATCCGCACCGATCAAAGTCGCTTCGGCGAGCGACCCGTTTCTGAGATTCATCTCGACCAGATCGGCCTTGGTCAGGTTGACCCCGGAGAAATCGGCTTCCACGGCTTCGGTTCGTCGCAGATAGGCTCCACTGCAATCGGAGCCGGCAAACGTCGCCTTGAACAGCCGCGCGTTATAGAAATCCGCTTTGACCAGTTTGGCTTCGCGCAGATCCGCCCGCGTGAGGTCGGCTTCGGTAAAGTTCGTTCCGACAAGATTAGCACCTTTCAGATCGGTGCCGGTCAGGTCCGCCCGTTTGAGATTCGCGCCGCGCAGGTCGACGTTCTGCAGGTCAGCGTCCGAAAGATTCAGCAGACCATCGGGATTGGCACGTCGCCATTTCGCCAATGCCCTGCGACCCTTCTTCACGATTCCAATCAGTGATTTGCTGCCCAAGTGATGCCTCCATCTTGAACCGACTCTGGCTTTTTTGCCGATCGCGATGTCCGACCAATCGGTCCGTTTCTCAAACTGACTTGATTGCTGTCCAGTGGACCTGTCTATTCCGAAGTTGTGACTGCCGCGAACTGGCTTTTGGCCAGCCGCGATCGAGTGAACTGCTCACTCGGTTCGACGGAAGGTAACGAAGAATAGAAGAAATCCAGGATAGAAATATCCTGTCGTCCATCCCAATCCGGTCTGGTCCTGTTTGAAACACAGAGGCACGGAGAACACAGAGTTCACAAACCGCCGTCTTCGTGAACTCTGTGCCTCTATGTTTCAAACGAAAATCCACATGCCCGACCACGGAAGAATCTCATGTCTGGAAACATCATGTCTGTCAGCCGATCCGTCCTGTCGCTGACAGCCGTCGTGGCGTTCGGCGCGGTGGCACACGCCGATTCGGAACGCGGCTTTTTTTATCCGGGTTATCGCCCGATCGAAAATCCATTCGTGAAAGCAGTGCAACAATTCTGGGTTTCTCCAGCGGGCGACGATGGTGGACCAGGCAGCCAGGACAAACCCTGGCAGTCGATCACTCACGCGCGAGACACGGTACCGCCTGGTTCTATCGTGAACGTCTCGCCGGGGCTGTATCAGTTCGATGGCCGTTTCGGCCCGTCCGGGCCAAACGAAGACATAAAGACGGTCTTTCGCGCGGTGGATCCAACGTTTCGAACCGGACGCGTGGTCGTCACGGCTAATGACGAGTTCCTCGCACCGACCTGGTCGCTGGGGGACAACGTCAGCGTACAGGGGCTTTGGATCGGCGGAGATTTCAGCAATGCCCACAAAGGCGGCGGCGGCAGCTATTCCTCGTGGAACAGCGAAATCGTCGGCTGCACCTTTATATACTCGCAGGGATTCGCGGGCGGGCCGGCCTACAACTGGCTGTTTCAGGACAACCGCATGGTCCACCAGGGCCGCGGCACTCACGGGCACAGCATGTATATGGCCGGTGGTGCGCGCCACGACCTGCCGTGGAACAGCCGCAACCTGCACGTGCTGGGCAATACAATCGTTGCCGGCGAAGGCTATGCGTTTCATTGCTGGCATGCGCCGGTCAGCGCAACCATTGCCGGTAACTTCTGCTCGGGTAATTACTGGAGCGCCGTTCTTCAGGGTGCGAATCACTCGTGTCATTACAACGTCTTCTGGAAGCCACGAGGAAACGAGTCCGGAGGAGACAGTGGTATCGCGGGCTTCAATGCCTGGTTACCCGCGCGGCTCCGGCGATTCGACCACATGATATTTGGATCGGCCCATCCGGTGTGGCAGGAGCGGGACATGCCGCCGATTCGCTCGAAGCGGGCCGTCGAGAATATCTATCTGTTGTACGACGCCCGAATTCGAGGCGTCCCGGTCGACGAGCACTTACTACTGACCGGCCAGAAATGGACCGGAAACCTGAAATACCCGGTCACCAGGGCCGACGCCAAAATGTTGCCACCACCCAAAGACACGAGTGTCAGGCCGGAGTTCTTTCCTCGATCGGCCAGCGAGATAGATACCGCGACTGCAGCAATCAGCAAGTACTTCCGCGACCACAATCCGCAGCAGATCAGCGAGGACAGGTCGGACCATCTGGAAACACTGTTCGACGTTCTGGAAGTTCAATACACGACGACAAAGGAGGACTACGCGAACTTCCCGCCCATGTCGCAGGACAAAGACGACGGCACTTACGGCAGCCATTAGAGCAGTTCCAGAATCTGCCTTCAGTATAAACCCCTCTCCCCAGCGGGGAGAGGGAACCAGTCAGACGAGTTCCCTCTCCCCGCTGGGGAGAGGGTTAGGAGAGGGGGTTTCGAGTCGGATAGGTCTACTGCAAACCAACTCTGGAAATGCTCTAGCCTTAAAGCCGTCGTGGTACGGCCATGTGTCGCAGAATCAGACGGCAAAGTTGATTGATGATTGTCGAATGATGAGTAGCGATTGGCGAAGTGTCGGGACTGGGCATTAACTGGAAGCGCCACCTATGTCCTGACCAAACCTTCGGAAATCGACAATCATCAATCATCAATCAGATTCGGCACGGTTGGTTGCTGGTTCCGGCACAGCCGTCTGAAACAGTCCGCGGATCACCCAAAGGACGACAGCAAGATAGATGCCCCCCGCGATAGCCAGCGGGTAGATCATCTGGGGGAACACTGCGAAGAACTCCGCAGACAGCCAGGCTTGCGCGAAGCACAACGGAGCCATACCGAACATGGTGGCCAGCATCACGTGCCAGATGGGGATGCGCGTCAGTCCGGCCGCATAGGAAACCAGATCGCTGGACGTCAGCGGGTTAATTCGCAGCAGCAGCACGACCCAGAACCCACGGTCGTGCAGTCTCTGCTGAAGACCCTTGACCGTGTCAGCGTCAAGCAGCCGACTCAGTCGCTGACCACCGAGTGTGCGAATCAGCCAGCACGAAATCCCCGCACCCGTCGTGTTCCCGGCCAGCGACAGCAGTCCGCCGACAAATCCGCCGAAGATCAGTCCGCCCGGTGCATACAGCATGGCTCCAGGGATCGGTGCAACGATCACTTCCACAACAACGCATAGAAAGTACGCCAGCGGAGCCCACGGGCCGAGTCCATCGAAGAAGGTTCGAATCGCCGAGACTTTCTCGGCCGGTGTCTGCTCCGAGTTGAAGATCTCTCGCACGACTCCGTCGTTCGACCACGACCAGGCAGAAGCAGCGAACACGGCGGCAAGAATCAGGAGGACGACCACAGCGGCCCGACGGGCGGACGAACTTGAGTCAGGACGTGCGATTTCCGATCCCTCCCACACCTGCAGGCAGGTTGATCGCGTCGAGAATGCGGTCGCAGGCATCCATACGATTCAGCACGTAAAAGTGGATTCCCGGGACACCCTGCTCCAACAGTTCCTGGCACTGAGCAATCGCGTGTTCCACACCGATTTCAAACTGGGCCGTCTTGTCATCCTGAGCTGCCTCCAGTTTCCCGGCCAATTGCTCCGGAAATGCGGCTCCGCAGAGTGAGATGATCCGCTTGATACGAGCGAACTCGGTAATCGGCATGATGCCCGGGATTAACGGGCGATCGATGCCGGCCTGATCGTACTGGTCGCGGAATCGCAGGAAATGTGTGTTCTCGTAGAATAACTGCGTGAAAACAGCGTCAGCACCGCATTCGACTTTTCGCTTCAGGTGCAGCAGATCGGTCGCCGCATCAGTCGCTTCCGGGTGCTTTTCCGGGTAGCCCGCCACGCCGATCCCCATGTCGGGGAAGTTCTCACGAATCAGCGAGACAAGCTCGCTGGCATGCCGGAATCCGCCTTCCACTTCAACGAATTCCGTCTCACCCGACGGAGGGTCGCCACGCAGCGCCATGATATTTCCAATGCCGCGGCTGCGGGCTTCATCAAGCCACTGCACCAGTTGATCCCGGGTGGAATTCACGCACGTGAAGTGGGCTGTTGCAGTCAGATTGACGTCATTCTGAATTGCGGCACACAGTTCGATCGTTCGCTTCGACGTCGTGCCTCCAGCGCCATACGTGCAGGAAATGAATGCCGGATTCCACCGGGCCGCTCTCGACAGCGTTTCGAACAACGCATCGTCGCCGGACTGCGTTTTCGGTGGAAAGACTTCGATCGACAGACCGAAGGGCAGTTCACGGTAGATCTCTCCGATTCGCATTCGACCGTACTTTGGGAGCAGCGTGAGGAAATATCGACGGACTGGTACGTCCCAGCAATCGAGGCGGGGAAGTTAACGTACCTGCCCGAAGCTGTCGAAGGCCGCACCGCTATTCGGGCGAGTCGACTTTTCGCTGCCACAACTCGCGAATCTGATTCAGCCGCCGTTCGACCGTCCGCACGTTGCATTTCAGTTGCGCGGCGATTTCTTCCTGCGTGTAGCCTTCCAGTCGGAGCAACACGATCTGCCTGGCCGTGCTGTCCGCCAGTGAGTCCAGCAGACTCTGTGTTTCATCCGCGACAATGGCCGGAATATCCGGCCCAGCGCCTTCAGAAGGCAGCTTGTCAAAGCCGTCGCGCTCGATGCTAGAGTCTAGATCGACGCGGGCATCGTCCTCGGTTGGCCCTTCGTCATCTTCGCCAAGGACTGCTGAGTCGCCGCGGACTTCGCCACCGCCGCGTTTCTGACGACGGTCGCTTTCGATCATGGCCGCAGCTTTGCGCGACGTAATGACCATCAGTAACCGCCACCACTGCTCGCGACGTTCCAACTCGTTGAACTGACCAGCACGGATTCCGGACAACAAATGCTTGAATGACTCAACCGCGACGTCTTCCTCATCGTAGGTTCGCCGCGACGAACGCTTCATTGTACGGCGTGCCACATCAACGATCTGATCGCAGTAGTGTTCCCACAAGTGCCGGGCGGCGTCTTCGTTACCGTCGCGGAGTTGCCTGACCCAGACCGTGATATCGTCATCCGGGTCGGACAGCACGTATTCATCAAGCTCTGGTTGTCCCAACACGTCAAAACGCAGAATTGGTCCGCGTTTTCCAAGCTGGACAGCTGCCTTCGACTCAATCACAAGCGTGTCGGTTTTGTGGCCATCAACGTACGTGCCATTGACGCCGAGGTTGTAGAATTCCCAGGCGTGACCATCGAACAGCAGTACTGCATGGCATCGCGAGACTCCGCTGCCAAAACCCTTGAGCACGATGTCCGATTCGGACGAACGGCCAATGGAGATGGAGTCGCGGGGATGGAACTCGCGACGCATCCTGACCTCGCCATCGGGGGCGACAACAGTGACACTCATAAGTGTCCCCGGCATCGGGTCTTGCATACGGGCTGATTCCAAACCGTTTCTGGCGGCGAGCGATCATGGATCGCATCACCGGGAGAGACATGGTTTCAAAACTCAAGGCCCGCAGAGAGCTGATCACACTTGGACTTGTGGCGTCAGAAACAGGAAAAAGTGGGTGCTCTCCAGCAACCGCAGACGAGTCTTAACACACTTCGGCGAGTCACGACCAGAGACTTCCAAAAACCTGAGAATCAATGCCGTTAAGCCTTACACGGCGCTGCAGGAAAGTAGATCGAATGAAATCCCGCCGTTTCCTGTGTGTGCGGTTCGACGGACCGTCCGATTCTCTGGAATCCAAAGGCGCCATCATGGCAACAGATACCGATGTGAAGCGTCGTGCCATTAGTTCAACGTCGAGCGAGCGACGTCGATTTCAGTCATGTTTCCATGTACTGCTGGCAATCGCGGTTGCTGGTGCCTCTGCCTCAGCGGCAGACCAGAGCCCAAATCTCTGGAAGCACGCTGCAGTCGCTGCCGATCATCCGCTGGCCAGCCAGGCCGGTGTCGAGATTCTGCAGGATGGGGGCAATGCTGTCGACGCGGCTGTGGCCGTCGGATTCGCCTTGTCTGTACTGCGACCTGCGAGTTCCGGGCTCGGCGGCGGCGGATTCATGGTCATCTGGGACGCCTCGAAGCAGCGGTCCATCGCACTCGATTACCGCGAGCGCGCTCCATTAGCGGCGCACCGGGACATGTACCTCAAGGCAGGATTGCCCCCCGATGCAAGCCGCCGAGGTGGCCTCGCCGTGGCAGTGCCAGGACATATTGCTGGCCTGTGCCATGCGCTGAAGGAATACGGCACGATGAGTCTGCCCCGAGTTCTCGTGCCGGCCATCCGTATGGCTCAAGTTGGAGTGCTGTTGGACAAGCAGGAAGTCAGCTCTCGGACTTCAATCTTCCGAAGCCTGCGCGAACCACGACGAAGACAGCGTTTCCCGTTTCTCAGCGACCGTTATGCGATCGCTCAGGAACCAGCAGCCGGATCCCGAATAACATCTCCTCAACTTGACGTCCTGGAGCTGATTGCAGACCACGGAAGGGACGCTTTCTACACCGACGATGTTGCCGCACGAATCGTCAAACAGGTTCGGTCAAGCGGCGGCGTGATGACCCTCAATGACCTTCGACAAATGGACGTTGTTGAGCGGCGTCCGCTGACCGGCACCCTGGACGATCTCACCGTTGTCACGATGCCGCCACCCTCAAGTGGCGGAATCGCCCTGTTGGAGTGCCTCAACATTCTGCGGTCATTCGAACAGAAGCACGTCAGGCAGGGCGTCGAGAGCCTCGGCCACAACTCGCCGGCGTATCTGCATATCCTGACCGAAGCGATGAAGCACGCCTTCGCGGACCGGGCGGAGTTTCTGGGCGATGCTGATTTCGCTGACGTTCCGGTGGAGACGCTGATCAGTCCGCGCTACGCCGAGCAACTGGCCGCTCGCATTAATCTGAATCACACGGGCAAGCCAGAAGATTATGGTCGATTCCGAGCCCCGGACGATGGCGGTACGTCACACTTTTCCATCATCGATGCGCAGGGCAACGCAGTCGCCTGCACTGAGACGATCAACACAACATACGGAAGCTGGGTAGTCGAACCGAAGTACGGCATCGTGCTCAACAATGAAATGGACGACTTCGCTGCGCGTCCCGGAGTTCCCAATGCTTTCGGCCTGATTCAATCTGAGTCAAATGCCGTCGCACCGCGCAAGAAGCCCCTGTCCAGCATGACGCCGACGATTCTCGTTCGCGACGGCAAAGCGGTATACGTCGCTGGTGCTTCAGGAGGACCTCGCATCATCAGCACGGCACTCCAGGTTCTACTGAATATGACGCGTTTTGGCATGAGCCCGAGTCGTGCAGTCGAGCTTCCCCGCATTCACCATCAGTGGCAACCAGATACTCTGTACGTCGAAGATCCGCTGCACGATCGAGTGCGGACGGAACTTGAAAAACTCGGCCACGAAGTTCGGTTGCGAAACAAACTGGCAGTCTGCCAGTCAGCCGCGAGACTGTCCGATGGACTGACCGCGCACAGTGATTCCCGTAAACATGGCCGCGCTGCCGGCTTCTGATCGTTCGACGATCTGGTGGCGCGTGGAGACGGGCAACTGTATGGCAGGTCTCGGCACTGGCGATTTGAGCCGGACGTGCCATTCTGCGTTTCCGACGCCCGGACGGAAACTGCGACTGAAATTGACGACTTGATTCAGAGGAGCAACGTGCGCATGGCAGGAACTCGCCGATTACGACTGACCATCGTTTACGTGCTCACTTTATCTACGATCTGCACTTTCGCCCGGATGGTCGATGCTCAGACTAGAATCCCGGAGTTCACCGGAAATCGGCTCTACGTTTCAGCCGTCAACAACGTCTACAAATCGGTCGTCGACCAAATCTCGAAACTCGAAGCCGACTCGGATCAGACGTACTACGTCGTTGTTGTGCAGTCATCAGGCTCCGGTGACTGGGCTACGAAAAACTACACGGACCGACTGCACCGCAGCTGGACACAGAAAGCCTCACGCAGCCGCATCGACTTCGACAGGAAACGTTCTGTCGTCATCGTCCTTGCGGAGCGGAATCGCCAGCTCTCCGTACGAGCCGGAACGGAACTGCAACAGAAATACGGGTTGCGTGGTCAGTCGATCGATCGCCAGCTCGTGAAGCCGCACTTTATTCGGTATGCCAAGTCGCGCAATTACCGGCAGGGGCTGATCTCGCTGCTGAATGCTCTGGAAAAGTTCATCGTTGACCAGGACAAGGCTGCCGAACGCAGGACCGCCCTGGCCCGGCAACGGCTGGAGAACATTCGACAGAATGCAGCCGCCACGGTGGCGAATGCCGAAACCCTGCATGCGGCCCTGCTCAGTCAGTTGGATAAGGAAGCCGATTCAACATTCGACCTGTCGGAGCTGACGCTTGAGGCGGAACAAACGGCTCATCTCATCGCGCAGGCTCGACCCAGAATTCAGACGGACCCCGCAGGCGCTCAGAGTCTCGCGAATGCGGCACACACGCGAGTCCATCAGGCTTTCGAACGCGTGCGGAATCTGCATGCCACGCAGGAACGTGCCGTCTCTGAGCTGAAGAATCTGCAGGATGTGTTGCACTCGATCGATGAGACGATTGCTGAGCACGGAAAAGCCGGCATGAAAGTGACCGAGCCGCTCGAAGCAGCCACCCGGCTGGCCGATTCCATCCACGGCGCCGCTGAGCAGGCAAACCGAATTCCCGATGCTGCCATGGTGGCAATCGCCGGGCTACAGAATTCGATGGTCGGTTTGAAGAGGCAACTGGCTCGGATTCCGGGAAAGCACGAAAACGTCCGCAAGCAGCGATCGGCACTTCAAACGCTCCATCAGAAGGTCGAGGAAGCACTGAAAGTTGCTGATGCTGATGGGGTCTCGACAACAATCCTGACGAACCAGGTCACCAGGTTGAAACTCCCCGCTGTTTTGGGTGATGACAGACTGGACTACGACGCGACTCTCGTCCAACTCAAGAAAGCCACAACCAGTCTCAAGCGGATTCAGAACTCGCTCGACGAATCGCAAGCCGAACATCATTTCATGACGACGACCATACCGCTGATTGTCCTGGGTTCGGTCACCGGTCTCTTCGTGCTCGCTCTGGTTATTCTGCGAGTGAGTCACGTCAAACGTCGCAACAGATTGACCGGTCAGATTGCGGAATTCTCGGAGCGTCTATCATCGCTTGATGAAACTCTGGATGGGCTCAAGGAACTGCATAAGAACCTGCCGTACACGGACGAGGACTTCAAGGAGCCGATGCGCGGCGCCACGCTCAAAACCTACGACTCGGCCCAGGACGCTCTTAAAAGCTGCCGCAAGCAATGGCTCAGACTGTGCGAGACGCGGGACAAAGCACAAAACGCTCTGCACGATGAATCATGGTTGACAAGCTCCGGACTTGTTGCAGGCTCACGTATGATTTCGGAGTCCAGTGCGGACGTGGTTATCAACACGGCATGGGATGAATGCGCAACCGTGCTCGACCAACTCGAAAACGCACACGAATCTGCGACGGCAGTGCTCACGCAAGTCGACGAACTGGTCGAAAAACTTGACGGTCAACTGAAACAAATTCGAGCAGCGAAACTATCGACTTCACCGTACGACGGTGACTGTCGTTCTGTCTCTGAAGTGCGCGACGGAGCCCAGGCCGCACTCACGGCCGATCCGATCGGGGCGGAGTCGACATTGACGGACCTGCTGGGTGGTGTTCGAGCTCTCGGTCAATGGACCGAACGAGTCATTCAGATCCACGACGGCACTGTCGAACTGAGTGAGAAGCTGCAGGATGTCCGTATGAAAGACCAGGGCTGTCGCGATGATGGCTTCCTGTTCTGCGAGGAGGGCGTCGATCCGAGACCCATCTACCCGCGGGCAGAACATCATCTGTCCGAGTGCCGCAAGCTGCTCAACGAAGGAGCGGTCGACATGGCCGCCGATCATCTTCATACAGCGATCGAGCTGGTTGCACATGCCGATTCGTTGATCGAAACACAGATTGCAGAACGGGAATTCTGCCTGTCGGAAACACACGCACGCCCGGCCGAGATGGATCGACTGCGTGGAAAATTGCCGACAGTACACACGCAGTTCGACGAACTGGGCCGGGACTTCGCCGAAGACACGTGGTCCGGGCTGACGGGTGTCGAAGAAACGGCAAAACAGGTATTCGAACGTTGCGAACAGTCGCTGGGCGACGCAATTCAGGCAAGCTCCCAGCAGACTCAACACTACGTTCGAGCGGCAACGCTGTTCCGCAATGTGCAACTGGAGCTGACTGAGTTGGGAGTCGGACTCCTCGCAGTCGGTCAGCGACTGAACGAACTCTCTGCAACGCGCGGACGCTGTCTTGAGGAACTGCAGCAGGTGAGGCAGCTGGGAGATCGCGTCCAGCAGTTTCTGACTTCGCGCACAGAAGACCGTCCGCGATCCAGCCAGCGATGTGAGCGGGCGAGAAATCTACTGGCACAGATTGCGAGCGCCACAGAGGCAGTTCCCGTTCACTGGCCCGAAATTGAGGACGACCTGAAAACGGTCCGGGACGACCTCGTCAGCGCCGAGCAGATGGCACAGGCAGACATTCGGCTTGCACAACAGGCGCAGCAGGAGATTGCCGAAGCCCAATGGGAAATCCGCTCCGCGCAAAGCTTTTACGATTCAGGCTACCGAGCCGATCTCTATCGCGCAAACGCGGAGCTGTCGGATGCCGAAAACGCCTGGCAACGCCAGGACTATGAGGGAGCCATCCGTCTCGCCGATGCGGCAGAGGTTTCAGCACGATCGGCAGTTCGCGAGGCGCAATACCGGGCCGACGCGAAACGTCGTCGCGAGGAACGACGGCGACGAGCTCGTCAGAGCATGATGCACAACTCGTCCAGGATGGGAGCTTCATTCGGAAGCAGCAGTTTCGGCAGTGGAAGCTCTTTGGGTGGAGGCAGCAGCTTCGGCGGTGGCAGCTCGTTCTCCAGTGGAACGAGTCAGAGCAGCTGGTAACGCCGACTGTGGGTTGCTTGCGAGCAACCTGTGCCAGGCGAACTTGTCTGGCCACAGATGGAATCGAAGGTTCGATCCCGCAGGGCTTGTTTTGTATCCACATCAACAAAGCGCAACTGGCACGGGTTGATGCGCCATTTGACGTCAGCCGTCTTTCCCGAGGCAGCACTTCTTGTACTTCTTGCCGCTACCGCAGGGACATGCGTCGTTGCGTCCCACGCGCGGTTCCGTCCGGCGGACCGTGTTGACGTCGCGTTGCATGCGGTCTGGATCGTTTGGTACTGCGGGTGATCGGGACGGTAACTGGCTGTTGTAGTCCGAGATGAACTCCTGCAGATCATGCTTGGATTGCATCATCCGGCACATCACCTGCCACTCGCCGATCTTTCCACCCCCACCACTGAGCCAGCATCGTTCCAGTCAGCATGCACCCGAACGTGTAGACCGCGGTCGGAATTGCTGCAGCCGGTTCGTGTTCGAACAGTTTGAGGACGAGAAACGTCCCCAGTCCCGCGTTCTGCATACCGACTTCAAGCGTCAATGCGCGACGCATCGGCTCGGGCAACCCGAGCCCGCGCCCCCCTCCGTACCCCGCCAGGTACCCCAGCAAGTTGATGATCAGCAGTGCCAGCAGCATGGCCCCGGCGCCGGCGGCCTGCCCCGAGAACGCGTCAACCAGACGATCTCGATTCAGCGCGACCACGACAGCAATGATCCAGACGATCGTCGTGTTCGCCACGATCGGTGCAAGTGCCTGAACATCACGAGCCGCAGAATTCCAGAATCGACACAGCAAATGTCCTGCGACGACCGGACCGACAACGCGCTTCAGTAGATTGAGTCCCTCGTCCAGCGGATTAATTTCGACGAACGCGCTAAGAGTCAGCTGAAACGCCAGTGGTACGATCAGTGGCGACAGCAGTGTCGCGCTGGTCGTCAGGCTGATTGAGAAACTGACATTTCCACGAGCAGCAAGAGTCAACACATTCGAAGCCATTGCCCCCGGCACACAGCCAACGACGATGACTCCAATGAGATATTCCCGTTCGAGTCCCAGCAAAGTGCCACAGCCCCACGCAAGCAGGGGCATGACCGAGTACTGAATCGCCGTCCCTCCGAGAACGGTGGCCCAGCGACGAAAGACCTCATCGATTTCTTCAACGGTGATCAGGCAACCGATGCAGAACATGGTCAACGAAATCAGCGGCCCCAACGCCTGGTTGTCGAATGTGGCAAGGAATGGATCGAACGAATCCTGACCGAACAGTTCTGGCCAGAAGAACGCAATCGCGGAAAACAGCACCAGCCAGCCGAGCAGAAACCGCTGGACAATGCTGCTGACACGCTCCGTCATTGGTACTCCGGTAGTGGGTTACGTTTGTTAGTCGGATGACATCTCGTACGCCAACGAGCTGCTTCCGTCGTAACAAACACCAGTGTCGACGGGAAGCGGAGCTACCGGGAGTTCACAAGTCTGTCTTGAGGCCGATTTTCCGTCTCGGGTAGCATCCGGTCGGATTTCATGTCATCTGAATTCACCGGGAGTCGACACGGGCGTGGACTATCAGTTCAAGTCAATTGGAAAGACATGCGCAGCGACTGGCCAGCCGCTGCAGCCCGGAAGTCGGTCTCACAGTGTGCTCGTTGATCGGGATGGTCAGATGCTGCGGCTCGATTTTTCCGAGGACGGCTGGACCGGACCTCCCGAAGACGCCGTTGGTGAATGGATAACAGTGGTGCCCGACGATTCGTCGAAGTCGCAGGAAATCGACTCCGACAGCCTGATGACATATTTCGAGCAGCTTTGCGAGGAGCCGAATCCCGGTCACGATCGAATGCGGTATGTTCTGGCAATTCTGTTGCTGAAGAAACGCCGGCTCCGACTGGAAGGCTCGCGGCGGGACGACGACGGCAACGACTTCCTGCAGCTTCACGGAACACACGCAGAAGGCGAATTCGAGATTCCCGACCAGGCACTTGACGAAGAAGAGATCACATCGTTGCAGGCGGCACTCACGACTCAACTCGCCGAAGAATGGAACTCGTGACACGTCATAACTGCAATTAATCGAAGCAGCAGATAATCCCCGACATCAGCCACGGAAGGCCAATGATGCCGACACGACTCACTGAGTTATGCCTTTGTGTGCTGCTGCTCACTTCCTCGGGCTGCGCATTATGGCCCTTCTGGGGCCGAAAGAACGACCCTGCACCGCGCGTACTCGCGCATGATGCGTCGCGGGACGAAATCCTCGAGCACCTCAACAACGAACGTGCCCGGCTCGTGGGCTGGCGATCGACCGATGTCCGCGTTACGGCACGAGGCGAAGGCATCGTGGCTCCGAAGCTGTCCGCACGGCTGAGTGTTGAAAGTCCGCGGAATCTGAGGTTGATGGCGTCCTCATTGCGAGGTGACGAAGTCGACTTCGGGTCAAACGATGATCGCTTCTGGTTCTGGATGCGGGCCAGCAAGCCGAAATACATCCTGACCGGTTCACACTCGGTGCTGGAGCAGCAGCCCTCGATGCCACTGCCGTTTCCCCCGTCCTGGCTGATGGAAGCACTGGGTGTGATTCCCGTTGACCCGAGTGGCATTCAGATGCTGCGCGACCCGGATACTCCCGATCAGGTGCGATTGATCTCGGCCGAATCGCTGCAGGGACAGCAGATGCAGCGGATCATGGTGATCGACCTGCCACTCGGTCAGATCACCGAACACGCGCTGTACGACGCAAACGAGCGGTTGATCGCGAGCGCTTCGATGAGCGACTTCCATTCGAGCCAGGCGGGCACGACGCTGCCGCATAAGATCGAGCTGAACTGGCCACAAACCGGCACGGAACTGGTGCTGAAAATCAGCTCGATCGAGGTCAACCCGTCGATGCCCACAACGACGTGGGCAGTTCCGACGTATCCCAATTACCGGGTCGTCGATCTCGACCGCGAGTACCAGCGATCATTCTGAAAATGCTCTAAGATCGCAGACGCCACGGAACTTCCAGTCCATGCTTCTCCATCAGCGCCTTGTCTGATAGCACGGATTGCACGTCGCCGAATGCCTGCACCTGCCCGCTGTCCAGCACGATGACACGACTGCAAATCTCAACGACGAGATCCAGATCGTGCGTCGCAATCATCTGACTACCGGGAAACTCACGCAGAATTTCGATCAGTCCGCCTCGTGACCTTGGATCGAGATTGCTGAACGGTTCATCGAGCACCAGCACTTCCGGTTCACACGCCAGCACTCCGGCCAGACACACCCGCTTCCGTTCGCCGACGCTGAGCTGCAGCGTGCTACGATTCTCGAACCCACTCAGCCCAACGCGATCCAGACTTCGCTCGACACGTTCTAGGACCTTACCCCGGTCGAGTCCCAGATTGAGAGGCCCGAAAGCGACGTCCTCACGCACGGTCGGGCAGAAGAGCTGGTCGTCCGGGTCCTGAAACACAAATCCGACGCGCTGCCTGACCTGCTTGAGTGTGGAACGTCGCACGGCAACGCCGTGGACGGCCACGGAAGCAGCCTGCAAATCGGGCGGCAGACGTTCGGGCAGCAGGCCGTTCAGATGCATCAGCAGCGTTGTTTTGCCGGCGCCGCTGGGCCCGATCAGAGCTACGGTCTCTCCCGATGGAATTTCGAAACTGATATCCGTCAACACCGCTGGTCCTGCGGCATACGAGTAATTCAGCGAGCGAACCTGGACCGCCGGTTGTTTCGATTCAGCGAAATCCACTGCTGTCTCCGTCATGACTGGACTCGACAGGAAGCACCCCCGATCATCTAAAGCGTTTCCAGAATCCGTCTTCAGCATAAATCCCCTCCCCCCAGCGGGGAGAGGGAACCAGTCAGACGAGTTCCCTCTCCCCACTGGGGAGAGGGGCGTTCCGAGTCGGATGGGTCTACCGTGGGCGAACTCTGGAAATGCTCTAACTCTGCAACGTTCCACTTCGAACCAGATTGAGACCGGATCCCCCGTGGCCGACAAACGCGATTTCGACGAGTTCCTCGGAAAATTCAATAAGCATCACGACCTGATGACCGATGAGCTGCACAAGGTCATCATCGGTCAGCAGGCCGTCATTGATCAGATTCTTGCCGCCATTTTTACGGGTGGGCACTGCCTGCTGGTGGGTGTTCCCGGTCTGGCCAAGACACTTATCGTCAGCACGATCGCGAAGATTCTGGATGCTGAGTTCAAGCGCATTCAGTTCACACCCGACCTGATGCCTTCGGACATTACCGGGACCAATGTGCTGGACGAAACCGAATCCGGCAAACGCGAGTTTCGATTCGTGAAGGGACCAGTATTCACAAACGTCCTTCTGGCCGACGAAATCAACCGCACGCCGCCCAAGACTCAGGCTGCATTGCTGCAGGCCATGCAGGAGCACGAGGTCACCGTCGGGCAGGAGACCTACAGCCTGCCCGATCCGTTTTTCGTCATCGCGACTCAGAATCCGATCGAACAGGAAGGCACATATCCGCTGCCCGAAGCACAACTCGACCGGTTCATGTTCAATGTCAAAGTCGACTACCCGTCCCTGGAAGAAGAGGAACGGATTCTCGTCGCCACTTCGACGAGTGAACGAGCCGAAATTCGTCGCGTGCTGACCGCAAAATCCATCGTGTTCCTGCAGAAGCAGATCAATCAGATTGAAATCGCGCCCCTGACGATCAACTACGTGACGCGTCTGGTCCGCGCGACTCGCCCCAAGGAAGCCGACAGCCCGAAGTTTGTTCAGGAGCTCATTGACTGGGGAGCCGGTCCGCGAGCCGGTCAGTATCTGATCGCCGGCGGAAAGGCCATGGCGGCCATGAATGGCCAGCCAGCGGTGTCAGTCGAGAACATTCGACGGGTGGCGATCCCTGTTCTTCGTCATCGAATCGCACCGAACTTCCAGGCCCAGGCAGAGGGTTACACGTCAGAATCGATCATCGAGCGACTGATTAAAGAGGTCCCCGAGCCGAAGATCGCCAAGTACGGTTAGCCGCCTGTTGGAAATGAATTCGTGTGTGCCACTGGCTCTGCCAGTGCTTTGGATTCTCTGCATTCGCCGTGCAATCCTGCACTGGCCGAGCCAGTGGCACAATTGTTCAACCGCCTGTTAGAGCCAGACAAACCGTTTTACTGAAAACAAACTCGAAAACTACTGTAGTAGTACTCCGTCAGCCTTCCACCACCAGTCACCCAGAACCACACGCATGCGTTTCGAGAAGGCCAACCGCACACCCTATCTGGGCCGACGCGACCAGTTTCGACTGGCGACGATGGTCATTTTGATCGGGTTTGTGGTTGTGTCGATTGAAATTGCGTCGCGCGAAAGTACCTGGTACTGGCTCACGGGAAACCCCGGTGCTGACGCCACTGCAACTGGTTCCACTCCACAACATTCGTCCGTGAAACCGGAAATCGACTTCACCCCGCGGATGGAGGGCGAGCCGTTGCCACCAGGTGTGATCAGAGTCGCGAAGGCGCCCGGGAATGTGGATGATGGGGAGCGTGTTGAGCTACGTAATGACCTCAGGCTGGCTCCAGAACAGATTGCGAAGATTCGAGACAACGCCGTCGGAATTCGTGCCGCGGAACGCGACGTGTATCACGATATCCTTGCCCGAGTCGGTGAGATTCCGCTGAAGAAGCAGCGGGAGGCAGCACGTGATGATGTGGCGTTTGCCGTGCTGATGACCGAGTCTCAGGAGTTCATCGGCAAGCTGATCACAGTGAAGGGAGAGATTCGACGACTCATTCCGATTCCACCAGGCCGGAACGATCACGGCATCGATGATCTCTGGGAGGCCGTCATGTTCAATGCGGACTCGGGCTCGGAAAACCCATATCTGGTTCGAGTCACGAGCCTGCCTGAGGGGATTCCCACTGGCATGCAACTGAAGTCTGGCACGTTCGTTGAAGTGACCGGCTATTACTTCAAACGCTTCGGCTACCCAACTCACGATCACCGGCTGCACGTCGCTCCAATGGTACTGGCTGGAACGTTGAAGTGGTTCAAGCCGCGATCCGCTCAGAAACAGGACGACCTGGGCCTGATCCCGTACGTCCTGGGGTTTGCCGCGATCATCGGAACGACCATCGGCGTCCTGCTGTATCAGTTCCGTTCGAGTGATCGCAAATTCGAACGCGAGCACCTGAAGCGATTGACGGAGGCACCTCAAGAAGCCATCGCCGCCATTGACCAACTGCCAGTCATCGACGTTGGCGATGCCCTACGTCAGCTGTCTCAATTCGATTCAGCATCGACAGGGGAACCGAAGCCGGGCAACTCCGAGTCTGAAAGCAGCTGACTTCATCGCGGCAGACAAACAAGGTGCAGGTGGGTCGATTCAGGGGACCGAGTGGCAAACACCGCAAAACCCTGGCAACTGTAGGCCTGAAAGTGGGGAACGGTGTCCAGCCACGACAGGTCGTAGAGCGTGCCGGTTCGGAACGTGCGGCACTGATTGTCGGTGGCAACCAGATGCTGCAGGCCGGTCTTTGTATGTGCATAAACGGAACCAGGACAGTCGCTGAACAACAGCTCGCCGTTATAGCCGGGAATGCGCAGCAGCTGATTGATTCGCCCGTCACGCCAGAGATTGACGTGATCAACACCCTTGCTGCGAATTCGGCCGAACCAGATGTTGCCGGCGCGATCGAGCAGAGAGGGATGTCCGAAGTTGACGAGTGACTGATCGGCTTCACCCGGGAGCACGCGAATGAATTCCTGGCCTGTGATGGCGTCAGATGTCGACCCGGCCCGCCCCTGTGTCGATGCGATCCACAAGGCCCCGTCGCTGTCACGCAGACTGTAGCCGGCAAAAGCAGACATCGACCCCAGGACATGCGGGGCTCTCGAAAAGTGCAGCTCTTCGTCTTCGAACTGCCCGAAGAACGAGCGTCCCCCGTCATGCCGCAGGCTTAAATCGCTGACGAATGTCCGTTCGCCGTTGCCGATCGGTGCGAGGACTTTCGTCGTGCCGTGTCGCGATCCGGCTGCCGACAGAGCGTCCGTAGCGTCGTACCACAGGTCACCGTCCAGCAGACGTAACGCACGATTATGCAGGCACCAGATGCGGCCGTCGCGACTGGCCACGATCTGCAATGCCTGTTTCTCCTGTGGTGGCCTGGGCTTGTCAGGACCAAAGGCATAGCGCAGCCAGTCCCTCTGATCCTCGATCACTCGGAACACGTCACCGGAGTCAATCACGCGGCACGGATCACACAGAGCAGACGTCCTCATGCAACTGCTGGCGAAATCACCCGATGACCGCATTCAGTCGGCGACGGAACTCGTGGAGATCCTGCGGGACATTGATCCGTCGGAGGTAAACGAACATGACGACGACCCGTTGAATTTCATCGACGACGACGGCGATGTTGTCGAAGATGCGTTCGAAGACGACAGCGCTGGTGACAGCGACGAACTCGTCAGTGTTGAGATTCTGGACGACAGCATCGCCGAACAGACCGCCTCACACTCGGCGGAAGTGCCGTTTGAGCAGGTCGCCGCGCCAGCTCCCGCCTTTACACCTGGCAACTACTCCCCTCCGGCGCACCTGGCCGGTCACGTCCTGCAGCCTCAACCCACGACCGGTGCGCCCGCCATTCCTGCCGCGATCGGTCCGCCGCCCGGCCCCGCATCGAGATTCGATACAAACAGTTCGGTAACGCGACGTCGCAGACGAAAACGCGGCTGGCTGGTTCCGGTCATCATGGTCGGGTTGATGCTGTTGATCGTCGCAGCCTTCCAGGTGATGTCCAAAGACAAAGACGACTCGCCTGCACCGCCCATCTCGTCTGATTCTGTCTACGTTCAGGAATAGACACGGTTCGCTCTGGCGGGTGTCAATAGTCCGCGATTGATCCATCCTCCAGCTTTGGTTTGGGCCACCCGATTTTTCGGTTTCGTTCCGCGTGCAGCTTTTCGAGTTTGGCTTCGTCGATTTCCACACCAAGTCCCGGACCGTCCGGTACGGAGGCGTAGCCCTTCTCATCGATGGTCCACGATTTCCTGACCACGTCGCCGGGATTGTATCCCTGGCCACCTTCGTGGATCAGGAACATGGGGATCGATGCCATCACGTGTAGACTCGCCGTCATACCCAGCACCGTCGTCGCATTGTGAGGCGCCAGCGGAACGAAATAGGTTTCGCCCAGCGTCGCGATCTTCTTCATCTGACTGACACCGACGCAGGCTCCGATGGCTTGCTGCAGGATGTCGATGCTACGCGCCTGGAGATACGTAATGAATTCCTAGATCGTGCTGTCCCGCTCACCCGTGCCCAGTGGATTCCGGATTTGCTCTTTGAGCCGCTTGAAAACTTCAATATTGCCTGGCACCGCGGGTTCTTCGATGAACCAGATACTGTAGGGCTCAATCGCACCGGCCAGTTGGATCAGCAATGGCGGCGGAAACGCGCAGTGTGTGTCCAGAATGATCGCTCCATCCGGTCCGACTCGTTTGCGAATTGCAGCGATGTGATCAACGTAACCCTGCACCATCTGCGGCGAGCCTACAAAGTTCTTCGGGCCGCCGGGGCCAATCTTGTAGGAATCCACACTGGGGTAGAGCCGGATTTTATCGCGTGTGGGACCACCCAGCAGTCGATGGAGCGGTACGTCCCAGACCTTGCCGGCAATGTCCCACAATGCGGTATCAATCGCCGAGATGACGCCCGTCATGAACGGTCCGCCCCGCATGTCGCGGTGTGACCGGTACATGTTCTGCCACAGGTGCTCGATCCGCGTCGGGTTTTCTCCTTCCAGCAGGTCAAGCATCGATTCGGCCAGTCTCATCGCGATGTCTGCCGGCATACCGTAGGTCTCGCCCCAGCCGACAATGCCGTGATTCGTTTCGATCCGAATGTAGATCTTGCCCGCCGCACTGAAGCCTCGCACCCCTGTAACTTTCAGCGTCGACGTTCTGTCGGCAACGTTCTCTGCTGGATTCTGCGCCCCGGCGGATGCATCCTGAGCCATCATCAGGCCGAGTGTTGCGGCCGTTCCGGCGCTGAACAGGTCACGTCGTCCGATACGAGTCGAAGTAGCAGGCATGGAAAGCTCCTTTGGGTATGGAATGGCATTTCACAATCCAGTCGGAGCGTCAGCATAGGAACTTTGAGAACGTGTCCGTTAACGCGAGGAAGGAGAAATCCGGCGGGTGAATTCGAATTGTGATGCCAAAAGGCAACATCATGACATGACCGCTGCCGCGAGTAATTTGATCACGTGAGTGGAATTCGCAGTTGTGAATCGTCTGAAGGTGTTGGATCAGCGTGACCGTGCTCCGTAGGTTGAATTGATTGAAATCGTACGCGTTGCCTCGGCCAGACATTCTTCGTTTTCTACAGGGCTGAGTCTGAAGTCATCGCGACCATCTGCAATCATGAGCGCCCGGCATACTGTTCAATTCGCTTATCTTCTGGGCGTTCTTCACAGTCGTGCTGCTGGTCTACCGGCGTCTTGGGCACCGTGGCCAGAATCGACTGTTGCTTGTCGCCAGTTACGTGTTCTACGGCTACTGGGACTGGCGGTTTCTGTCGCTGATTCTGCTTTCGACCGTCGTCGACTACTAGTGAACCGTCAGGTCTCAATTTTCGGGTAGAGGCGTTTGAGTTTTGTTCTGGCTTTGGCAGTCGTGAACTGCCAGTCCACTCCGGTCTGGGCTTTGTTGCGTTCTTCGGCCCAGGGCGTGGCGCGGGACTGGACTTTCGACTCGC
>CAYSJO010000460.1:0-3327 GCA_964431285.1 uncultured Planctomycetaceae bacterium
AGCGTCTGAACAACAAGGCGAAAGTGACCATGAGAAAATCCTACGGATTCCGCACACCAGAAACGCTGGAACTCGCTTTATACCACAACCTTGCAAAACTCCCCGAGCCGAACTTCACCCACACATTCTGGTGAGGAGGCCGTTTTAAAGTCCTTTCCCGTACACACAATGACTCCGAGGTCCATCGACTGCAGACGTTTGAGAACGTCGATGCCGTGCATCTTCGGCATCATGATATCCAGGATCAGCAGGTCGGGAGCGAACGAGTCCACCATCTCCACGCACTCCTCACCGTCTGATGCAATGGCTGTCTCGTACCCCATTGCATCCAGAGTGCCGGATATTCTGAGTGCCTGCATTTTGACGTCATCCGCCACAAGGATTCGCTTCGGTGCGTCGGACATGATCGCTCCTCTTCTTCAAGTGGCAACGGGGTGACTCACGAAGACTCGACGACCGCTTCAATCTCTGATTAACGAAGTGCATGGGCTCCCGAATCGATCAGGTCTGCCTTGGGTCCCGAGCACGTAATTACTGATTAGAGACGCACTTTGCCAACTCTTCAGTCAGTGACCGAATCTGAATCACGAACGTATCATATGTCGGTTGGATGTCCTGCAGCTCACTCTCTTTTCCCATGCTCTCCAATTGCCCAGCCGATTCCACGGCATCAGCCGCTCCAAATTCACCTAACGCACCTCGAAGAGCGTGTGCCGCGTGGTGAACGCCGGAACCATCGCTCCGTTTGATAGCGTCCTGCAATTCTGATTTCAGGCGAGGCTCATCCTCATACAGAAATGCCTTGACGATCCGAGTCGCCAGTTCTTCATTTCCCATTTTCCGAACAAACGTACCCAGTCAAATCGGCCGTGAGATGGTGTGGGCCCCTTGTCGATTTCCAGGTCCAGGATGGCCTGCCGCAGATGTTCTCGGTTAATTGGTTTCGTGACATAGCCATCCATGCCCGCTGCCAGACACCGTTCTCGATCACCTTTCATCGCATCGGCGGTCATGGCAATGATCGGCACACGACTGCTGCCCGTCTCCTGTTCTCGGGCGCGGATCGCTTGTGTTGCTTCCAGACCGCCCATCGATGGCATGTGCACGTCCATCAGAACAAAGTCAAACGATTCGCTCTGGATTCGCCTGACTGCTTCAGTTCCGTCGTTGGCTGTTTCGACATGCTGTCCCCATTGCTCGAGCAACGTGCAGGCCACCATTCGGTTGACTTCGTTGTCCTCTGCCAGCAGGAGCCGGTATGGCGGCAAACCTGCGTCCTTCTCCGCTGGAGTGACCTCGCGGCGGATCGCTGCAGGTGAAACCAGTGACCCGACAGCGAGATCATACAGAGTCGATTGTTTGACGGGTTTAATACTGTACCCGTCGATGCCCAATTGTCGGCAACGTTCGTTGTCCCCACTGTCTCCCCTCGAAGTCAGTAAGATCACTTTGGTACCAGCCAATTCCAGATCGTTGCGTATCCACTCGACGAGCGTGAAACCGTTGGTCGCCGGCATCTGTACGTCACTGATCACCAGATCAAACGGCTTCTTCTTAATTTGAGCTTGTTTCAGCGCGTCCATTGCTTCAGTTGCGGATGCGACATTGACTGAGACAAGTTCAAAGCCAGCGAGCATCTCAGTCAGAATCTGACGATTCGTAGCGTTATCATCCACTACCAGAGTCCGTGCCCCGGTCATCTCCGCGGGAGTGGTCTGTTCGGCGAGCTGCTCATTTCGTACATCGAAACGGGCAGTAAAGTAGAATGTCGAGCCGCGACCGACCTCACTGTCGACACCGATTGTCCCGCCCATCAATTGGACGAGGTGTTCTGTAATGGCCAGACCTAACCCTGTGCCGCCGAATCTGCGAGTCGTCGAAACGTCTGCCTGTTCAAAAGCATTAAAGACCGATGACTGCTTGTCCGCTGGAATTCCGATTCCTGTATCTCGAACCGCGAAGTGCAGCAGTACTTGACCATTCTCCACGGAATCCTGGCGGACTGAGAGTACGACTTCGCCTTGATCCGTGAATTTGACTGCGTTGCCGACCAGATTGATGAGGATTTGCCGTACGCGTGTGGGTGCACCGGACAGGAAATCGGGAACTGCCGTTTCCACTCTGCAGGCCAATTCGATCCCCTTCTGATGTACCTGAGCGGAGAGCGTCTGCAGTGTTTCAACGACAAGATCGCGCAGGCGAAACGGGACGATCTCCAGCTCAATCTTCCCGGCTTCGATTTTAGAAAAGTCCAGCACGTCGTTTAATACGGTCAACAATGAGTCCGCGGACGACTTCACAAGCTGCAGATACTCGTGTTGCTGATCAGTCACACTCGTGTCCAACGTCAATTCCGTCATGCCAATGATGCCGTTCAACGGCGTGCGAATTTCGTGACTCATGTTGGCAAGAAACCGGGACTTTGCCACATCGGCCGCTCGGGCCTGTTGTTCGCTCACAGCCAGCGCCCGTCCCGTGTGCTTACGTTCGACGCTCATGGCAATGCCGTCGGCCAGCGTACGCAGTGTCTGCAGCGTGTCTTCAGTAAATTGCTCCGGGCAGAACACGGCGAACGCTCCAACCGGACGGTCGTCGCAGATCAATGGAAACGCAGCTGCCCCATTGATGTCCTCGCGCTCGGCCCAATCCGCGTCGCACATTCGGGAATCACTGGTTGCGCAATTGGTAATGTACTCTTGGCGTTGTGAGGCGATTCGACCAATAAACTGATTACGCAACGTGATACGACTGTCTTCGCCGTCGACTTGAGTGTGAATGCCAGCACTGGCTTGTAGCTCAAGGGCCTCGTCCGTTCCGTCGAGTGTCCACAGTCGCGCCAGTTTGTGATCCAGCTTGTCCACAACGACTTCCGCTATGTGCTGAAGCATTGTGGTAGAATCGCTAGGCTGGTTGAGTGACTGCCCCACTTCGACTTCCAACGCCGAAAGTCGTTCCCGAGCGGCGAGCGCTTCCATGACACGATTATATTGCTCAGCAATGTGGCCCACTTCAGTGAATGGCTCGACCGGGGCCCGCAAGCTTGTGTTGCCTGATTCTGCCTGCTCGTGCATCACAGTGACCAGGTCCAGCAACTCGGTCCTGGCGCCGTGCTCCGCCACATTGAGCCCGATTTGTTCTTCCTCGTCGGATACTCGCAACCGAAAGATGCGGTCAATCCCACTGAGCACCACGAATCCAACACCGAACGCCCATACAAAACACGTGCCAGTACCCAGAAGTTGGATACTCAGCTGGGCAGTGACCGAGTGACCCGTGTCGAGCTCTGCAAACAGCGCCACAGCCACAGTGCCCCAGACACCCGCACCG
>CAYSJO010000461.1:0-10349 GCA_964431285.1 uncultured Planctomycetaceae bacterium
GACCGCTTTCAGGTCAGTATCAACCAGCGATTCGACGATGTGGCCAGGGGTTGCGGGGATCGACCGGAAACCTGGATCACGCCACAAATCGTCGACCTGTACTGCGAACTGCATCGCATGGGGTTTGCTCACAGCTTCGAGTCGTGGCAGGACGGCGAACTGGTTGGTGGCTATCTGGGAGTCTCGCTCGGAGCCTACTTTGTGGGGGTCAGCCAGTTTAATCAGGTCCGTGACGCGGGAAAGGTTTCGTTCCTGCACTGCATGCACTGCCTGCGGTCGAAGCGTTTCCTGATGCACGACGTCCAGGAGCCCACGTCTCATCTGGAACAATTCGGGTGTTTCGGGCTTGATCCGGATGCCTACCGCACCGAGTTCCGGAAGGCGATCACCGTGCCTTCACGATCGGACTGGTTCGCGCACACGGAGCCACGTGACACATCGGACGTCATCGCGGAGTGCGAAGTCACTGTCGAACCGCGAGTGGGCCGCACCGCATCCCACGAAAAAGTGGAAGCTGTCCCAGCTTGTTGATTCGGTGAATGACCGGGACGTAAGACATTCGAATGGTGGTGAACGGGGGACGGTGTTGCCCAAAGTCACCATGCGTTCCAGCGCGCTCATCAACAATTGAGCCGCCGCGCTGATGAAATGTGGAAAAATGAACTGTAATCACCCCACGTAAGGACCGCCGGGCGAACGCCGTCGGCAGGTCTCCTTACGCTGGTTCCAGTTCAGGCCCCGTTGGAATTCAGCATGAATCGCGTCGACATTACGTTTTCGGCACGTGGAGTCGCTTATCTGCTCCTGTGCCCTGCCCTGCTGCTGGCAGCCGTGACAATCCCGATGGAGCTGGCGGAAGAATATGTCCGCCCAATGTCCTGGACGGTGGCTGATGTGTTTCGCCGCTTCACACTCAACAGCGAGAACTCAGTTCCGGCGTGGTTCTCGACCATGCTGCATCTGTGTTCGGCTGGATTACTGGCAATCTGCGCGTGCATGCATCGCTCGCGAGGCAACCGCTGGTGGAAACACTGGGCCTCGCTGAGTGCCGTGTTCTGCCTGCTCTCACTGGACAAAGCCGCCAGTTTTCACGAAATCCTGATGGTCCCGATGGACGGCCTGGTGAAAGCGGAAGGCACCTTCTATTTCACGTGGGTGATTCCGGGTATTGCCATCGTTGTCGCTTTGGGACTGGCGTATCTGCGTTTTCTCTGGAATCTGGACAGCACAACGCGGTACCGCTTCATCGCGGCGGCGTGCCTGTTTGTAGGCGGCGTGCTCGGGATGGAGATGGTAGACGGCGCAATCCTTGATCACTTCGGCGAGCAGCACATCGCCTACATGGTCGCAACAACGGTAGAAGAGACCGGAGAGATGCTCGGTCTAGTGGTCTTCATCTGGAGCCTGGTCGCTCACTTGACCACTGAAGCCGGCGAGATTCGATTGAAGCTCGCCGCGTCCCCGGCCTGACGTCGAGGGTGGAAGGATCAGAGACCCAGCGATGGCCCTGTGCCCGTTCGCAGGCCCCGTTCTTAAGCCCGTTTCAGGCCAAACACGCGATCCATGTTCGCGGAGACTTCGGCCAGACGATCCGGTCCGCCGCCACCGACTTCTGCGGCACACCAGCCCACGAAGTTAATCTCCAGAAGCGCCTTGCTGACGTCTGCCCAGTCCAGGTCGCCGTCACCAATCTTCGTAAACTTGTTCTGCGCACGTGAAAACCCCTTGGCGTCAAGTTTCACGACGCGCTTGCCCAAAGCTCGAATCCAGTCACCGGTGGCCCCGTACTTCCAGTGGTTTCCGATGTCAAACTGCATGCCAACCCACGGGGAATTCAACTCGTCACAGTATTTGACAAACTTGTCGGCCGACTGATTCGAATCGCCATCGTGGTCGTAACAGAAGTGATTCCAGACATTCTCGATCGCGATGACCACGCCCAGTTCGGCCGCGAGCGGAATCGCCTGCGCAACGTTTGACACGGAACGCTCCCAGCATTCCTCTTCCGTCCCATCCTTGCCATGACCACACACGAGCAACGCCGTGTGACCACCGACCGCATGTGTTTTGCGCAGAGCTTCCTTAAGCGTGTCCAATGCCTCGACGCGAACTGCGGGATCGGGATCAGTGTGGCGCACCTGCCAGTGGGACGAGCACACCGTGCCGTCGACTGGCAAGCCAGATTCGTCAATGGCCTTTCTGACTTCGTCGACGTCAAATGTCGTGGCATTCAGTTCGATCCCATCGAATCCCGCCGCCTGGGCTGCCTTGAACTTGTCCGTCAGCGATCCATCAACGCGCACCATGCCAATTTTGAGTGTCTTGTAAAGCCGACCATTCAGGTCAGGGTCAGCTGGCTTCTCGGCTGATTCGGCGAGCAGTGGTGAAGCCGCCAGCATGGCGGCACTGCCCTGAAGAAACCTGCGACGCGACAGACTGCTGAGGTCAAACATGGTGTGCTCCAGGAGAACGGACAAGTACCACCGGACGACTTGGGCCCGATCTGATATGTCTTACCGGGCTGATCGAGTCGATTGCCGGAGGTGGGACTCGAACCCACACACCCTTTACGGATACGGGATTTTGAATCCCGCGCGTCTGCCAATTCCGCCACTCCGGCACGCTCCAACATCCGACCGCAACTAGTACGCAGGTGAGAATCGACGAAGATTGCGATCGGGCGCGTAAGTTACTGAGTCGCCCTGGTGATCCACAACAATGCCTGTGCATCGGCTTTTGACAGATTCCTCGAAAACGCGAAACCACGTTCCAGACCGGGCGGCTGACGTCGCTTGTTTAATGCTGGGAATCTCACGAGACTCGCGCGGCTCCGACTCTCCTGCCTCGGAAAGCTCAACCATGAGAACTCTGTTGACGATTACACAATCCACCTTGTTCCTGCTGACTGGATTCCAGCTCGGTCTGGCTCAGTCCGATGATCCGAAGTCTCAACTGAAATCGGACCTTGGTCTGCTTCAAACAGCAGTCAAAGAACTCCGCAAGGGGGAACACTCAGAACGGCAGGTTGCCGATGTCGAGGTGTTCGCGAAAGGCGTCGAATGGTGCCTGCGGCACGACGAGTTCTACCCGAACAAAAAAGAGGGCGTCCCGTCCACATGGATCAAGTATTGCCAGACCGCACTAAAGACAGGAATGGCGCGCGCCGCCGAACTTGAGGCCGGATCGCATAGCTGGACGAGTCAGACGGGATCCACGATCCGCGGTTATATTTCAAGAGTCGATGGTTCGATTCAGCCGTATGCCCTGTCATTGCCGGAAGGCATGGACGACGCGCCGCGGCTCAAACGCTGGCCGTTGCATGTCAAGCTGCACGGCCGCGGTGGGACCCGCAATGAAGTTCGGTTCTTCAAGGAACACGGTGGCAAGGAACCTCAGAAAGAGCAGATCTGGATTCAGCTCGACGTCTTCGGCCGCACAGACAATGCGTATCGCTGGAGCGGCGAGACGGACGTGTTCGAAGCCATCGCCGACGTGCGACGTCGGCATCGGATTGATGATCGGCGAGTCACGCTGTGGGGCTTTTCAATGGGCGGTGCCGGGGCGTGGCATCTGGGACTGCATCATCCGTCGAAGTGGTCGTCGGTCGGACCTGGCGCCGGCTTCGTCGACTTCTACAAGTACCAGAAACAGGACGAACTGCGACCGCCGTACCAACACAAGGCCCTGCGAATCTATGACGCGATTGACTACACGCTGAATCTGTATGACGTCCCGGTCTGTACTTACGGCGGCGAACTCGACGCGCAACTTGTGGCCAGTACTTCAGTCGTCGGATGGGCGAAGACTCTGGATGTGCCGGTCAAACTGATCGTCGGACCGGGCGTGGGGCACAAGTTTCACCCGGACTCTTTCAAAGAGTTCATGTCCTTTCACCTGGCCAAGGCCAAGGAGGGTCGGGCGAAGTACCCGGGACGCAAACTCATTCGGTTTACGACATACACTTTGAAGTACAACCAGTGCGAATGGCTGACGATCGAGGAATTGGATGAGCAATACGGTGCGACGACTGTCGAGGGCGGCGTGTTTCCCGACGGTGTCATGCGACTTCGCACGAAGAACGCCAACGCAATGCGTATCAATCGCGACATGGCGCTGAAGATCGAGATCGACGGCAAGAAACTCGACCTGGGCGCTGCGGCTGATGGGTTGCTGCCTGCAGTCTATTTCCAGCGCGAGTCGGACGGCTGGCGAGACCTGGGCTACGAGGAATCCCGCGAGTTCTCACGTAATCCGAATCTTCACAAACGGCACAATCTCCAGGGACCGATCGACGACGCGTTCATGGAACCCTTCGTCTGCGTCAAAGGATCGGGTACGCCATGGTCGAAGCAGAATGCCGACTGGTCGAGTTGGACGCTCGTCCGATTCGAACGCGAATTCGACAAGTGGCTGCGCGGCCGTGTCCCGGTGATCGACGACACAGAACTAAGTGACGAGGACATCGCCTCGAAGAACCTCATCCTGTTCGGCGACCCGGGTTCGAACTCGGTCCTGAAACGGATCGTAGGAGCGCTGCCGGTCAAGTGGACGGAAGACGGGATTGAGGCCAATGGTCAATCGTTCGATCCGGCGAATCACGGCGTGTCGCTGATCTTTCCAAACCCGCTGAATCCATACCACTATGTGGTGATCAATTCGGGACACACGATTCACGAGAAAGATTTTCGCGCATCAAACTCGTGGCTGTTTCCCCGGTTGGGAGACATCGCCGTTCAGTCGTTTGACCGAAAGCCCGACGGCAGCTACGACGAGACCATCGTATGGGCCGAATTATTCAACGGATCGTGGCAGCTTCCGAAGAAATGAACTGCTTCGGTTCCACCCGGATCCGGGCTACCGCGTAACCACTCGCAGGAATTGCACTTCCGCGTCGTTCTTCTGCTTCTCGCCGGGAGTACTTCGGCCCGTAGTTACGTAGCGCACCATCAGCGAGGTCAGCTCGTTGACAATCTCTCGATGCTTTTCCTGCAGATTGACGGATTCGGCGACGTCGGTCGAAAGGTCGTAAAGCTGCACGTTCGGCAGTTTTTTCTTTCGCGCTTCCGGCGGTCGCGGACTGCTCCAACCACCGGAACCCGGGCAGAAACACAGCTTCCATTTGCCACGGCGAATCGCGAATGCACCATTCACCGAATGATGGACAGTCGCCTCTCGAATCGGATCGGACGTCGCCTGTTTCAGGAGAGGCAGAATGCTGACGGAGTCCTCACCCGCAGAATCTGGGAGGTCGACGCCTGTGATTTCGGCCACCGTTGCCAGAAGGGCGGTGTGACAGATCGGCTGCTCTGAAGTCGGCCCCGCTTTGATGACCGCAGGCCAGCGTGCAATGAAGGCAACGCGGTGACCACCTTCAAAGATGTCGGCCTTATGACCGCGGAAGTGATGGCTCGGATCGTGTCCCTTCCTGCCGAGTAATCTGAAGTCGGCGCCGGGTGTCGCCCCATTGTCACTTGTCACAATAAACAGTGTGTTGTCGGACATCCCCTTCGACTCAACGGCTTCCATCACGCGACCGATCGTCGAATCGACCTGCATCACGAAGTCCCCCCATTCGTTCAGGCCGCTTTTATTCAGAAACTGATCCGTTGGGATGATCGGCTTATGGGGAGCTGTCAACGGAAAGTAGAGGAAGAACGGTTTGTCCTTGCTCTGAGAATTAACGTACTCGACGGCTTTGTCGGTCAACCGATCAAGGACTTCGACATGCTTGAAGTCATCGCCGATCGGCCCCTTCCGCCAGAACTTCTTGCCGCTGGAAGCCGGAGCAATTCGATCAGGAACGGAGGTTACTTGACTGTTCTCGATGTAGACGTGTGGATGCATGTCGAGCGATGCCGAAATGCCGAAAAAGTAGTCAAACCCCGCCTGATTCGGGCCGGACGTGATCGGCTTCGTAAAATCGATGTTGTCCCACGTTTCCGACGGGCTGTCGCCAGGGATCTTCGTCGGGTCTTTCAAGTTCCACTTGAGTCCAAGGTGCCACTTACCCACGCACCCGGTGTTGTAACCCTGCTCAAGAAGCATCGACGCGACCGTCATTCGCTGCTTCGCAATCAACGGCACTGAGTATCCCCAACAGACGCCCGACTGCAGCCGCGTTCTCCAGGAGTAGCGCCCAGTCAGGACTCCATAACGCGTCGGCGTGCACACCGCTGATCCGGAATGCGCGTCCGTAAACCGCATGCCTTCCGCCGCCAGCCGGTCCATTACCGGAGTCGCGATTTTTCCGTCCGGATTGAAGGCATGGACGTCGCCAATGCCCAGATCATCGGCAAGGATGTAAACAATGTTCGGACGGCTCACCTCTGCCACGGACGTTGACTGACGTGCAACCGTTAAAGTGAGAGCGAGCACACACAGGGTGGTCCATCTAAACGTCTCTTGAGTCGCAGGCAGCATCCGCATCATCCGCAGTGAGTGAGTTGGTGGCTTCAGTTTTGCAGTACGGCCGATCACCTGCCTGGCCGGGCACGCTTCGTGGACAGGTCGAAGAATTGAGGCAGCTCGCCGACCAGAGGCGCGGCGTAATCAAGAAATCGTTTCGTCACGGACATGCCATCTTTCGCGATGAACTTGCGAGGCATCGGACGTTCTTCGTTCGCAACTTTACCAAGATCGATCGTGCCGAAGCGGCTGGCGTAGGGGTCGTGGGGCTTTGACGTCCGCTCGATCGTAACCATCACGCCACTCGTGCCTTTTGCGGCCAGCTTCACAGCCTCTCGCCCGCAGCCGAAGGCTTCGTCAATGTCGAGTTTCACGGCTCGGTCCGAAGCGCACATCTGCAGTGACTCTGTAACCTGAAACTCACCACGCCAACCGAATTCGTCACCAATCATGCGGTGCAGCATCATGGCCGCGCTAGTGCCGCCCATCGCTCCGAACTCTACGTTGCCGAAACGGTCGGTTGTTTCCGATGCACTGACGGGGCGACCGTCGGCGTCCGTGATGCCTTCGCCGCAGACGATTGAGCAGAATCCGTATCGCTTATGAGCCTTCTCCACGGCCGCCAGAAACTGGTCTCGCGCGAAGGGGACCTCGGGCAGCAGAATGACATGTGGTGGGTCGGCCGCGTTTCTCTTGCCACACGCCGCTGCTGCTGGGAGCCATCCGGCACTGCGACCAACTGTCTGAAAAATGACGTACTGGTCGACGCGCTGCATGTCCCGCGCGAGCCGCCCGGACTGCTGCACACTCAACGCGACATAACGAGAGGCACTTGGATAACCGGGTGTGTGGTCCGTGCCGAACAGATCGTTATCAACTGTTTTTGAAATGCCGACACCTAGCATTTCGTAACCAGCATCGCTGGCGTACGAGACGACGCGATGAATCGTATCCATCGTGTCGTTGCCACCGATCATGAAGAAGTACCGGATGTTGAACTCCTTCAGTGTCTTCACGATCGGCTCGAAATGCTCGTCCGTCAGCTTCAGGCGACTCGACCCCAATGCACTGCTGGGCGTGCGCTGCAGTTGTTTCAGAGCTGCACGATTGTAGCCGCCCAAATCCAGTAGATGCCCGGCAAGAACACCCTCGATGGCAAATTGCATCCCGAAGACCCGGTCGATTCGGCGCGACTTTGACGCGGCATCGATCACTCCCGCCAAAGACGAGTTGATGACCGAAGTTGGTCCGCCGGACTGGCCGACCAGAGCATTGCCTTTCAGCATTCCAGAATCCTTGCGGGGTGTGTCGTGGATGACGAACGTGGAGATGTGTGCCACTGGCTCTGCCAGTGAAGGTGGCGATCGACGCAGGCAGCATGTGGCACTGGCAGAGCCAGTGGCACACGAAGCTTCAATTCTCACAAAACTACGCGAGAATGCCTTCCACGATGTGCCCGTGCACGTCGGTCAGACGCATGTCACGGCCGCTGAAGCGAAGCGTTAGTTTTGTGTGGTCCATGCCCAGCAGATGCAGCATCGTCGCGTGCATGTCGTGAATCTCAACGCGGTCCTGAACGACCTTGTAACCGAAATCGTCGGTCGCTCCATGGATCGTCCCGCCTTTAACTCCCCCGCCAGCCAGCCAGACCGAGAAACCGAACGGGTTATGGTCGCGCCCGTTGCTACCCTGAGCAAACGGTGTCCGACCAAACTCGCCGGACCAGACGACCAGCGTGTTTTCGAACAAACCACGCTGCTTCAGGTCCGCCAGAAGCGCGGCAATTGGCTGATCCACCGACTTCGCATTCTTGGTGTGCCCGTCGCGAAGACCACCGTGCTGGTCCCAGCGGTCACCGTTACCGCCGGGACAGGTCAATTCGATAAAGCGCACACCCCGCTCGACCAGTCGCCGCGCGATCAGGCAACTACGGCCAAAGGTGCGCGTGTTGTTGAAGTCCGTTTCCAGGCCGTACATCTGCTGCGTTTCTTTGGACTCACCGCTGATGTCCATCAGGTCGGGCACGGCCGTCTGCATGCGAGCGGCCAGTTCGTAGTTGGCGATTGCTGACTCCAGCTTGTCAGCCGGGCCAAACCGCTCCACCGCCCTGCCGTCCAGTCGCTTCAGCAGGTCGAGCTTGCGACGCTGCAGCGCGTCCGTCTTTTCCGATCGCTTGATGTTTGCGACCGGAGGGTCCTGTGCGGCAAAAACTGAGCCCTGATAACTGGCCGCCAGGAACCCGCTGTTGAAGTTGTCGAGTCCGCCCGGCGGAATCAGTCCGCTGTTCAGAATCACGAAACCCGGCAAGTCCTGGCACTCGCTGCCGAGTCCGTAACCAACCCACGAACCCATACTGGGACGCCCCTGCTGACCATGACCCGTATGCAGGAAGTAGTTGGCATTCGTGTGTTCGGGAAAGTTCGACACCATCGACCGGACAACGGCCAGATCGTCAACATGCTGAGCCACGTGCGGGAACAGATCGCTGACAGGGATCCCACTCTCGCCGTACTGCTGGAATTTCCACGGGCTGGCGAGTGTGTTGCCAATGTTGTTGAACTGAGTTTTCTCGATCTTTGCAGGAAACGGCTGACCGTTCCGCTTATCGAGTTCCGGTTTTGGATCGAACGAGTCGACCTGCGAAACGCCTCCGTCCATGTACAGGAAGATCACGCTGGTGACCTGCGGATCGTAGTGCGGTTCGCGCGGAGCAAACGGAGACAGTTCACGCGAAGGGGCCGCCTTCGCATCGTCAGCAAGAAGCGAAGACAACGCGAGAGCTCCGAAGCCGTTCGCTGCCTGAAGCAGCATCTCGCGGCGCGTTGTGGGAGGTGGTCTCAGTCGGTGACACGGGAACATGGGAATTGCCTCTGATCAGAATGGCTGGTCACTCGGGGGCTACGCCAGGATATCCGTCACGACGTTTCCATGCACATCGGTCAGACGAATATCGCGACCCTGATGCCGGAACGTCAGTCGTTCGTGATTGATGCCGAGCTGGTGCAGGATAGTCGCGTTCAGGTCGTGAATGTGAACCGGATTCTCTGTGATGTTGTAGCTGAAGTCATCGGTCTCGCCGTGAACGATGCCACCCTTGATCCCCGCGCCGACCATCCATTTGGTGTAGCAGCGGGGATGATGATCACGACCGTAATTAGTCTTCGTCAATCCGCCCTGGCAGTAGATCGTCCGACCGAATTCGCCACCCCAGATGACCAGCGTATCTTCCAGCAGCCCACGCTGTTTCAAGTCCTGAACCAGGGCATAGCAGGGTTGGTCGATGATGCCGCACTGACGACGGATGTCCTTCGGCAGATTGCCATGCTGATCCCACTGCCGAATGAAGACCTGAGTAAATCGCACACCTCGTTCGGCCATTCGGCGGGCAAGCAGACAGTTCGCAGCGAACGTTCCCGGCTTGCCGACTTCCGGGCCGTACATTTCGAGCGTGGCTTTGGACTCGCCGGAAATGTCGGTCAATTCGGGCACTGACGTCTGCATGCGGTAGGCCATCTCGTACTGAGCAATCCGTGACTGAATCTCCGGGTCTCCGACTTCGTTAAACCGCTCGGTGTTTAGTCGACTCAGTTCGTCCAGCATCCGTCGACGCATCGCGGGGGAGATCCCGTTGGGGTTGGACAAATACAAGACGGGATCCCCGGTGGATCGCAGGCTGACGCCCTGATGTCGGGTCGACAGGAAACCAGCTCCCCACAGGCGAGAGTACAGTGCCTGCCCACCAAAGCTCCCGTTGACAGTCGAATGTAACACAACGAATGCTGGCAGATTCTCGTTCATGCTGCCCAGACCGTACGACATCCACGCCCCTGTACTCGGACGTCCCGGCAGTTGACTGCCGGTCTGGATGTATGTGATCGCCGGGTCATGGGTGTTCGCTTCCGTGTGAACCGTCTTGATCACAGCCAGGTCGTCAACCTTTTTCG
>CAYSJO010000462.1:0-20834 GCA_964431285.1 uncultured Planctomycetaceae bacterium
TTCTCGTGGACCCGCTCCATTGTGAGCCGGATCGCCTCGGCCGTCGGGACCACTTCTTCTGCTGTCTTGACCTGAAACGTAATCTGACTCAGTTCCGTGATGGCTCCATTGCGCTGACCTGCGCGAGTTGTCAGCGTCTGATCTCCGATGCGGGCCCAGAATGTTGTGACCGGGATGTACAGATCGGAATCGAATTCCTGTGCGGCCAGTGATCCCCCGATGCCAGCCATCGGCAGCCGGGATTCCATCACGCCGACGACCCGGTACGGCAGGTCCCGGATGCGGACGATCTTTCCGACGGGTTCTTCAACCGGAAAGAATATCTTCGCCGTGCCAGCACCCAGGATGCACAGATTCTCGCTGTTCTCGATATCCAACGGCGACAGAAAACGGCCCTTGCGCAAATTGAGATGCATCGCATCCGCATACTCCGGCGTGCAACCCACAAGCCGAACTTCCAGCGTCGCGTCACCGTAGTGCGCTTCGCGATACACCTCGCGAATTCGCAAAGCCTTTTCGATTCCCGGGATTGTCTGCGTCAGCGTGTCGTAGTCCTGCCGCAGGATGCCGTACGGAATGAAGAACTCAGCGTCCTGAATCTCTTCGTCCGGTGGCAGCACACTGCGCAGGATGATGTTTGTCACACCAAGGTCTTCAATCTGCTTCTGTGCGGCACGGCTGATGCCTTCGCTGATCGCCAGCAGCCAAACGACACTCGACACGCCAATGAAAATTCCGACGCAGGTCAGCAGCGAGCGCAGCGGATTCAGCAGCAGTCCTTTAATACCAAGTCGCAGTGAGGCCAGAAGCATGAGTCAGGTCCGGGAGATGCCTGCCAGCACGTGTGCGTGAATTCTCTGCGCCGCGCGGAATTCACTCGCTTGCGGTCCGTGCTGGTAATGATTCCGAGACATCCTTCCACAGGAGTTCAGGATTCAGTGCCACCTGGTCGCCCTCCTGCAGGCCCTCTTCGATGACAGCAAAGCTGTCGTTGTTCGCACCGACGACAACCTGATGGGCTTTCCAGCCAGCAGATGTCTTCAGAACACAGAAATGGTGCTCCCCTTCGACCATCACCGACTGCACAGGAATCTGCAGCACGTCCGCCTTGCGGTCCGAGATAATGTTGACCTTCGCGCGCTGTCCGGGCCGCAGACTTGAAGCCGCATCGATGATCTCGACCGTCGCGCCGTATTCAATCGGAGCACCGTGCCAGCGTCGGGGATATGGGAACGGCTCGATGTGAATAAGCTTTCCGTGAACCGGCAGTCCTGGATCGACATCCAGAGTGATCTCACACAACGAGCCGATCTGGACTTTGTTGATTTTCGTGTCGTTGATCTTCGTGTCGACCTGCATCTGATTCGGATCTGGGAGTCGTATTACGACCTGCCCCTGCCGGATCTGAACGCCTTCTTCAATCACGATGTCGCGACGTGAGTCGTTCGCATAAACGACCTGCCCATCGCTGGGTGCTTTGACTTCACAGGCCGCGACCTGTTCGAGCAGTTCGTCGCGCCGCTGCTGGCTGAGCTTCAGTGTGTGCTGCGCGGCCTTCAGCATCGCGCGACTTTTTTTCACGTTGGCCTCGAATTCGCCCACCATCTTCGAATACGTGTATTTGTCCAGGACACTGAGTTTAATGGTCGACACCTCTGCTGCCTTGCGGGCCATTTCAACGGCGAGCTGATCCGCTTCGAGCTGCATCTTCGAGGCGTATCCCTTCTTGAATATTCGCGCGGTGTGCGCAAGCGAGTCCTGCGTGCTTTTCAGAAACGACTCGGCCTGAAACAGCTCTCCTTTCAGTGTTTCCTTCTCAACGGGAAATGTCCCGTTGATGTACTCTTCGAGCGCCTTCTCCGCCTTGAGAAGCTCGCTTTCCGCATCGATCACGCCTGCCTCGTCCGTGGCCACCATGATTTCCTGCTGAGTCAGACTCAACTCGATCGCTGACGAGTCGAAGCGGATCAGTACATCTTCCTGTTCGACGATCGTGCCTTCTTCCACAATCTCGATGATGGTCGTCCCGCCACCGCCCTGCGCTTTGACTTCGCACCGCACTTCGTCGTTGCTGGCACTTTCCAGGTCACCGGTTTCCGTGACGACCACTTCAAAGTCACCGCGTGCAACCGTGTGCGTCAGGACAGGCCCGGAGTCTCCATCGTTCGACGAGTCGGCTTCTGAGAAGGATAGAAACGCGAGTACAGAACACGCAGCGAATATAAGCCCGACGACAGTGTTGAGCAGAATCTGCCCGTTACGGATGTCGGAATGTGTGTTCTTGAGAGTCTTCACGTACTTCCTTCGGTGGAACGCATTGTGGATGACCGATTTTCTCAGGCCCGACCTGTGCTTTCAAGAAAATCGCTGGTGGGGCCTTGAAACTCACATTATTCAGGTAATGCGGACAGAATAACGCGTCGAAGAACTCGACGCACCACGTGTTGTGCGAGCGATTCAATGAACGCGTGCATCACTCACGCCACAGCCAGCGCTTCAGTTTCGGAAACAGTTTGAGAGCATTGTCCCGCATAATCTGCCGACCGATTCGATTGGCGTGCTCCTCGATCAATTCGCCCCGCTCGATCTTTTCGGACAGAGCTTCGGCCAGGCACTGGCGAGTGATTTCGGTCGCGGCGTAAATGCCTTCGGCGTTGACTGTATCCGCGCCCCACATGATGCGGTCGGACGGCACAGCCTCCAGCCATTCCAGATAGGCCCGCTTCGCCATTGTGTAGCTGAGTGTCGGCAGCCACACCGAGTCGATCCATACATTGCGGTGTCGCATGGCAATGACCGCGGTTTCCCCGATCCACGGATAACCCCCGTGAAACAGGATGAATTTCGTCTGTGGATTCGCCTCAATCACGTCGACCAGCAGCAACGGGTTCGACCCCTGCACTCGTGCCTGTCCTGTGTGCACCTGAAACGGCAACTCGTACTTTGCGCTCAATTCGCACACTCTCCAGAACATGAAGTCTTCGAAGTCACGTTGTTCGTCCGGTGTAATCTCGTCGGGGCTCTTTCCATAAACCTGGGCAGCGCGTTTCCGCGAAACACGCGCGTAGGTCAATGCCCGCTGATACGCCTGTGTTGATTTGAGACAGACAGCATCGTTCGCGACAGCCTTCTGAAAGATTGCATCGATTACGTTCAGAAAGCTGTCAAAAGTGTCGGTCTTCAATCCCTCGGCCTTTGCGAACTCGTACGGGCTGTCAAATGCCCCATCGAATCGATCAGGGTGACTGCCACGCATGATCGTGGTCACATTCAGCAACGGAACGGAGAATCGATATTCGCGAGCGAACTGCAGGCGGGCCCAGTACGGGTCGATAAACATCAGCTCGATGTTGGCCTTCTTAGTGACGACTTCCAGCAGCCATTTGTCGTCCTGATAGTTCTCAAAGATCTGGTCGTTCATCCGTTTTGCTTCCGCGACGGTGATACGGTCAAAGTCGACGCCGTACAGGTCTCGGAAGGCGGGCAGCATGTAGCGGTAGAAACTGGTTGCCCGGGCGTCGTCAAAGTCATCGTGCGCCTGACTCCACCACGTGTCGAACAGCCCGTCCCGTGGCCAGGGCGACAGAGGGTTGGTCCAGCGGTAGTAACTGCCCGCCCACACGCTGTGCAGCGTCATGCCTTTCCCACGCGGTGTGTCGACTCTGTTGGGCAACTCGGCAAATGCCCTCAAATGGTCGTGGGTATCAATCGCCGGAACGGCGTCGATTGATTGCTTGATGCGGAGATACAGCTCCGTTGTCTTAATGTCTTCGCCACAAGCAACGGTGCCAGCCAGCATGACGCAGGTCAGTGTGAGTGGGGTCCGCATGGTTGGGTCCTTTGCTGTCCAATCGGTGACGTTCACTCTGCACGGAATGCCGCCATGCCTGCCGCAACTTTGAGTCACTCCAGTCGCCGGGAATTGACTATACTGGCGGACTCCCGTTGCGACACTCCACACATTCTCTCCCTGCCATCCACACTCGTCCGTAATGAACCGGCAACCCAACACCACTCTTGCCGTCGCATCACTCATTTGCCTCCTCTTACTCAGTCATACGGCCGCTGTGGGAAACGATGCCCTGGCGGTGAAACGACCGTCGTTCCGTCACGACGTGATGGCAGTTCTATCGCGAGCTGGTTGCAACATGGGCACTTGCCACGGAAACGCCAACGGCAAGGGCGGATTGAAACTGTCTTTGCGGGGCCAGGACGTCGTCGCGGATTACGACACTCTGACCAGGCAACTGGGCTCGCGGCGAGTCAGCATTCTGGACCCGGATTCGAGTCTATTGCTTCTCAAGCCGACCATGTCCATCCCGCATCAGGGAGGGCGTCGCTTCAACTCCGACGCTCAGGAATATCAAATCCTGCGAGAGTGGATTGCGGCCGGAATGACGCGTGATCCACAGAACTTGCCACGTCTTGTCGACCTCACTGCCTCGCCGAATCACGCGACACTGTATGCACCGAAGACCTCGGTTCAGATCGAAATCACGGCCGAATTCAGCGACGGAACAAAACGAGACGTGACGAATCTCGCCGTTTACGATTCGTCCTCGCTGTTCGTTTCAGTGAGTCCAAGTGGAGTTGCCACTGCAGAACACTTCACTCAAACGACCGTGACGGTCCGGTACCTTGACCACCAGATTCCGATCCGGCTGGAATTTGTTCCGGACCGCCCGAACTTCGCGAACACTGCTCTGGAGTCGGCCAACTTCATTGATGAAGCGGTCTTTGCGCAGCTTCAGCGGCTGCGAATTAATCCGTCAGACGTCTGCGACGACACCACGTTTCTCCGTCGGTTGTACCTCGACATCACTGGTCTGCTGCCGACGGCCGAACAGGCACAGAAGTTCGTCTCGTCCAGTGAACCTGACAAACGGTCCACGCTGATAGACGAACTTCTCGCTGCGCCGGAATTCAACGACATGCAGGCCCTCCGCTGGGCCGATCTGTTGCGAGTCGAGGAGAAGACACTCGACAAGAAGGGGGTCGCAGTTTTTCACGCGTGGATTCGTGATTCCTTTGCCAAAGAGAAACCGCTTAACGAATTCGCAAAGGAACTGCTGGAAGCTCGAGGCAGTACCTACAAGGTTGCTGCGACAAATCTCTATCGATCGCTCCGCACGCCGGAAACGCGTGGCGAAGTCACCGCTCAATTGTTTCTCGGAGTCCGCCTGCAATGCGCCAAGTGTCATAATCACCCGTTCGACCGCTGGACTCAGGAAGACTATTACGGATGGTCCAACTACTTTGCGCGCATTGATTACAAAATCATTGAGAACAAGCGTCGCGACAAGTTCGACAAGCACGAATTCAACGGTGAGCAAATTGTTCTTCTCAAGGAAGAAGGCGACGTGAAGGATCCCACGACGGGTCGGACCGCCGGGCTGCGGTTTCTGGGCAGGACAGCTGACGCTCCGGCCAGTGCTGATTCCGATGACAGTAAAAAGCGGGATCGGCTGCAGCAGATTGCCCGTTGGATGAACTCTCCAACGAACAAGCGATTCGCGGCGACTCAAGCCAATCGGATCTGGTTTCAGATTGTCGGGCGAGGGATTGTCGATCCCGTCGACGATTTTCGCTCGACGAATCCGCCGGGGAACCCGGAGCTGCTCGCGGCATTGCAGAAAGAATTCGTCCAAGGCGGTTTCCGTGTGCGTCCACTGATGCGGCTCATTCTCAATTCAAAAACGTATCAGCTTTCGTCAACGCCGAACGACACGAACCGGGGCGACGCACATCTCTTCGCGCGAGTCGCACCGAGTCGCCTGACGGCCGCGCAAACGCTCGACGCAGTTTCGCAGGTCCTTGGCGTCTCCGTGAAGTTCGGGGATCAGAAGCCCGGCACTAAAGCGGTTCAACTTGCCGGAGTCCGCAATGGCGGACATCGTTACAGCCCGCCTGAAATCGGGGATCGATTCCTCGCTCTGTTCGGCAAGCCCGGACGCCAGTTGTCGTGCGAGTGCGAACGGACCGACGAAACGACGCTTGCGCAGACGTTTGAAATGTGCAGTGGCGATCTCATCGATCAGTTACTTCGCGATAACAACGGACGGATTGCGAAGTCACTTAAGGGAGACGATTCGAATCAGGAGATTGTCGATGCTCTGTACTGGTCCGCGCTTTGTCGTGCTCCCTCGCAGGACGAGTTGGCCACCGCATGTGCACATATTCAGAATCGATCCAACCGACGTCAGGGTCTTGAGGATGTGGCCTGGGCAATCCTCAACTCAAACGAGTTTCTCCTCCGACGTTGAAAAGGCCTCGACATGGATATGTCCGGTATTCCGAAAAGTATCAGCGATTTTCATCGCCGGGATCTGCTCCGGGTTGGCGGTCTGGGACTGCTCGGACTGACGTTGCCGAAGCTTCTGCAGGCGCAGGAACTTTCACCTCAATCTGCTCCGGCGGCAAAGGCAAAGTCCGTCATCTTCCTCTTCCAATGGGGAGGGCCAAGTCACGTCGACACGTTCGACAGAAAATTGAAAGCCCCCGACGGCTATCGATCGAAGTACGACTGGATCGGTACGTCGGTCCCCAGCATGCAGGTCTGCGAACATCTGCCCGAAACGGCGAAAGTCATGCACCGCATCGCCCAGATTCGGTCGATGCACCACACGATGAACAATCACAATTCGGCTGGTTACACGGCACTGACCGGCGTTGAACCACCGACTGACGACCAACGGCTGCGGGATTCTCTCGACCTCTTTCCCGCTTACGGTTCGGTGGTCGATGCTGTTTCACCGAACACAAACGGCATGCCGACGTTCGTGTCCTACCCGCACACAATCGCAGACGGCTCGACGACTCCTGGTCAGCGGGCCAGCTTTCTTGGCAAGCTCCACGATCCACTCTTTATTCCGAACGATCCGAACGCTCCAGACTTCAGGCTTTCCCAGTTGAGTCTGCCCGCAGGCATTTCGACAGGTCGACTGGCTGATCGCCGCAGCCTGCAGAAACTGATCAATCAGCAATCGCGATCGCTCGACGAGTCGTCAGCCGCGAAAGGGCTGAACAACTACTATCAGAAAGCGCTGGGAATGTTGAATTCGCCGCGTGTCCGCGACGCGTTTGATCTTTCCGCTGAGCCGACAGCTCTTCGCGATGCGTACGGACGAACGACTTACGGCCAAGGTTGCCTGCTTGCCCGTCGGCTTGTCGAGTCGGGAGTCAAGTTCGTCACTGTCTACTTTTCACGCAGCATCGGTGGTCGAAGCAAGACCGACGGCGGATGGGACACGCACGGATTCGACGACACGCGAATGTACGAAATCCTCCCCGAATGGCATTACCCGCTGACCGAGCAGACCCTTCCCGTGTTGCTCAACGACCTGCAGGAACGCGGACTGCTTGATGAAACTCTGGTTCTGTGGATGGGCGAGTTTGGTCGAACTCCAAAGATCAACAAGAACATCAGTCGGGACCATTGGCCGAAGTGCTACACGTCTCTAATGGCGGGGGGCGGGGTGCAGGGTGGAGCAGTTTATGGCCGTTCCGACCGAACTGGCGCCTTCCCCGACCGGGACCCGGTCTCAACTGGCGACCTCGCGGCCACTGTCTACAATCTCCTTGGCATTAACCACGAGACTGAGATTCGAGACAGTCTCGATCGACCGCTACCGATCGCCAATGGACGGCCCGTGTCGGAGATCATCTCATAACGCGATAAACGCCGCCGACGGTGTTTGAGACTGAACAGGTGACGTGCCGGCTCCGGACGTTCTCACGCGACGGCACGAAAACATTCCGATGGCGTTCGCCGCCGACATGGCCGAGCAGGTGCTGTCGTCGTGAATCCCGATTACCCGAAGGCCCGCTGAGTGATTCTTGCTCGACTCGTCCGGTTCGCGATCCGATGGCCCAACCTGGTTCGATGCGCGCTGTTTGTCGTGACGGTTCTATCCGCCGTTGCAGCGACTCACCTCACGTTTGACTTCTCGCCGCAGTCGATTTTCGAAGGCTCCGGAGATCTGCTGGAAAAATCTGAAGAACACCGGCAGGCGTTCGGTTACGAGGATGCGATCCTCGTCGTCGCTCTAAGTTCGCAAACGGATCGCGATGTCGTTCAACCGGATGCACTGAGCTGGTTGCTGACTGTGGGAGGGCTGATCACGGACATCGACTCAGTCGATCGAGTTGAGTCGATTGCAACGCTTTCACAACCGAAGCTCGGGTTTGATACAGGGTGCAAATGGAGTCGTGTGCCTTTGCTGGATGAGCCTCCAGTCAGTGTCGTGCAGACTCAGCAGGTGCGGTTGCTGCTTGATCGGATGCAATTGTTCAACGGATCGCTGATCAGCGAGGACCGGCGTCTGGCGGCGATCATCGTCCACCTGGATCCGAATACACGCGACTACCATGCAACACGACGGGTCATAGAGGCCATTGAATCCGTCCTCGAACGCACGTCCCCGCCGGAGAACTACACAACGTTGCTCGGTGGCATGCCAATGATCCGTGTGGATGCCGTGCGTCATCTGCAAGCGGACCAACGGATGATGTTCCCACTGTCGACACTTGCGTTCCTCGTGATCCTTGTCGTGATGTTCCGCGGACCTGCCGGCACCATCGTGCCACTGGTCGCGATCTGTGGTGGAGTCGTGTGGGCACTGGGATTGATGGCCATCACATCCCAGACCTTCAGCCTGCTCAGTAACGTGATGCCCACGCTGCTGCTGGTTGTCGGGGTCTCAAACTGCGTTCACATTCTGAGTCGCTTTGCGGAAGAGTTTGCACGGGATTCAGACGATCGTGTTGCAACGCTGCAACGGACGATGATGGAAATGGCGACGACCTGCCTGCTGACGTTTCTGACAACAGGTGTGGGATTCGCCAGTCTGATTGCAGCTCGGTCGGTGTTGCTGCAACGGTTCAGCGTGCAGACGACACTTGCCATGGTGTGCCAGTATTTCAGCGTGCTGCTCTTCCTGACTGTGTTGTTGCCTCTGTTTCGGCCGCCGCGTCTGACCCGGCGACAGCATCAAACGGCGGACAAGCCATCCGAGCAGAGGTCCGTCATGGACCGAATCGCCGACCTGGTGATTCACCAACCACGTGTGATTCTCTTCAGTTCGCTGTTGCTGGTCGTCGCCTGCGCCGTGATCGGACGCGGAGTCAGCGTCAATTCTCGAATGATCGACATTTACGACGAGTCGCATCCGTCAATGCTTGCGATCCGTACGCTCGAACGGCAGTTGTCCGGAGTGCTGCCTCTGGAAATACATGTCGAGTCCACTGCCGAAGATGCGCTGCTGAAACCGGATGTCATGCGAGCCGTGCGCGAATTCACCGCCGGTGCGGCTCGCGAGGAACATGTCACACTGGTCCGCTCGTGGGTTGATGTGTATCAACAGGCGCATGAGTTGCTCGCAGTTGCACCAACGAGCGACGAGCAGCCACTGACCGAAGAGTCGATCGGGCGGATTAACCAGTTGCTTGCTCAATTCGCCGATAATGCGGCTACTGATGCGTTTCTGACTGACGACGGAGAATCCGGACGGATCCTCATGCGCGTTCATGATGCTGGCAGTCTGGAAATTGCATCACTGGCAAAACGTCTGGAGCGGAAGCTGATCGAGGCACTGCCGCCTGACAGTGGAATCACTTTCTACTTCACCGGTGACGCATGGCTGCATACGGTCAGCCTGGACGACTTCGTGAGCGATCTGTTCCGCTCGCTGCTGGCGGCGTCTCTGATCATCTTTGTCGTGATTGCCCTGCTGTTTTGTTCGGCTCGCGTCGGGCTGATTGCGGCGGTGCCGAACCTGACACCATTAATCGCGACAGTGGGCTACATGGGACTGCGTGGTTACGACATGACGGGGGGCAACGTGATTGTGTTCGCGATCAGCCTCGGGATCGCCGTGGATGATACGATCCACTTCCTCAGCCGTTTCCGTGAAGAACTGCGGCAGAAGCCTGCCGACGAGTCGCAGGACATCATGACGAACGCCCTGCGACGTACATTTGCCGGAAGCGGTCAGGCGATTCTGATGACGACGATTTTGATTATCTGCGGACTGTCTGTGCTGATGCTGTCGGACTTCGTGCCGACCCGCCGGTTCGCCGAACTGACATCGGTCACGATGCTGGCAGCGCTGGTGGGCGACCTGTTTCTGTTGCCCGCCTGCCTGCTGCTGTTCTGGAAGCGAGATGCGAAGCAACAATCGTGAGAACGGAATGTCGCTCTATTCCTCGCCCTCCGACGTTTCAGTTTGTTCTGACAAGGCGACTTCTTCTGGCCGTTTGTAGAGCGCCGCACAGACGGCGAAGTAGACCAGCAGGATCGCCGCCGCCGTGCCGAATTGCTCGACAGACTCGTACGGGTGTTTCTTCATGCTGCTCCACCACGTCAGGCCAGGTAAGTCCAAAGTTGCCACAAAGGCGTCTTCGTCTTTGACACTGGACGTGCCCGTGGTGATGTCCCCATCCAGGAACGCAATAAACTCCAGTTGCGGATTGGGACCGTCACGCTCGTCTCGAAATTTCGCGACCAGGTTAATCGCCGGCATCGTGGCACGACCAAGGATGTCGACGACCGGGAAGTCAATCGGACCACTGTTTGCTCCGTATGAACGGTACACGACTTCGGTGCAAACCAGCTTGTCGGTCGATGCGAAATCGAACTCGAAATCGTAGGGGCGACCGCTGTAGCTGAAGGCTCGGACAATCGCCTCGTTCTTCTGCTCTTCGGTCAGTTTCGGCCGCAGAACGGCGACCGAATCGCCTCCGCCGATGGAATGTTCGAGTGTCGAGAAGATCACCCCTTCACTGACCGCTTCAATAATGACGTGCTCGTGCCCGTCATGATCCTTGTGGCTGAATTCTTCCCAGTGTTTAAGGACATGCTCGTGCTGATCCAGGCCGCGATCTTTCAGGTCCGCGGCCGTGCCAACATAGACCGCTCCGTGTGGCCAGTACCCGGGCAGGAATGCGTTGGACAGATACCAGTTACGGCGTTCCAGCAGGATGTCACCAGGCTTGAGCTTTGTCCGCAAATCAGCCAGTTGCTCGGGAGCAATCAGAGTATGGCCTTCGTGCGGTTCGCGAATCCGAAAGTCGCCGATCCAGGTCGAAATGGCCGACTGCGTGCGGTAGTGAAGCCCTCGCGCGGCTTTGACCAACTCGTCTGCAGCGACCTCGGGCGAGGACACGGAACCTGAATCCGCGTAGTCCGCGATTGACAGATGAAACGGCTTGAAGTCGTCAGATTTCAGCCCATGCTTATCGAACAGTCCCAGCCGGACGAGACCGCAATAATAGCCAAGCGCTTCACTGAGCATCGCGTTGTTACGGCGGCTGGACAATCCGTACTTGATGGAGTCGTAGAAGTCGGCCGGAATGCCCCACAGGTCTTCCTCTTCGTTCAGCCGAACGACGATTTCGGGACTCTCATCAAACCGCTGCACGAGGCGGTAAGACGTCTCATAAAGAACGGTCGCCGCAGCGAAGTTCAGGAGAAACGACCGAAGCCTTAAGCGTTCGTTTTCCACTTCTGCATGCCGCTGGTACTTCCAGAGAACTCGGAACATCACATCTCGATAACCGAGATAACGTCGCATCATTTCACGAACCATGTCGTTGTCGGCCTGTCGGGCGAAGTCGCGTGCGCCCGCGTTCAGCTCTTCGTGAAACCGACTGACGTCACCCCTCAGTTCGGTCACTTCCAACATGAGCTGTCTGAGTGCCTTTTCATCGCCGTTCAGGTGCCTTTCCAGTTGCGGCTCAGACAGACGCTTCAGATCAAGTCCCGCGCCTTTGAGTGGTTTGTCGAAGAACCAGTACCAGCCAGCCCATCCGCTGCCACCCACCACCGCAAACAACAGCGCCCACGCCGCTATCGATTTCAACAGCCTGAGCCTCGATGGTCGCAACGGTATTTCCTGCCGTGGTGTCACGGCGGCGAATTCTTCGGCCAGATCATTCAATGTGTCGCGCAGTTCAGTCTGCTGACTGCGGAGCTTCTGCAACTGGTCCCGGCGGATGAGTGCCAGCACCTGATGACACAACACTGACGCAGTCTTTCTGGCTCGCCGCCAGTACTGGAGTGCGAATATGCCAGTGAATGGCATCGAAATCATTGTCACGCATGTGAACCACAGGGCGAACCGCGAGGACATCCATCCGCCCACGGCGCCGTACCACAGCAGATAGGCCGGCAGACTGACCAGCAGACGATTTGTCGCAATGGTCACGCGACCCGGTCGATCCATCCGTGATCCAACTGTACGCACGAAGGTGAACGGCACGATGTGAAACACCGGACCCAGCAATCCGGGGACGCACAACAGGATCAGCCACACCACGTGCCAGAGCATCGTCAGCGCAATAGTGAGTCCATGCTTCTGCAATACGGGTGAATCCACTTGCAGTCCGGCTGCATGCACGCCATCGCGCCAGGCTGCAATCTGTTCCGCCGTGGCTTCGGTTCGCGGACGATCGGTGGCCAGGAAGTGATTCATGGCGTCGGCGATGCGCTTGCGCTGCCGGACGGGACCGGCACCAATGCGACGCGTTTCCGGCGGACCGGGAACCAGCACATCCAGGTCTTCCAGCAACGGCTCCCACTTCAGTTCGTCCAGATGCACCACCACCTGCTTGAGTCTCACCTCCAGTTCCGGTGTCAACGCCCGCATGGCCTTCCGCTCGTCCCCCTCATGCGCCTTCAGCCACTCGGCCGCATCAATGGGATCGGCCACCTGGACCCAGATCGAACTACGGAAACGATCCTTCTGTTCGTAGTTCAGACCGAGTACCACAATTTGCAGTCCGTCGGCTCCATCGACGGCCGCCTTCATTGCCATGCGCGCCGCACCGGACCGGACCATTTCCACCTGAGTCTCATCGGTCGCTTTTCCTTCGGGAAAGATACCCAGTGCACTTCCCTCGCAAAGCACGTTTGAGCCCAAGTCCAGGCTTTCGACATTGCGCCGCACCTGTCTCAGGTCGTCCTGTCCGCGAAACGCCGGGATCATGCCCAGGGCGTACATCAACCGGCCCAGCAGCGGAATCGAAAACAGTGGGTCCTTCGCGAGGAAACGCACGGGACGCCGCGCCGCAATTCCGATCACGATGGGATCGACCAGCGAATTGGGATGGTTCGAACACAACAGCACAGGACCAGATTGCGGGATGCGTTCTCCACCCGTGATCTCTCGACGGGGGAAGTACCGTCGCACGACGAAGCGCACGATGCTGCGCGTCAGGTTGCCCAAGAACGAGGATTCCACGTTGTCTGACGATGGAGTGTCCGTCATCGAATTCATCTCGTCTGCAATGCTTCCCGTTCATACAGGAAGCGATCAATGTCGGGCGGCAGAATAGCCTGTTCGTACGCGCCTGTCGCGGCCGATCCTCCACTGAATGGACCAGACTGAAGTGTCGTGATAAAAGCAGATCTCACACGCCCGAATCGAAGCCGTCCATACCGACTTCGATTGAACGCATCCCCTGAAGGATCGCAACACCAATGTCCGAACGCATCATCCTCCGTACGGGGGAATCACTGATCGCTGGCGGCCCACCATTCACAGCAGCGGAACCCGAAGTCGTCATCGGCGAACTGGATGGCCCGGTTGGCACGGCATTGGCCACTCTCACGGGTGATCAGTCGATGGGGCACTCGAAAGTGTTCGCCATTCTGAACACAGACATTCAGGTGCGACCGGTGACGCTTTGCGTGAGCAAAGTCACTGTCAAGAACAGTCGCTACACCAACATCCTGATGGGAACTGTCCAGGCGGCGATTGCCAACGGGGTGCTGGATGCCGTACGCGCCGGCGACATCCCGAAAGAGAAGGCCAACGACCTGGGAATCATCTGCAGCGTCTGGCTCAACCCGGGCGTGGCCACCGACCAGAATCTCGATCACAAGGCACTTTTTGAGATTCACCGCAAAGCGATGGCTCAGGCAATCCACAAAGCCATGGCGTGCGAGCCATCGATCGACTGGCTCCTGGAAAACCAGGATAAGATCACGCACAAGTACTATCAGATGGGGCTGGATGGAAAGATTTAGACTAACCCGGAAATTCCGTCAGATGGAGCCAAACCGCGCCAGTGAATAGGCTGCGGCATCCAGGTGTGGCTCCGTGCCGCCGGCCATCTCAGCAACGAGCTTTCCTGTAGCGGGGGCTGTGGCGAGTCCGATCATGCCATTACCGGCTGCGACGATGACGTTCTTTGCGGCGGGCGTGTGGTCGATACAGGGCAGCCCGTCGTAGACCATCGGTCGCCAGCCAGTCCATTCCTCGTCGACTGTTTCGGGCAGAGATTCGGTCAGATGCAGCTCGGCCGACTTGCGCAGCAGGGCCAGCCGTTTGCGATTCAGTGTCCGATCATACCCTGTGAATTCCATGGTCGAGCCGACTCGAAAAGCCGATTCCGTTGGAGTAACCGCAACGTGATGATCCTCGAAGATCATGGGGGTGCGCGGCGGGTTCTTCAATGGGGGCATTGTCAGCGAATATCCCTTGCCTGGCTGAATTGGAATTCGGCATCGCAGCGGCCGGGCGAATCGAGGAGCCTCAGCGCCGCTCGCCAGCACGACCAGATCGGCACTCATTGAACCGTTAGAAGTCTTGATCGATGAGAGGCGTTGAGCGTCGATATTCAGAGCCAGAACCTCAGTTCCTTCACGAATCTCGACGCCGTGTTTCTGGATTGTCGACTTGAGACCGGACATCAATTTCTCCGGGCGAACGTGGGCGTCACCTGTAAAATGCCAGCCGCCAGCCATACCAGTTCTAAGAGTCGGCTCCAACTGCCGCACGGACTCGCCTTCGTACGAAACAGCTTCGATGGAGAACTCACGTTTGAGCAGATCGGCCGTCGCGGTGAACGCGTTGAAGTCCTTCTTTGATCGGTAAACCAGCAACAGCCCGTTGTCGGTCCATTCACAGTCGATGCCCTCTTTCGCGATAACATCCCGATACAGCTTCATCGACGACGCCAGCAGTGCATTGCGTCCGGTTGCCGCACGCAACATTCGCTCCGTCGTGCATTCGCGCGTGAAGCGGAACAGCCACTTCCACAATGTCGGATTGAATCGCGGCGGAATGGACAGTGGAGCATCGGATTTCAACACAGTTGGCAGCGTGTGTGAGACGACTCCGGGAGCAGCCAGTGGCATGGCATGACTCGGGCAGACGTAGCCGCAATTGCCATGCGATGCCCCACTTCCAATCGTGTCCCGCTCTACGACGGTCACATCCCACCCGGCGAGCCGCAGGTAGTACGCGGAGAAACAGCCAATCAGTCCTCCACCGATCACAATCACTGAACGCTGTGTGGTCATCTTTCGGTTTCCGGACCGAGTGTGATGCCGTGGCGATACGGGTCGTCTTCGCCCAGCCGGAACAGTGATTCCGCGGTAACGTACGCGCGACCGGTGATTGTCGGCGCAACGCCCAGTGTCGTCGGCTGAAAGGTCGCGTTAAATACGCTGCCAATAATTGATTCCTGACGCCACTCCTCGCCGGCCTTCAAATGTCCATCGGCCGCGAGACACGCAAGCTTGGCGCTCGTTCCTGTACCACAAGGCGACCGATCGTATTCGCCGCCCGGGCAAAGAACGAAGTTGCGGCTATCGGCTCTGGCAGGATCGGATGGTGGACCGAAGAGTTCAATGTGGTCAATTTCTCCGCCGCTTGCACCGGTGATTCCCTCACGCTGCAGTGTCTGGCGAATCCGCTTCGTGCGACCGATCAGACTCTCGATCTCAGACGGCTCGACAGACTCAACCGGCACGAGAAAAAACCAGTTGCCGCCCCATGCGATGTCCCCGTAAATCACGCCTTCGCCTGGCACATCCAGCGGGACACGAGTGCGATAGCGGTAGCTCTCGACGTTGTTGATCGAAACGGCGCGATCAGCATGGAGGACAGCGGAAACCTCACCGACGGTCGTTTCGAAGCGATGCGTGCCCGTATCCAGTCGGCCAAGGTGCGCCAGTGTCGTCACGACGCCGATCAGGCCGTGTCCACACATCCCGATATATCCGGCATTGTTGAAAAAGATGACTCCGGCCGAGCAACCGGGATCGCACGGTTCCTGCAGCAGAGCTCCGACGATCCAGGCGCAGCCACGAGGCTCGAGGATTACGGACTTCCGGAGCCAATCGAACTTCCCACGCAGATTCCCGGCACGCTCTGCCATGCTTCCGGACCCGCAATCAGGTGCGCCCTCGATCACCATTCGAGTTGGCTCACCGCCAGTATGAGAATCAACAATTCGCAGCGTCTGCATTTCGAAGTCCTTAACTTCGCCCGGTTGAACTCTATTCGTCACCAACACGCTCGGGGAACCTGGTCTCAACGGGCGGTCCGTCGGCCAGACCCTGGGCCCAGTATCGCAGTCCATCAAGGTTTCGTTCGCCTCGCAAGAAGTAGATACGCGGCAAGGAATCCAGATGTCTGGCGAATCTTGTCTTTGCCTGTGACTGCCAGCCTGTCGGCGGGTCGACCAGCAGAAGATCCTGCATGACCTTCACTAACGCCAGTCCGACGATCTGATGCCCGTCGAATGTCGGATGGACGTGATCCACCAGCATCGAGTTGTCGAGAATTCCGTGTCGCGTTTCACGTTCAAGGAGGTCGTGCGTGTTCAGCAGCGGGACATGCCAGCGGTCGGCAGCCACATCAATCGCCCGCTCCATTGGACTGAGAATGCGTAACGGACAGATGTCCTCGTCCCGAGCTCGCATGAATGCTTCGCGGGCTGCGTCGAATCGGCCCAACGATTCCAGCAGTTTGCCTCGCCAGAAATGTGTGGCCGCGAACTCATCATGAATCTTCAGCGCCTCGTCTAACAGTCTCAGCGATTCCTGTGGTTCCGGCGAGATCCGCGTTCGCGCGTCCTGGGTCAGTTGCTCCCAGCAATTGCGGTCGGCCGACGACTCAGCCGATCGCAGCTCGGATTTGAAGGGTGCCGTATCACCCAGGTTCGAAGGCGGACGCATCAGAATGACCGGTACGTTGGCGTCGCGCGCGATGCCCAGCATGCGGTTGAGATTGAACTCAAAATGTCGGATGACTCCGGATCGCCAGATGTCGTTGCGATGGAACGCTTTCAAACCGTTGTGGTAATCCAGAAACGTCTCGACATCGTGTTTCAGGATCGTCGGTGACCTGTCCGGTCTATCGTCGTCGGTTCCCAGCAACAGGCGTCGGTAGACGTGATAACTGCGGGTCCTTGCCAGCCATTGATGCGGCGTCGCGACGACGGCTGGAACGTCGCGGATGTCGCCGTAGGTGCGGTCTTCGAGAAACTCATTGTGTCCTGTGCAAATGACGAACAGGTCGGGCTGGTATTGCAGGCATTCCCGCATAATCGGAACCAGTCGGTAACTGGCGTATGAGATCCCGCCGCAGTTGATGACTTCCCAACGTCGATTCGGTTCAGCCGTCTCCAGTGCGAGTCGCAGCCAGGTCGTAAAAGATGTGTCCGTTGAGAATGGTCGGCCCTGAACTGTCGAACCGCCCAGACAGAACACCCGCGTCGTGCCGTCCATCTTCTTGTCTGGAAACGCATCGGCCGCGAAGAACTTCAGTCGCGATTCCGCGATACGATGCTCGTGGGTTTCCGGGTCGTGGACAAACAGTGGCTGCACGCCACTGAAGCCGACAAACGGATCGTCGGCCGCGTCCGGCTGCCCCCATCCGCACAGCCAGAACACGCCTTCCGCCACGGCAAATACGCACAGTCCGGCCAGCACTGCCATCACTCGAAGCACGATCGGTCGGCAGCGGCGGCGCTCAACGGATGGAGCGTTGTCGGGACGTGATTCGCTTGCACACATCTTGTAGCCGGACCCGTAAGCCTCTGCGTCGTTGCAACCAACTCATGCATCCACCCAGCTGGCCTCGAACTGGAAGAACTCGTCAATCTCAGTCGCGACGCCATTCAGCGTGTCACTCTCCGTCACCACTTCCCGTTCCTCCGACCAGTACATCGTTGCCCGAGTTACCGGTCGCCGTGTCGGTGCCCAGTCCGCCAATTGCTATGTCCGCCCCGCCGCCGCCGAACAGGCAATCGTTGCCAGCATCACCCAACAGTGAATCTCGACCCATTTGCCCGTTGATCGTGTCGTCACCGTCGCCGCCCGAAAGTCCGTCGTTTCCATCGCCGCCCAGAAGATTGTCGTTGCCGGCATCCCCTTTCAGCGTATCACTCCCTGATCCGCCGTCGAGCGAATCATCACCGCCGCTCCCGCGTAGACTGTCGTGTCCATTGCCGCCACTCAGAGAATCGTTGTCGGCACCTCCGAACAGAGTGTCGTGTCCACCGCCACCCTCAAGTGTGTCCGCACCGTCGCAACCGAGCAGGCGATCACCACGACGACCGCCCACAAGCAAATAGTTGCCCGCACCGCCATCAAGCGTTGTGCGGCCACTGAAGTCAATCGCATCGATCGTGTTCGCACTTTCGCCCCCACTCAGACGAGCCGCTTCGATCCCAACCAGCGTGTCTGTTCCAGCCCCTGTGAGCGATTGATTTGTCAGAACAAAGTTGACGTCCCCCACTTCAACAATTGCATCCTGGCCACCGCCTCCACGGAGCGTGTCATCACCTTCGCCACCAGTCAGTGATTCGCCGTTGCCACCCTGAGCGTTGATCAGATCGTCACCCGCGCCACCATCAATCGTGTCGGCACCAGCACCTCCGTAGACTGAATCGTTGCCTGCGCCGGTCGCGATCAGGTCGCGACCAGCACCACCATCAACGCGGTCGCCTCCGCTACCAGTCGTAATCGAATCGTCACCGGCGGCACCGCGAACGATGACCGCGACACCGGCTGCCGCTGCGTCAATCGTATCGTTGCCGGCACCGGCATTGACTTTGATTGACCCGGCAAACGATGCGTCCAACGATTCAATGCGAATCGTGTCATCTCCAGCCGTCGCAGCGATCGACAACTGTTCCCACTGGGCTGTGAACTGCAGCGACCTACCCAGATTGGTGGACGTGATACTCATCAGCCCGTCATCAATTTCGCCGACGTCCGCCACTGTGATCGTGTCAGCCAGACCGCCAAAGTCGATGGTACGAACGGTCGTCGCGAGTGAATCTGTCAGCGACTCGATGTTGACGTATGTGATGACACCACCATCGACGTCGATCGTTCCATCAAATGCGGACGTCGGGCGATGCAAAAGACTCGTGCTGTTACCGGTCACACTCAGTGAATCTGTGCCTCCGAATCCCCGGGCATCGAAGAAGATGCCACTGGAGGGAATCGGGTTCCCGTTCGAAAAGTCGACTCTCACAGCTTCATCAAACTCGCCACCCGTAATCACAATCTGATCGATGCGGGACAACGGCTGGTCCAGCCACAGACGTGGAACGAGTCCTCCATCGACCGGCTCGAAGTCGTCCTGTATCTGAACGGAGTCGCCGACTCGCACGACTCTCAGCGGATTGCCGGCAATCGTCGCGTCAAAAACGAGAGGACGGATTTCTACGGCACCGATGTCGATTTGCGATGTGCCGTCCTGGTCTCCGTCGACAACGCGATCGATCCCTCGCTGGTCCGTCAGCTGGTCGGGCACGACATTGACGCCTGCATCAATAACAGGGCTCCCTGCCAGTGGCCTGTGAGACAGCGTCGGTCCTCCGTTATCGCTCAGGTCGGAAAGCAGCGGATCGAACGGAAACGCGAATGTACCGATGAGGTCGCCATTTACACCGTTGGTAACTCCGGAGTTGCCGGCATCGATTACGATCAGGTTGTTACCCAGCGACGTGATTGCTCCGGCAAAGTCCTGCGAGAACCCCGAGTTGCGAGCCGAGATCGTGTTTCTCAGCCGAGCAACGCCGGATGAAAAGAGGCCCCCACCCTGTCCGAACGCGACATTGTCAAGGACTGTTGCATTAAGCAGCTCGATGGTGCTGTCCGCAAAGTTGACGATTCCCGCTCCGTTCCGACACGCCTGATTTCCGGACACAGTCGAGTGCTTGACTGTGACCGTCCCCTGGAAATTGTCGATCCCACCGCCGTCAGTTCCAGCCGTATTTGTGTGAATGGTGCTACGTTGGATATTCAGTGTGCCCTGTTCGTTATTGATGCCTCCACCGGATGCAAATGCGGAGTTACCAGACACGGTGGATTCGATAACCGTAAGGCTCGAACTGTCCGCATGAATGCCGCCACCGAAGCTGGATGACGAGTTGTCGCTGACAGTCGTACCCTCAAGGAGCACTGTGGCTGAGTCGAGCAGAGTGATACCGCCACCATCGTCGGTGGTCGTGTTCGCCGTGACGAGAGTGTCCGTTAAGCGTGACGAGCCGTTTGATACGAACAGTCCACCCCCATCTCCTAAGATCGAGTTGCTCGCATCACCAGCCACGTTGCTGCGAACAACGGAGTCTTCCAACACTGATGTCCCACCGCTCTGCCCGACACCACCGGCATCAGTCGTTGCTGTGTTGGACTCGATGGTGCTGCCCGACACGCTCAGCGATCCACTGACCTGCCCTATGCCGCCAGAATTGCGGAACGCTGTGTTCGAGGCAATCACACTGTCAGTGACATTCAGTGTTCCGTTGAACGAATAAATTCCTCCACCGTCGATATCGGCCGAGTTGCCAGACACCGTGACTCGTTCGAGATTCAGTGTGCCAGCGTCGTTCGCGATTCCGCCACCGTGTGAGATGTTCGTTCCACGGGCTGAACTGCCCGTAACAGACGCATGCCGCAGCGTGACCACTCCACCCGTGTTGTAAATCGCGCCGCCGAAAGCGGCCGAACCGTTCCGGACGGTGAGATCGCTCAGGGTGAGTCGCGTACCGGGAAAGACATGAAACACGCGATCGAGGGCTCTGCCGTC
>CAYSJO010000463.1:0-16219 GCA_964431285.1 uncultured Planctomycetaceae bacterium
AGTCTGGCCCGACTCGACCATCCCCACAGCCTCACGCTTGAACTCTTCGCTGTGACGACGCTTACGCTTCGACATCGCTGCTCCTCATGAGGTCCAGAATAGAACCTCGATTGAGCGCACACGATTCATGGGGAAGTCCAAAGCTCGCGTCACTGATATCGGTGTTGTTCAAGTCCAGCCACGACAGGTTTGTCATGTCTTTCAGATGTTCCACGCCGGCATTGGTCACCTGCGTCCCGCCTAGACCGATTGCTTTGAAATTCACTCCGTGAAGATGTTCCAGGCCAGCATCGGTGACTCGAGTGTTTTCGAGATACAGGCTGGAGTGGTCTCCGAGTTGCTTCAAATGACGTAAGCCATCGGACGTAATTCTGGTGTCGGTCAGCGACAGCCAGTGGAGACTCTTGAGTCCTGTGAGGTGTCTGAGGCCCTCGTCGTTGATGGGCATGCCCGTCAGATCGAGCACTCGCAGATGCTGCAACCCGGCCAGATGCGCGAGGCCTGGCCCGATAACTTTGCCGTCGACGGGATCCCGATCCCACGCGCTGCCCAGATACACGGATTCCAGATTGGGCATGTGTTCCAGTGCCACCAGTCCGTCGTCGGTGATCGAAGTTCGTCGCAGAGAGATTTCGCGAAGGCCGGTCATGCGCGTCAGGCCAGCCAACCCTGCGTCGGAAATACGGGCTTTATCCAGGTTCAGCTTTCGCACGGACCTGACGCCATTAATCGCCTGCAGATCTTTGTCGGTCATTGAAGGATCACCGACGTTGATTGTGCGAAGGTCAGGCAGGTCGTCGAGCCGGCGAAAACCGGCTCCGGGAACTGTCACTTTGATCCTGGCACCGGGCAGATTGGACAGGTGCTTCAGGATCGTATCGGTGATCTCGCGGTTATCGAGTTGAACTTCAAACGTTGCATTCTGAAACGCCTGCGCGTACGCCGTGATGCCAAGATTCCTCAGCGCGGCGACACTTTGCCGTCGGGCATCGGGCGGTTCTGTCCGATTCTGTGAGTCGCCGGCCGCGCGTGCCTGTGCCGCTAATGTCGTGTCGGTGTGGTATCCGACGACTTCAAAGAGTGTTATCAGCGAGAGTGCGTTGGAGAGTTTCACATACGGTTCCAGCATCGCGTGTATTCCGCCTTGCTGCCGCCAATCCGGCGGAGGTGACAGAAAACGCTGCATGGCGGTCGTTCTCAACGGGGAAAACACGGCGGCGACTCTCAATCTTGACCCTGGGCAATGTATTCGCGTTACGTGTGACGAACATCCTGCACTGATCGTTACGGGTTCACTATCACGCAAACGGTCCACAGGCCGTATAATCGGGATGTGCCGCTCGTAGTCCCTTTCTCTTGGCATTCGTAAATCAGCATGGCAGAAACTGATCGTTCTCACTGGTCGAGTGGCCTTTCCCGACGCAGTCTACTGCGCGCCGCGGGATGCAGCATTGCGCTGCCGTGGCTGACGTCATTACCGCTGCGGGCGGAATCCGGAAAACGGGTGGATGATTCTCTGGAGAAGCCTCCGAAACGATTCGCATGTGTCTACTTCTCGAATGGAGTGGAGCCGGCTCACTGGTGGGCAAAGGGTCGCGGTTCCGAAATGCAACTGGGTCCTGCGATGGAACCGCTGGCGCCGTATCGCGAAGACCTCGTCGTGATCGATGGCGTGTTTAACGCCCAAGCCGTTGCCAATCCAAGCGCTCATCTTGGGCGTATGCCCAACCTGCTTTCGGGCGCGTGGGTCAGTCTCGATCAGAACGACATCCGCGTTGGCCGGACGATGGACCAGGTGCTCGCACAGCAGATCGGTCAACAGACTGCGATTCCCAGTCTGGTCCTTGGTGTTGAGCCGACGGAACTGCGGCTGGAAGACGGGCTCTCCATGATCTATGGCTCGTGTATTTCCTGGACATCCGCGACCAGACCGGCCACGAAAGAAATCTATCCGTCCCGCGCGTTCGACCTGATCGTCGGTGATGGACGACAGCGGAAACTTGACCGCAGCATTCTCGATCAGGTCCTGGCCGACGCCCGCTCACTCAGGTCACAGCTCTCGCCAGCCGATCGCGCGAAGCTCGATGAGTACCTGGAATCGGTACGCAGTATCGAGAAGCGAATCGACCGCGCGTCGGAGGATGGTCGGCTGGAAGGCTGGCAACCCACACTCACAAAACCCGACATGTCCCGGCCGGCGAATGAACTGCCGCAGAACGTCTCCGAGCACATGAAGCTGATGCTGGATCTGATCGTGCTGGCGTTTCAGATGGATCGGACGCGGATTGCCACGTGTATGCTGAACAACGATCTGTCGCAGATGAACTTTGGTTTCCTGCCCGGAGTCCAGGGCAGCCTGCACCTGGATCTAACCCACAACGGTCGCGATCCCCAACTGGAAGCGATGTATCTGCAAACAAACCAGTTCCACGCCGCACAGTTCGCGTATCTCCTTAAGCGGATGAGCGAGATTGATGAAGGAGATCAATCGCTCCTGGACAGCTCGCTGCTGATGTTCTGCTCGAACCTGTTCGACGGCGACAAGCATCAAGCCGACCGCATGCCAATCGTGCTGGCCGGCAAAGGCGACGGTTCACTTAAGACGGGACGCGTCCTGAACTGCCTCGATCGTGACGACATCGACCGTCGCGCGTGCAGTTTGTACCTGTCTCTCATGGACTATATGGGCGTCGAGCTTGCAGAATTCGGTGATTCGAAACTGCGTCTTGCCGGCCTTTGATAGCACTCCCTCGTTTTCAGCGCCGTCTTAAGGCGGTGGCAGTTTGAGGAAGAACGCACGAAGTCCCCTCGCATCCGGCTGGCTACGTCACCCGAGGGGTTTTCAGTACAGTCCCGAGCATTCCGCGTCACTGCTTCGCAAACAAAAGGATGAATACCGTGGACGTCATTCTCTCATTCATCTCTCTGGTGCTGTTGAGCGCCGGACTCGGGATCGATAACGGCCTGCTGATTGAGTTCTCTTTGAAGAGCCTCAACCTGGAGCCGCGTCAGCACACGATCTGGCGGTCGGCCGCGCTATTCCTGGCGGCGCTGCTGCGTGTCGTGTTTCTGTTTGGTCTATCCCAGCTGGCGTTTCTGGAGAACCCGCTCCCCGATTCCGCATGGCTGCCGAATCGCTGGTTCAGTGCGCACCCTGACGAACTGACGTGGATGAGCTTCGTGTTGTTCGGTGGTGGTCTGGTGATTCTGGCCATGGCTGTGTGGGAGTACTACCACAAATTCCGCGAAGAACTCGAAGGGAAGTCGCACGCCGCCGCCGAGACAAAGACGGGTACGCTCAAGATCGTGGCGGTCGTCAGTTATCTCGCGCTCATGAATATTCTCTTCAGCCTGGACTCTGTTTTTGCTGCGGTCGCCATCATGGACCTGGAAACACAGTTCTGGTGGATGGTGGGTGCGATTCTGCTGGCATCAGTGATCATGGTCTGGGGCATGATCCCACTTAGCGCCATCGTTGCCAGAAACAAGCACTTCGGCGTGCTGATGCTGTCCATCCTGGCCGTGATTGCCACCAAACTGCTGGTTGATGGGACGGGCTCACATTTCTCGAACGGTCTGCTGATCTTCATCATCTGCGTGTTGCTGCTCAATGACGCAGCGCAGGGATTGATCGACCGGGCGACGGCAAAGCGGTTGAGTCGCGAGAGTGCGTAGACGCATCTGGTCGGTAGGGGCCTACTGATTGATGATTGTCGAGTGATGATTTGTGATTTGCGAAGTCTGACTCTGTGTCGCCCATTGGTGTTGTTACATCGAAAATCAACACAGCAATCGACAATCATCAATCAGATCCAGAACACGAGCGTCGTAACCCGATTGAGTGACGGCCCCCCAGAACTACTCGACGGGCACATCGCGCCACAGCCAGCGCAGCGAATCCGGCAGGATTGCTCCGCCGTGGCGTCCGTTGTGGCCGCCGTCGCCCATGACGAATTTGTAGTCGTAGCCCGCGAACTTCAGCGACGCGGCCATCTGACGATTCGCCAGCGGCCAGCTACCGTGCAGGTTATCCAGGTCGTTGGAACCTTCCTGCAGGAAGACGCGAATGGGCTTCGGCTCGGTCTTGCGGATTTGCGCGTGATAGTCATGCCCGCCGCGGATGTTTGTGAAGCTGCCCACGTGACTGAGCACTTTGCGGAAGTGGTCCGGCCGTTCCCACGCGACGGTCCATGCACAGATGCCGCCGGAACTGATGCCCCCGACCGCGCGGCGTTTGGGGTCGTCCGTCAGGTTGTAGTCCTTACCGACCGCCGGAAGGATTTCCTCGATCAAAAATCGCGCGTACTGATCGCTGAGAGTGTCGTATTCAAAGCTGCGATTACGCCGAGGTTGCCCTCCAGGTTTCGATGCCGGGATGACACCGGGGTTCAGGAAGATGCCGATCGTGACCGGCATCTCCTTCTTATGGATCAGATTGTCAAACACGATGGTTGTTCGGAACTGGCGCGTTTCGTTGACGTAACCTCCGCCGTCCTGAATGACCATGACACAGGCAGGTTTGGCCGGGTCGTATTGAGCCGGCACATAGACCCACATATCACGCTCAGTGCCTGGAAATACTTTTTTGCTGATCCACTTTGACTTCGTCACTGTCCCGACCGGCACACCCTCCTGCCGCATAGAATCCGGACCGAGTTTGTAATCATCGGCCGCGTGCGCGAAGTTCGGCCCGATACAAAGCGTTGTCAGCGCGGTCCAGGCAAGGATTCGGTCCATCATGTGTGTTTCCGTTCGTAGCATTGTCCCGGAATTGCACTTCTCTCAACGGCCACTGCGTCCCAGGCCAGAGCCTGGGCGGGGATCCGCATCAGGCTCCGGCTGCCATGCCCACCATTGCGAGGATCATTGCCAGCGTCATGCTGAGTTGCATGACGAAGGGTTCACGCTGCTCATCCCAGCGAGTGATCAGGTAGTAGAGCGAGTAGAAGGGCACGAAGAGATACATGATTCCGCACACGGCGTCTTCCTTGAAAGCGAGCACCAGTGAATGCAGCCCGAAACACACCGAGATGATCCCGCATACGGCGACCGCTCCGAACCCCGCGACAACACCGGCACCTACGGCAATCATTGACAGCAGTCCGACGAACAGGCCAATCCCGATCGGAATACCAATCCACAACAGTGGATTCCCTACGTATCTGGTCAAAGACGATTTTTTCGGTGAGCGTCTACGCGGTGCCGGGCGACGTTCCTCGTAGTCGTCGTAACCATCATCTCCGTAGTCGTCATACCCGTCGTCGTAATCATCCGCTCCGTAATCGTCATCTCCGTCGTCGTAATCATCCTCTGCATAGTCGTCGTACTCTGGCTTCTTGCGGCGTTTCGGTGCGCCACCGCTTGAAGATTTCGAGCCACCGCCACCCGGAACCCTGACCATCTCATCGCAGTGCTTGCACTGAAATCTCTTGCCGGCATTCTGGTCCTTGACCTTGTAGGTCGAACCACATCCACCACATTCGCACGCGATCATCAACTTCTCCGACGCCGATCCGCTTAAGAGTTCGAGACTATCAACAATACATAATGCACATTCGTGGGAAAAAGTGAACAGACCCGCTCACCCAGGTCGCTGATTTCACTTTTCCGCAGTAGCCTCTTTCCACGGCACTCCGCGATTGCGCACACATTCTTGAGCACGACTCACCCGAATCCTGCGGAGATTCTCGCTGCATCGCGGTTTTCAGACCAAATCTGCAATCGGTCGGCCGGATTCGAGAATATGCACCGGTCGCCCCGAGAGGTCGTTCAGAGTCGCCGAGGGATCGATGCCCAGGTGCCGGTAGATTGTGGCCAGCAGGTCCTGCGGCGTGTGCGGTTGCTCGGCCGGGTATTCGGCTTTGCTGTTTGTGGCACCAACGACCTGGCCCATGCGGAGTCCGCCGCCCGACAGCAAAGCCGAATAAGCCTGCGGCCAGTGATTTCGGCCTGTGCCTGTGCTGTTGTTGCTCAAACGCGGCGTGCGTCCGAATTCTCCGACGACAACGACCAGGATCTTCCGATCCAGATCGCGGCTGAAGATGTCTTCAATCAATGCTGACAGGGCCTGGTCCATATAGGGCAGTCGGACGCGCATGTACTTCGCGAAGTGACCGGGTCGGCCAGCGTTTGAAATGTGGTCGTCCCAGTTGGTGAATTCCTGCCCGGATTTCGGAGTGTTGAAGTAGATGTTGATTACCGACGTGCCGGACTCGGCCAGACGCCGTGCCAGTAAGCAGGCCTGTCCCCACTCGTTACGCCCGTAGCGGTCGCGAAGCGTGTCTGCCTCCTGCTCAATCGCAAACGCCTTCGCGACGTGCGGACTGGTCATCAGTTCGAACGCCAGATCGCGGAACCTGTCGAAACCTTCCAACTGGCCGTTAGTGTCCAGGTCGCTGCGGAGTCGATCGAATTTCTGCAGTAGCGACTGTCGCTGGGTGAGAAACTTGCCGTCACGTCCAGCAGCCAGTTTCACTTGCGGTGGCTGGTAGCTCCTGGAATTGGGATCTCCGGTTTCGAGCGCCGCACGATGCAGGCCGAGATACGTTGGGCGAGTCATGTACGGCTTGCGGGGAATTGCAACGTATGGCGGCATCGCGCGCTGACCGATGCCCTTGATGGCACTCGCGACCGAACCGAAGTCGGGATGGTCACTCTTCGATTGAGACGTCGGATCGAGCACCAGAGGTCGTTTGCCGGTCAGTGCCACGATGCCGCCGTCGCTGTGAATGCCCACGTCATGATGCAGCGACCGCACGATGGAGAATCGATCGGCCATCTTCGCCTGCAGAGGAAACAGCTCGCAGATGTCGAGACCGGGTACGTTGGTCGGGATCGGATTGAATACGCTGCGGTACGACGTCGGTGCGTCCGGCTTTAAATCGTACGTCTCAAGCTGCGAAGCGCCTCCGTGCTGATAGAGCATGATCACGGACGTGTCCGAGTCGCTCGAACCGGACGCTTCTCGCGCGGCCAGGATCTCAGGCTGGGTCAACCCGCCAAGGGCCAGGGCGCCGACCTGCATGAAGCCGCGACGGCTGATCAATGAGTCTGTCATAACTCCTATCCAAACAACTGACGTTGCGGCTTTCCGCCTTCGAGGATTGTCACCGGACGTCCCTGGGCGTCGGGCAACTGAATCTCGTGCGAGATCCCCAGGCTGTCGTAAATCGTCGCGGCCAGATCTTCCGGGCTGACAGGATTCTCGGTCGGGTACGCCGCGTCTTTGTCAGACGTTCCGTAAGTGATGCCTCCCCTAATACCGGCTCCGGCGAGCATGCACGGGAAGCAAAAGCTCCAGTGTCCGCGACCCCAGGCAGCATTCGCTTTCGGAGTGCGACCCATTTCTCCGACAGCGACGACCAGCGTTTCGTCGAGCAGACCTCGGTCTTCCATATCGGTCAGCAGCGCCGAGAATGACTGATCGAACTTGGGTACCAAGTGATCCCGCACATCGTTGCTGTGCTTGTGCGAGTCCCATGAGTAGCCATCGGGGCAGTCCCAGATGACGGTGACGAATCGACAACCGGCCTCAATCATGCGGCGGCCCATCAGAGCCGACTGACCAAACAGATGCCGACCGTAGCGGTCCCGCAGTGCAGCGGACTCAAGCTGGATGTCGAGGGCACTGCGGATTTGATCGGACGTGACCAGGTCCAGGGCTCGCTGCTGCAATGACCCGTAACCGTTGAACGAGCGATTCGCATCCGAAATCTGGCGTGACGCGTCGAATTGTTCGATCAGACTGCGGCGGCGGTCGAGCCGGTCGAGTGACACTTCATTCCGCGACACGAGGCCTTTGATTCGGAAGTCGAGTTCCTCTTCAGAACACTCGCGAAAGAACGGATTATCGGTCTTGCCTTTGCGACGGATATCGGTGGCCATCGCGTTGTAGGCGTCACCCAGCCACCCGGCGTATTGACCGGTCCGGTCGTAACCCTGCAAATGCCCGAGCCGGTTTGGCAGGTACATGTAATCGGGAAACGCCCGCGTCTGGTCGGCCGAGTGTTGCGAGACGTATTCCACGACGGACCCCATCGCCGGCCAGTCCGTTGGACGCGCGTTGACGTCGGAACCGTTCTCCGCAGACCGAGTCCACTTGTGCCCGGTCTGGATGTAATGACAGGCGTTGTGATCGTTGTGCGGGTGCGTCATCGACCGGATGACGGCGAGGCGGTCGGACATATCCGCCGTGCGGTGCAAGTGTTCGCTGATCCGCAGGCTGGGAGTTCGCGAGTCGATTGGTTGGAACGGTCCACGTATCTGCTTTGGTGCTTCGGGCTTCATATCCAGCGTTTCCAGCTGGCTCGGCCCGCCGAATAGAAAAATGAACAAAACGGACTTCGCGCGCCCCACTGGGAATTCAGCCCCCGGTGTGAATCCGTGAGTCGGAACGAGTTGCTGCTGCGCCTGTTCAGCCGCCAGTAGCTTCGGGAGAGTCAGGCCAAACATGCCCAGCCCGCCCGCACGGATCAGATCACGTCGCGTCGTTCCAGAGCAAACTCGTTTGCTGCGCCCGTTGATTGTCAGCATGGGAGAATCTCATCAATAACGATGATGGAAGCGTGGCTGTTCACGAAGCTGCGAGGATACCATGCCTCGCACATTGCAACGACAGCTCTCCGACTTATCGACCAGGGAACACCTTTATGCCGAAGACAATCCTCGGAATCGGTGGCCATTATGACGACTGTGTCTTCGGGATTCCCGGAATTCTGCTGCAGGCCGTGCGGAAGAATCATCGTGTGGTGATCCTGTCGCTGATCGGGGACTACTCGAACTGGAAACCGGCTCGCGGTCGACATAAACAACTGGTCGAGGGGACGACGCGGCTGTGCGGGGACTTTGGCGTCGAGATGCGATTCCTGGATTTCGCGGGCATGAACTTCGACGTCGATGTTGCCGCCAAGCGGGTCGTGGCCGAAGCCGTCGCGAAGATTCAGCCGGATGTGGCCTTCATGTTATGGCCGCACGACCGACATTCCGATCACGAGGTCTCGTCACGGCTATCGACGGTCGCTCTGAAACATGCGGACCGTCTGATTGATGAGAACGTCACGTATCGATCGCCGCGTCAGACGTACTGGTATGACAATGGACCGCGACACACAGTCGGTTTCGAGCCGAATACTTTTGTTGATGTGAGTGACGACTGGCTCAAAGCGATGGAATGGCTCGGGCGACTAATGGCTCTGGCCCGCAACGTGGAATACGACCCGCTCCGTCGGGACGGAGCCGTACGCGGAAAAGAGACTCTGGCGGCATATCGCGGCTCAACGTGCGGCGTGCGATACGCCGAAGCACTACGGTCATTCAACGAGTATCCGCAGGACATCCTTTGAGCTTTCCGAGTTCGGGCGGTCGCGGCGCGGGTTCTGGTTTGCGTCGATCGAACTGGAACGGGTCCGTTGGATCGTCAGTGACGGTCACCTTCAACGGCGGTGCGATCCCTCCCTGGTCGACTTCGACGCGCAGAATGTTCTTTGCCGCAAACGGTCGGTCGTGAATCCAGCGATGGCCGTCGCCGTGGATGTACAGGATCGGCTTTTTGAACTCTTCGGCGTCTTTGTTGAATGGATCGAAGAAATCCGCGTGATTTGCGGCTGGCTTCGCGTGCCCGAAGATCACCAGACTGCTGACGTCGGCACCGGAACGACGCAGGTTACGACGAACCCAGTCCAGTCCGTCCGCATGTCGTTGCTTCCATTCGTCGGCATCGTGGACCCGGCCACCGACAATGTTCAGTCCGACGAACAGGACGTTCCCTTTGACAAACGATAAATTTTCTTCGTGTTCCAACTGACGGAACACTGGCAGTTCATGCTGCCAGCGGCGATCAAACCGCATGAAGTACTCGTCCCAGTATTTCCATGCCTGAGCCGGATTGATGCAGTCGTTCCATTCGTTGTCGCCGGGAATGATAAAAACCGGCGCAACTGCCTGGCTCAACATGCCCGACACTTTCTTGTAGACGGCTTCGTCGCATGGAGGACGGCCAGTCTTGATGTCGCCTACGTGGATCACAAACTCTGCGTCCTTCGGCAACTCGCTGATTTGTTTTGGCAGCAGGACGTCTTCTTCCGGTGCATAGGGCACGTCACCCATGGCATAAAACGTGACCCGACTGACAGCCTCAGTCGTCGGTTTCGCCTGGTCCTGGGAGATGCACACAGATGCAACGGCCAGCACAAGTCCAGCGTGAACGATTTTCGAGCCCATTGATGTCGATCCCTTAAGAGCGGCGGGGACGTGATGATTGACGAGCCAGTCGACGCTCGTGAATCAACGAAACACAGCCGGGCAGAATACCGCCTGGTTAACCGAAACACATGCGCCAATGCTGTCGTCGTCAGCTCCGCACGTGCCGGACCAGCGCCGATCGCTTCTCATTCCCCTGACATTCCGTCTTGTACAATCCATATTCGCGTACGATGCTTCGATTCAGAATGACGTCGTGAGTGAGGAGAAGATGGCAGAAACCAATATCGGTGACGTTCGCGTGACATTCGAACGAGGCGTGTTGACCATCACTCATCGCGATCGGTCGGAATCGACCATCACTCTGGACGAGGACGGTGTTGAGAAGCTGATCGACCTGGTTTGCGGTCACGATGAGACCGAATCAAATCGTCGGCAGACGTTTCGTGTGTCGCTGTGGGATTCCTGTGGCCTCACCGCGACCGTTCGCCACGGTGAGTGCGAGATCGAGGCGACTCCGACAAGCATCAGCCTCTCAGGTGTATTCGTGGAATTGCCCGAGTCACCTGAGATTGATTTGCCGGTTGGTACGCAGGTTGAGGTGACGTTGGACCTCGATACCGAACACGAAACACTGGAAGCAATCGTGCGTCGACGCCGTGGGTCGGGGTGCGGATTGTTCTTCCCGGCTTCGATGAAGGATGAGGAACTCGACCCGCCCGCCAATTTCGCGCGAATCGTCATGAATCTGCAAAGACGCTGGCTGGCAAGACGCATACGATCGGGTTGGTGATCATTCTCTGGTTCTACAGGGTCCACTGAGGAGTGACATGCTGGAAAGCGTTTCCGAGGACGATTTTTACGGACAGGACTTCGATGCTGACGGAGTCGTTTCCGTGTGGGTCGGACAGTCGCTGGATGATCCCGACGCCGATGTGCTGCAAACGTTTTGTGGCGTTGGCTACTACGATCTGGACCGCCAGGAAATGTCGGCAGGAGACGAATGGCCGTTACTTCCCGTTCGTGAACTCATTGGCCTGCTATCGGACTCTGCATCGTTCATTGATGCGGCAATGCAAGCGGCGCAAGTGCTGGGCATCTCGCATGCTCGGTGGGCACTTGCTCAATACGAGTTCAAATACGATCCCGCGATGGCGATCCGAGACGTGGCTGACGATCCCCGGTTCCTGGGTGCGTTTTCGTGGAATTCAGCTGGTGCCGAGCAATCCCATGAAGAGTGCAGTGGATGACCTCGAAAACCGGCGTCCCGTTTGGGGTTCCGTGTCGGAGTTGTACCTCGACACCGAGTTACAGGCTGATGACTACGAGCGCATCGCAAACGTGTTGCGATCGTCGCCCTATTCGGCATCGGAACTCGATCACATCATGTACAACGAGTTGTACCCGTTGCTGATTGGCAACCTCTGGGATGTGGCTGGTGAATGGGGTGCGTTCGATCTCGATTCGCTGCAGGATGCCATCCTCCAACGGACTGCTCGACGATGGCAGGTGCCATCCGCTCTGATTCCCGGCCGGTCGATCATGCGAGGGCCGTGGAATACGCTCAGGCGAATGGCGATGGAGTTTCCGACGTGACGTCAGACAACACGAACTCGCACAGCGATTCCACCCGGCAACCCGCAAGAGCCAACCGCAGAATCTGGTGGGGACTGGGAGCATTCACAGTGCTGCTGATCGCGTCAGCCAGTGCACTTGTGTTTGAAACAGTCACCGGTCGTATTTCTGGTACTGTTGTTTAGGCGAAAATTGGGCGATGTCATGCTGGAGGCCTGGGAGTCACTGCCTTTCGCAGAGACGGCAGCCGCGTGACCTTTGTCGCGGACTGCGTGCCGGCAGCATCTGTGCCACTTCAGACGCCTCGGCCGACTGTCCCCTTAATCTTCGACCTGCGTTCGCGCATCTGGGAGTCCACATCTGGTGCTTCGCACGCGCTCGCTCTGGACAAGCCGGGTTCACTGATCTTCCATGTGAAAACCGGTGACATTATTCAAATGCGGGCCGGTGAACATGTCACTCTGCTGAGCTGGGAGACCAATTACTCAGCAGAGCGGTGGGCCGTGACCGCTCGCATCGCACCGTGAACCAGGACTGTGACAATGTCTGACTTGCGAGTTGATTCAGCGGAAACGTTTCCCGGCTGGATGATGCCATGGCCGGCGTTCGACGTGGACTGGTCCAAAGCCGGTCTGCTGATCATCGACTTTCAGAATTACGGATCGAACCCGGATTGCGGGGTCGCCCAGATGCTGTGCGAGCAGTATCCGGACGTTGCGGATTATTACATCCCTCGGTTGCGGATGAGCATTGCAAACACTCGACGGCTACTCGATCGGTTTCGTGAGTTATGTCATGAGGTTGTCTATACACGGCACGGCCCATTGCTGCTGGACGGCCGCGACATGATCGAGCGACGGCGACAGAGAGATACGGACTCGGTCGCGATGACGGCCCGACCAACACTCTGGTCACGCGGCAGCTTCGAACACGAAATCGTCTCGAAACTCACACCGCAGGCGGACGAGCTCGTGATCGACAAGAACGCGAGCAGTGCTTTTAACGGAACTGGCATCGACCAACTGTTGCGTAACATGGGTCTGGAGACGCTTGTCGTCACAGTCATGGCGACTGACCTGTGTGTTGAAACAACGGCACGCGACGCTGCGGATCGAGGTTACAACGTCATCGTCATCGAAGATGCCACCGCGGCGTTTTTTGAGCGGCATCACTACGCCGCACTGTCAGCCATGGCACGCGTCTACACGAAGGTCCTGGCGACGGACGCGGTGCTTGACATGTTGCCGCCATAGTCCAGTTCTCTGGGCGATTGTCCTCAAATGCAGAAAGCCCGGCCGCGGGAGAGGCCGAGCTTTCTGATTGCAGTATGACTCCACGCCGCTTAGTCCATGGTGGGTGGCGACGGTACTTCGTAACCGTCTTCCATAATCTGAGGCTCATCACGAACTTCCGGAGCATTGTCTTCCGGAGTGCGAACGTCCTCTTCCACTTCCTGTTCCTGCAACGTTTCTTTGGCGTCGTCGTCGGATGACCCGTCGTCAGCTGATTGGGCCTGTTCTACTTCGGATACCTCTTCTTTCGAAGCATCTTCAGATGATTCGACGTCGACGGCATCGAACAGGCCTCGGGGGGTATCGTCATCCGATTCCGGCTTCCTGAGTGCTGCGGCCGGATCAGGCATTGGAGCCTCCCGATCGGACTCGGCATCGGTCACTGCAACATCCTTGACTTCGGGTGTTGTCGCGACTGTGGACTCGGGCTCGCTGACAGCGACAAAGACCTGCTCCGGTTCTGAACCGCCATCTGATTCTGATTCAGCTGTCGGCTCGGCAGTGTCCGTGGTTGTTGAATTGTCGTCGAACGGTGCATTCGGAACGGCTTCGGGAGTGGGAGTGGCGTCAGCCAGAGATTCGGGCTGCGGTGTTTCTTCGTCAGGTGCCGCAGTGGCCATACCTGTTCGCTGACGGTACAGAACCAGTGCGTGCAATGCGTGATAGAGCGGTCCACAGTCGGCAGCGGCACGGCGGTGATCGACCAGGTCCCGAGCGACCGAGCGGACGGCATTACGCAGCCACTCCTGTTGCAGGTCTTCGTCACGGGCACCCACCATCAGGAACTCAAGGACATGTCCTCCGGTCGCCAGCCGCTTACCGAACTCGGGGCTGTATCCAGGACCACCAAAGTATTTTGATGACAGTGATCCGTCCGAATTCTGCAGCGATCGAGCCGACGCGATGTAGCGCCGGATCTTCTGATCGGCTTCAAACCAGATGCCCCGTGGCTGCTGACCTGTAGCAAGATAGGCGTTGCGTGCCAGACTCAATGCAAACAACCCATGAGTTCCTCCGCAGGCCGCATCGTTCGGTTCAGCGTACGTCTGAATCTGGACCAGTCGTTCGATGCTCCACGGGTCCCCGAATTTGTTGTTCCACTCACTGTCGATTGGCAGGTAACGGGAAAGTGCCCACAAGGTCCATGTGATTTCTTCGCGGTCGTTTACTTCCATCTGCGCGTTACGCAGCATCTCCTTGATGGAAACCTGACCGTTCACATTTGTTTTGAATGTGTAGTCCGCCGGCAATTCGGACATCGTCAGAATAGCCAGGAACTGATTGGGATGGCCTTCAAAGGCGTATGGTTCGGTGAATGTGTGGAATCGACCACCGTACGGAGAATGTTCGACGATCGGCAGGTCGTTATATGTCTGGCCTTCGGTCAACCATTCGAGGGCACTGACTTTCTGGTTATCAACTTTGATCAGAAAGTCTTCCCGTAGAGCCAGGAGACCATGCATGATCTGCCACGGAGTATGCACATCCGCGGTGAGATACCGACGGGCGGTGATGGAGATGGCGTCGTCCACCAGTTGCGATAACTCGTCCGTCTCGTGTTTTGCAGTGCCGGTTGCATCGTCGCTTTTGGGTGAGTCAACTTCGGTGGCGTTCACCGCGGAGAGGTTCGTCGACACACTTATCAGACCTGCCAGCAGGCAGGCCAGGAATTTCGGTAACCGGAGGATCATGGATGCGGGTCTCCCAGGCAGTCTGTCAGGTTGTTGATCCGGTAGTGAAGAGTCACGGCCGTCCCTGTCTGTCTGCCTGTTCGCCCTGCTGCCGAATTGCGACGCCGATTGCGTCGGTGATCAAGTTGGCTAAGCGATTGCCTGGTGGTCATCCTTTTCCGCCACAGATTGCCCATCGTCACTTACTTATCTGATCGGTGACGACGACAGGGTCGCTCCATGTCAATCGACACGAACTCTCACCGGAAGCGGAGGGGTCTCACGAGATTGATTCAACCGTCGGATTCGTCACAGATTGCCGTGTGGTTATGATGCTTGGTTGTCAAGTGCAGGGATCCAGTCAATCCACTCAAAGCGAAAAGTAATCCTCATGACGGTTGGAAGTGGAACGTTGACATTCGAAGCCGAACCGGGCTGGCCGAACATCCCTGATGAAGCCGGCTTTGTTGAAGCGGTCGGTGTCGCAGTGGATTCGCATGACCACATACACGTGTTTGCTCGCGCGGACATTCCCGTACTGGTCTTCACGGTAGACGGAGAATTCGTCCGCGGTTGGGGTCAGGATGAATTCGTTCGACCCCATGGCATCTGGATCGACGCGGATGACAGCGTGTATGCCGTCGACGATATGGGCCACGCAGTCAGGCAATATGCAGCCGATGGAAGTCTTGTCCGCACAATCGGACCAGCTGGAGAACCTTCCGACACAGGAGCGGATGGATTCGACTATCGCACGATCCGTCCGGGTGGCCCGCCATTCAATCTTCCCACGAAACTGACAATCGGACCGCTCGGCGATCTGTTCGTGACAGACGGTTATGGCAACGCCCGCGTGCATCGATTCTCATCAGCAGGCGACCTCATCGACTCATGGGGCGAGCCAGGCGATCAGCCGGGTCAGTTCAACGTCCCGCACGGAATCGCCAGTGACGGCGAACTGCTTTACGTATGTGACCGCGAAAACAGCCGCGTCCAGGTGTTCTCGCCCGACGGGAAACTGCAGACCATCTGGACGGATGTCGCTCGCCCGGCCGCGGCATTTGTTGATGTCGACGGACTGGTCTTCGTGTTCGAACTCGGTTTCCGCACCGGTGTTTTCCCCTGGCATACGCCGGACAACTCCAAACCGGGATCGCGCATGAGCGTCTTCAACCGAGCGGGACAATTGCAGGCCCGCTGGGGTGGCGATGGCAATGCCGCCTCCCCCGAAGGCTTCTATGCAGCCCACGATGTGTGCCGGGACTCGCAGGGCAACGTCTACACAGCCGAGGTGAAAGTCGCGGCCGCCAGCTTTGTCGGAGACGACACAAGTCTGCTGCCGTCCCTTCGAAAGTTCACGCTCGCTCGGTAAGGAAGGCCTCCGAGACGATTTTTGGATTTGTTCCGGGTGGCGGGGGGGGAACGGGAAGGAAGGACCGGGAGTGAGGGGGCAAGAAGGCTAGACAAGAGAAGAAGACAGAGCAC
>CAYSJO010000464.1:0-11327 GCA_964431285.1 uncultured Planctomycetaceae bacterium
CAGGCCGGCCAAAACGCGTGAGAACAATCTGCAGTGTGCGCTGCACTGTGAGCTGACTGGTGTCGTCCAGCTTTGCCAGATCGATGGCCAGAACGTCGGCCAGCAGTTTGTCACGCATTTCTGTGTCAATCGGCGGACTCGATTCGGTTCGATGCTGGGGACAGACGCCCGCCACTCGCGTGAGTGCCAGCAGGGCTTCCACCTGAATCTTCGAGTCCGACTCCGTCAGCGCTTTGTCGGCCCATGTTTCGACGGGCTGATGTTCGATCGCTGTTCTTGCTGCCCAGCGTATGAAGCGGTCGTTATTAGAAAGGTGGCGCCATGCGACCTTGACCGCGTTGGGATTCTGTCGGCCGTGGAATGCTTCCAACTGGTGACGTGTCTTCCGCGCTGTAGCGGAACTCGTCAAGAGTTTCGGTTCTGGCCGGTCGCCGCAAGTCTTGACGCCTTCCGCTACGGATTCGTCGCCGACATATGTCACACGGTCTAGGCCCGCCTGCACTCGACGTCCGCCGATCGTGAAGTACATCGCTCCGTCCTTCGGATGGATGATGGCATCAGTAATTGGCAGCGGGGCTCCAGTGAGAAACTCTTCTTTGGTAGCTGTATAGCTCGAACCGTTCGGCTTGAGGTGAACGGCGTAGAGTTTGCCCCAGCTCCAGTCGAGTGCGTACAGCGCGTCCTGGTACTTCGCAGGGAACTTTGCGCCGTAACCGAAAGTCATTCCCGTCGGAGAACCGGGGCCGATGTCGAGAACTCCGGGGAGATTGTCGGCATAGAACGTCGGTCGCTTTCCAGCTCCGTTTCGCCAGCCGAATTCGGCACCGCTGGTGACATGATTGATTCGCGTTGGACGGTACCACGGAACGTTAAAGTCGTATTCCATGTCGGCGTCGTACGTGAACAGTTCGCCGTCTCGATTGAACGCCGCGTCGAAGATATTGCGAAAACCGTTGGCGTACGCTTCAAAGTTCTTACCGTCCGGGTCGACGCGATAGATAATGCCGCCGGGAGCCAGCACGCCACGGTTGTGGCCCCGGCCGTCCGGGAAACTGGGCAGGAGGTGATCTTCGCCCCAGACCTGTGGAACCTGCGAAGATTCATCGAGTTGTGTAGGCTTCGTGATGTTGACATTGATCAGGAACAGCGACTTGCCATCGGGGCACCGGACACCGGAGTGAGCTCCATGCTCTCCGCGCGCGTCCATTGCCCGTAACAACTCGACCTTGTCGAGATTGTCGTCGCCATCGCTGTCTGTGATGCGATACAGACCGGATGGGATCTTCTTTTCGTAATCATTGACACCAACGTACAAGGCATCAAAAACCCAGACCATTCCGTTGACGGCTCGGATGTCAGCAGCCACCGGTTGGACGTCGGCGGCGCTGAGAGTTTCTCCGGCGGCCGGTGGAGTAATTCGATAAAGCCCGCCGAACTGATCGCTGACCAGCAGTCGTCCTTTGTTGTCCGTGCAGAGGTTGACCCACGATCCATGCGTATCACCGGGCACTGAGTACAGCAAGTCAGCTTTGAATCCCTTCGCAACCTTGATGCGTTCAACGGGCGTCGCCTTGTTGCCGGCTTTTTCGGTCACGGCATCGATCGCGGCCTTCGCGTCTTTCCCTTTGAGATGACGCAGCTCGATGTCTTTGAACTCGACCGTCATCGGCTTTCCGGCGTGAAGCTGCAGAGCGAGGATTCCTTTCCGCTTTGCTTCCGGATGATTGTCCGTCAGGTCCATCGTGGTCACGCCGTTGACCTGATGAATCTGCCGATTGCCGACCGCGATGATGGTCAGCTCGTTCCACTCGCTATCGACGAGCTTCTGGCCCTTGTCGCCAACTTCACCGATGACCTGCGGCTTGCCGTCAGCTCCAACCACGACCCGCTGAAAGCGCCGGGCCACAATCCCTCGCCACTTCTCGGCGTAGAGCATCCCGAAGTACTCCGGCTTCGGATGCAGATCGGCCTGATAACCCTTGACGACGAAGTCCTCGGGTTTTCCGACCAGCTCACTGCGATACTGCACTCCCGAGTTGTTGCCCGCAAAGCGAACCTTCGCCTTGAAGACGAAGTCGGCAACATCACCGCCCTGCCAGACAAGAAACGTGTTACCTTTGGTCGGCTTGTCCTTCGTCGTCTGGCCAAAGATCGCGCCGTCTTTGACGGACCAGAACTCCGTCTTCCCGGCCCAGCCGGAGAGGTCTTTCCCGTTGAAGAGGAGCTGGAATTCCTGTGCCTGTGCGGTCGCCGCGAGGACAGGAAGCAGCATCAGTGTCGTGAGGAGTTTCATAGGTCTGGTGGTTCCTGATGTGTCAGGCGACAGGAATTCGGTGAGGCCGCGAGCGAAGCCGCATTCGCGTTGGGCGATCAGAGTGTGGAGTTGTTCGCGGTTGGTGGGTTTGGCAGGGGACTGCCGGTTTTTTCTTCATCATCGAAGGATGGAGTCGATGAAGCCGGCCAATTCGACCACTGAGATGTCGCCGGAGCGGTCCTTGTCCGCCCTCTTTAGAAAAGTATCCAGGTGAGCGGTGGAGCCAAGGAAAGTCACGAACTCCTGCTTGCTGAGGACGCCATCGGAGTTGGCATCGGCTTCCGCGTGCCATTCGGCGGGAGTCTTCCGGGAGATTCTCCACCACTTGATGCCCTCGAGCTTCGGTGCGAATTCCTTCAGATTCAGGGTGCCTGACTTGTCTTTATCTGCTTTCCCAAACCCAACCGGGCCATGTTTGGGTGAGCGGTAAATGGCGGTCGCGGCCATGGCTGGAGCAGGAAGGACATGTTCGGCACCGAAATCGGCCAGTGTCCGGTGCCGACGGATGAAAGCAAGCGGGCGACGTGAGACAATCTGAAGCAGTAAAAAACCCGTGTTTTAAGGCGTTGTGAGTTCGGCTGAGTTTTTTGACCGTACGTGATTGTCAAAGAGCTTTGAGGTCGGTTCAGTTTTTTGACCCTACGACTACATCCGTGGAGCGGCGTGCTCTATGCCACTGCTTTCAGGTCTGACAGACCACTACGCTTCCGTGGCTGAGTCTTCACGGCGTGATGATTGGCTTTCGCCCCAAGGGGACTTTAATGGCCGATCCTCTTCTGGTTTATTCCAGACCGCCCAGCGCCGGCGGCGTTCATCATCCACCCGGGCCTGATCGTCGCCATCGCCTGGCTCCGGCTCTGTCGCGTCATTCGGAGTGGACGTTGAGTCGTCGCTTGTCCCGTCATCGGGAAGTGTACCGTCGTTGTCGGATTGAGTGTCGTTGTCGCTGGATTCATCATCGTTGATCAGCGGCTGTATCAGTTGCAGGACATCGTCGGCAACGGTTCCGCTAACTCCGATGAGCCCATCTGCCAGCACACGCCAGACCAGATCGATTGCTTCCGTTGAGAGGTCTTCGGGGGCAGCCTCGCGTGGTCCGGAATCGACCGTGTCACCGGGGAACAGCGGGGAAAGGAGACCGGCAAATCCTTTGGACAGTGCATCGGCAATGGCCCGTGCGTCAGCCAGAATCATAGCCAGGAGAGCAGCAGCGTCAGCGATCTCTTTCTGCCTCACAGCACTTGCCTGGACCTCTTCTCCTCCATCCGACGACTCGGGAGTGAACGGTGGAATCGAAAAGATCCCTTCATTAACGGCCGCTGTTGTTGCAGGCCCAACCGTGGACACCGGCACTGCCACCGTGGACACCGGCACTGCCGCATTGAAGTCCAGGACAACGTCGAGATTCCCCAGTAACTGGCCGCTGACCTGCTCTGTCCCGACCACACCGCTGCCGTCGGTGCGGACTGCGACCGCGCGGAAGTTACCGTTGCCAACGCCTTCGAGCTGCAGGTTGTAGAGACCGGCCTGCGACTGAGGGATGACGAGCAGTTCGGCAGCGCCGTCGCCGGAATAAAACGTATTCGCTGTCTGTCCGACGACGCCGGTCGGTTCGGTGAATCCGTTCGATCGTCCGGCCGGGTCTGTCAGGACTGCGTTCACCGGGTCGGTCAGCAGGACCAGAGCGTTCGTGATATCCAGAGTCTGGGCAACGTCGACGGCGAGTTCCGTCATGCGTTGCAGAACTTCTTCCTCGGTCAGGTCGCGCCGAGCCTGATTGATCGCCTGATCGATCCGATTCTGGACAGCGGTGGTGACCTGAACGCCAAGCTGACTGAAAATCTGACTGACCGCTTCACGATTGGCCGTGCTGATCGTGATGACAATGTCCCGCCCGATCTGGTCGAGAACCTCAGGGCGGGCCATCACATTAAGATCCGCAAGGATGTTGCGCCCGAAGTCGGGAGCCAGACCCAGTCGATCGAGAACGAACTGCGAGAGCTCCTGCTCGACCATTTCTGTCAGTTGCAGGCCTTCGTCCCGGATCACGACCGCGTCGTCGGCAATGATTGTTCCGGTGGCCTGCGGATCGGGGGCTGTCGCACCGCTGATGGATTCGATCGTGGCGAAGAAAAACTCATCGGTCTCGATAATCCGATCCCCGAAGACGGTCACATCAAAGGTCTGAGTGATCGTTCCGGATGGGAATGTCAGTGTTGCGGAAGTTGCTTGGTAATCTTCACCCGCCGTCGCCGTCCCATCCTGCGTCGCCAGTTGAACCGTGACTGCGCCGTCAGAACGGCCAAGCACGCCGACATTGAAGCGAAATGTGGACTGGCCGCTGTTACCTTCCTGATCCAGTCCAGTGGGATCGTCGATGTTACCGACCGCATGAATCTGGACGGTCACCGCAGGATCATCATCGTCCAGGATTGTGCCCATCGCCTGATCGTCGCCAATGATCAGACCGTCTGGATTTGTGAGGTTAACGAAGAACTGCTGGTCGATTTCGTCCTGACTGTCACCGATGACCGCGACCTCAATCGTCTGCTCCGTTTCGCCGGGCGGAAACTGAAGCTGGCCAGAAGACGCGATGTAATCGGTTCCGGCCACTGCCGTCCCGTCGGCCGTACTGAAGTCAACAGTCGAGGCACTCGACGGAACGTTGTCCAGCTGAACCGTGAAGACGAACGCCGTGGTGCCCGCGTTACCTTCGCGCTGCTCGATGTTGGTGATTGTGGCGACCGGTTGGGCGAAGTCATCGTTGACGATCAGCCCTTCGCCCTGATCGTCGAGGATGACGGCATTGACGGGGTTGTTGAGGTTCACGAAGAACCGTTCATCCGGCTCGTTCCGCGAGTCGCCCACAACCTGAACAACGATTGTCTGCGTGGTTTCGCCAGGTTCAAAGAACAGGCGGCTGGGCATGTCATTGACTTCACCCTGACGGAAGAAGTCGCGGCCGGCGAGATCGCTGCGGGCTGAAAACTGGTCGGTCTCGAAGTCCACGGTGACCGGCCGGTTCACCGGGCCGGTCAGCGAGACTGTGAAAACGAATTCAGAGACGGCTCCGTTACGACCTTCCTCACGGCGGACGTCATCGATCCGCACTCCGGGCAGTGCGGGCGAATCGTCGTTGATGATGCGGCCTGTGCCCTGTGAATCGGCGATGTCTGCGTTCGATGCATTCTCCAGGTTGATGAAGAACGACTCTTCTGTTTCCAGAGCCGCATCGCCGTTGACCGTCACTATGATGCTGCGTCTGGTTTCTCCTGGATCGAAGATGAGCGTCCCGCTGACGGCCTCGAAGTCCCCGCTGGACTCAATGGCTGTACCGTCAACGGTCGTGAAATCAACGGACACCGTCTGGTTGATCGCGGCGGACATCGTGACCGTGAATTCAAAGGCTGTCCGCGCTCCGGTGCTACCCTCACTTCGCACGGCGTCGCTGATGGAGAGCATTGGCATCAGCAGGCCGGCATCGTCATTGCTGATCGTGACCTCGGCCTGATCGTCACCGAGAAGTGCGTCGCCGGAGATATCAATCAGGTTGAGGAACAGCGATTCGTCGGGCTCTTCCCGCGCGTCGCCGAGGACGGTCAGCGTCACGTTTCTACGGAGTTCTCCAGGCATGAAGGTGACTGTGCCGGTAGCGGCCTGGAAATCATTGTCGGAACCGGTCGCTCGACCGTCTGTTGTCTGGAACGCGACGGTCACCGTCTCGTCGGACGGGGCCGACAGCACGAGAGGCACGTCAACCAGTGTCCGCGCACCAGCGAGGCCTTCCGTGACACTGACATCGTCCACAAGCACAGTCGGCTGCGGGAAGTCGTCGTTGCTGATGCGTCCGGTTGCCTGGTCATCGGCAATGACGGCGTTCGCCGTCACCGATGTCAGATTGACAAAAAACGTGTCCTCCATTTCCACGGCGGAATCACCGAGGACCACGACGGCAATCTGCTGCGTCTGCTGACCCAGCGCAAATGTTAGTGTGCCCGAAGCGAGTTCAAAGTCGGCTCCATCCGGAAGCTCGTCGGCCGGATTGTTCGGGTCGAGCGGCTGCACACCGAGGGCCGTGCCCGAAGCTGTGTTGAACTGAACAGCGATGGGACCGGTCTGCGGTGTCGCCGGTGTCGAAAGCGTGACATCGAATACAAAACGTGTGCGTTCCGCCTGAACGCCTTCACGCTTCGTGACATCGCTGATTCTGACAGACGGCCGGGTTTGATCGTCATTCACGATCAGCCCGATTCCCTGACCGTCCTGAATTGTCACCATGCCCGTTGGATTGCTCAGGTTGACGAAGAAGGATTCGTCAGACTCGACCTGTCCGTCGCCGATCACAGGAACAACGATTGTCTGACGGTCTTCGCCCGGCATGAAGACGATGGTGCCGGTGGCCGCTTCGATATCCGATGCGTCGGCACGTCCCGGAATGGCGGTAAAATCAACAGTGACCGTGTCGGTCGCGGGACTCGACAGCGACACAACGAATTCAAAGTTACTGCGTTGGCCCGCGATGCCTTCATCGGCCGTAAAATCACTGATCAGTAACTCCGGCGTGCCCTGGCTGGCAACGCCCTGGTCGTCGTTGACGCTCGTGCCGCGTGCCTGGTCGTCAGCCACGACGACACCTTCTGACGAAGCCAGGTTAACGAAGAAGAACTCTTCGGACTCAAACGTACGGTCGCCCGTCACGGTGATGACGATCGTCGCGGTGGTCTCACCGGCCAGGAAGCTGAGGGTGCCGTCGGTGACAGCCTCATAGTCATCGGCCGCGGATGCTGATCCGTCGCGTGTCTCGAACCCGAGGCTGATATCGCGGTCCACAGCAGACGACAGGGTTGCGGTGAACTCGAACCGCGTGCGTTCGCCGTTCACTCCTTCGTCACGGCGCACGTCGTCGATCGTGAGCACGGGCAGCAGTGCGTCGTCGTTGAGGACTGTTCCGGCACCCTGGTTGTCACTGATCGCAGCACCAACGGCGCTGATAATGTCGAGGAAGAACGATTCGGTGGCTTCTCTGGTGGAGTCACCCAGAACGTTGACTGCGACCGTTTGGTTCGTCTGGCCCGGTGCGAATGTCAGTGTCCGGCTGACCGCTTCGTAGTCGCTACCCGCGCTGGCTGTGCCGTCAACAGTCGCAACGTTGACACTAACCTCATCATCGGGTTGCCCCATCAGGCTGACGGTGAAGACAAACTGCGTCCGTGCGCCGTCGTCGCCTTCAAACTGTGTAACGTCGGTCACCGACAGCGTCGGCAGGTCGTCATCATTGAGCAGCGTCGCGATCGCCTGGTCGTCAGCGATTTCGGCAGCAACGGCATCCGTCAAATCGAGGAACAGTGTTTCGTCGGCTTCGCCCAGTGCGTCGCCGATCACATTCACTCGAACCGCCCGCGACAGCTCGCCGGGTTCAAAGCGAAGCGTGCCGGCGGTCGAGACGAAATCCGTCCCGGCCAGCGCCGTGCCGTCCGCAGTAGTGAAGTCGACGGTGATTGGGTTCGTTGACGGCCCGCTTAACCGGACGTCGAACACAAGCTGCGATCGTTCGCCAGGCGCGCCTTCTTCCGAGGTGATGTCCTGAACAAAGACGCGGGGCTGTTCCGGATCGTCGTTGACGATGGTGGCCATCGCCTGGTCGTCGACCAGGACCGCGCCCATGACGTTGCTCAGGTTAAGGAAGAACGTCTCTGTGGCTTCGTTGTCGAAGTCGCCCAGGGCAGTCACGGTGACGACCTGAGTTGTTTCTCCCGGGTCGAATGTCACAGTCAAACCGTCGATTGCTTCGAAGTCCTGCCCGTCACTGATGCGCTGCTGCGGTTCGAGCGTTGCTACCGGTGTGTTTGTCGTTGGAGTTTCCTCTTCCTCTGGCCCAGTCGTGGTCGTGGTTTCCGTTTCTGTAGGTGGAGGCTCGATAGCTTCTGTGCCGGTTGTGGTCGAGTCATCATCTGAGTCATCATCCGAGTCATCTTCCGAGCTTTCGGTCCGGTCGGCTCCCTGATTTGCGTCGGCTTCGGTGAGCTGATTGGTGGTATTGACCTCGACAACGGTACCGGCCCCGACCGATCGCGACTGAGCCGTGCCGTTGACGGTACGCACGGTCGTCGTCACCGGTCCGGACGATACGTCACTCAGACGCAGCACAAAGCTGAATTGCGTGCGTGATTCGAGCGGGCCCTCGGTCACGGTGATGTCTTCGACCGACAGTTCCGGCAGCGGCTGATCATCGTTCACGATGATGCCGCGGCCCTGAGAATCCTCGATGGTTGCGCCGTCCGCGTCTGACAGATTGACGAAGAACAATTCGTCCGGTTCGCGGGTGGTGTCGCCGTGAGCGGTCACGACGATCGTTTTTGACGTTTCACCCGCAGCAAACTCGATGAGGCCATTCACGGCTTCGTAGTCATCATCAGCCAGCGTGGCTCCGCCGTCGGCGGTCGCGTAGCTCACAGTCACGGGCGTGTCCGTCGCACCGGAGAGCGAGACCTCGAAGACAAACCGCGTCCGTTCCCCGGATGGCCCTTCCTCAACCGACACATCCGCAATCGAAATCCGCTGCACGGGACGGTCGTCGTTAAGGATGATGCCTAGTCCCTGGTCGTCACGAAGTTCGCCCAACGACGTCGCCGTCAGGTTGACGAAAAACGTTTCATCGCTTTCGATGTTGCCATCACCGAGGACGTTCACACTGATGGTAGCGGACGCTTCGCCAGACGCGATCACCAGTTGATCGGATAGGCCAGCGAAGTCGGATGCTCCGGCGGTCCCGGCCACGGTCGTGTAGTCGATCGTGATCGGTCGATCAGCCGGACCGGACAGAGACACCGTGAATTCAAACGGCCGTCGTTCACCGGAATCCGGTTCGAGTCGTGTCACGTCGGAGATACTGATCTCCGGTGCGTCGTCGTCATTGAAAACAACTCCCCGGGCCTGGGCCGCGTTCAGCGTGCCGCCTTCCGGTTCGGACAGGTTGACGAACAGGAATTCGTTCGCTTCATTCAGCAAGTCGCCCGCTGCGATAACAGTCACGACGCGCGTTGTGTCGCCGGGCGTGAAGACAAGTTGTCCGCTGGTCGCCGTGTAGTCTTCGTCGGCAACACGTGCTGTTCCGTCGGCCGTCGCAAAGTTGACCCGAACGGGCACTTCCGCCGTCCCGGACAGCGTGACCACAAAGTCCAGACGCGTGCGTTCGCCTGGAATGCCTTCGCTGACCTGGGCATCGGTAATCGTGATTTCCGGCATGAACAGGTCGTCATTCAGAATAATAGCCGTGACCGCGTCCGAGGCGATCTCGCCGCCGTCCGCGTCAGACAGTTCAACCTGAAACTGTTCGTCGTCTTCAAACAGAGCTTCGCCCAGCACATCGACTGTGATGACCCGCCGGGTTTCGCCAGCGGCGAAGGTGATGCGCTGGTCCAAGGCGACGAAGTCGGCGGCGGCGATTGCGGTGCCGCTTGTCGTGCTCACATCGACGGACACCGGCACGGTTGTCGGACCACTGAGCGCGACCAGGAAATTGAACTCCGTGCGCGCACCGCCGTCCCCTTCAGCGGCCGCTGCAGTCAGCGCGGTGACCGTGATCTCCGGAACTTCAACATCGTCGTTGAGGATCTTTCCGGTGCCCGTGGCGTCATCAATGATGCCGCCGCTGGCGTTCGACAGCACAAGCTTGAACAACTCGTCGGGTTCGAATTCGCCGTCGCCCGAAACCGTGATGGTGATGGTCTGTTCGAAGTCGCCCGCAAGAAATGTCAGCGTGCCGGAAGTGTCGACAAAATCGTTGTCGGCGAGAGTGGCGGTGTCGTCGACCAGCGCAAAGTCGACAGTCAACACATCCTGCGCGACGCTGGACAGCGTGACCAGGAAGTCCACGGTGGTGCGTGCGCCGGCGACGCCTTCGATGACCGATGCATCGGACACCGACACCAGGATGGGTTCGATGTCGTCATTCACAATCGTGGCTGTGCCGCGGGTTTTTCCGGGTTCGGCATTCCCGCCGCTGATATTGGACAACACGACGTCAAACGTTTCATCAATCTCCACACGATCGTCCGCTGTCACGCTGACGGTGATTGTCTTCAGCGTCTCACCCGGAGCAAACGTCAGTGTGCCGGACACGGGTGTGAAGTCGCCATCCGACTCAAGAGCCGAACCGTTGGTCGCGGTGAAGTCGACACTGACTGGAAACGCCACCGGAGTCGCCAGAGTGACAGTCAGCACGGCGTCCGTCGTGCCGGTGTCTCCCTCGAGGACTGCCACATCGGATACAGACACCGTGGGCACAATTTCACCGAGGATCGTCGATTCGGGACGCAGCACGACATCATTGCCGTCACCCAGCACGTAGCTGATGCCGAAGCGTTCGAAGCTCGTGATGTTGCCGGCGGCGTCGACGATCGGGACGTCGAACAGCGAACCTTCCGGCAGGCCGGCAAACACGCCGTTCACCGGTTCGGTTCCGTCGTTGCTGATGATCAGAAACTGATCACCCGGCGTGGTCGGTGCAGTGAGTGTGATGTCCAGTGTCGCACCGGACAGCAGCACTTCGCCCGTGACCTCGATTCGGTCGAACCCGCTACCCGGTGACGACGGCGTAATGACAAGGGAAACCGTCCCGTCTTGAATATTGACCGTGCCGGTATTCAGGCTGGACGTGCTGAGAATGACCGGCGTGGATCCGCCCTGTGGCTGAGTCGCTTCGTTGATCCGGATATTAGATGTCCCGGCATCGACGTTGATGCTGCCGTCGGCGGCATTCACGGACGAGGTCGGACCGAGGAAGTACACGCCGATGTTGTCGCCGGATTCCGTCCCGACGCTGGCCAGACCGTTCAGATCGATCGCTCCGGCTCCGGTCGATTCCACGGTCCCGGTAAACACGATGATGCCCTGGTTGAAGGCCGTGCCCGAGCCTCCGGAGCCGTTGAGCGTGATATCCCCGTCAACCGAAGTAATCCGGGAAGCACTGGTGCCTCCGAGCTGGATTCCACGCTGGCCCTGTCCGCCACTG
>CAYSJO010000465.1:0-10221 GCA_964431285.1 uncultured Planctomycetaceae bacterium
TCGACCCTGCCAGACGGCTGAGCCTTCGCGGACAGCAGCGGAATCAACTCGACGCCAATCGCAGAAGCACCGGTGATATACCCGCCGTGAATAGAACCGGTCCCCGAGAACCGATTGACAATCGTGTCACCGCCGGCCAGATCGGGTCCACAGTTACTGTCACACACGAAGTCATCAAACCTCGTCGGAGTGGACGAAAAAGTATTCGTCTCGTGCTGAATACCACCACTGGCAATACGCATGAATGACCGACCCGTTTGTAGTAACCGCATTTATGCGGTCCAAACGCCTTCTAGTCCACTTTCAGAGTCTGTTTGCAGTGAGCCGCTTGCCGTAAGGCCTCGGGCGCCCGGCCGCTTACGCGTCACGGCTCACCATGATCCTGAAGACGAACCTGGAAAATGCTCTAATGCCTGCTGGCATAGGACCGCTTCTTACCGTCCGCTCCAATCTGCACTGTGTATTTCTCACCGTCATCCGCAACTGACAGTTTCACGTACACGCCTTTGCACTCACCAAGCTTTCCGTAATTCGCAATGTTTTTCTTCGGTGCCTGCTTTTCCAGCGGCAGATTGATACTCGCATGCAATTGATACAGATCTTTGAGGGACTTGACTTTTCCCAGTGTTGTCTGAGTCTTCTCGGCGCCTCCCTTAGTCGGGCCATTGCACATGACGGCAACAACCGGGTCGATCGCCAGTACAAGGGCAGGGTTGTTACTTGATGGCAAACCATGGTGAGTCACCATGAATACGTCGACCTGCCCGATCGGGTTGTTCGGCGTGACAAGCTTCGCTTCGACATTCCAAGTCAGATCACCACAACACAGAAATTGAAAGTCACCGAATGAAACCAGCGTGCTGACACTGGCGGCGTTGTCAGACTTGTCTTCGGCCATCGCTTCGTGCAATTTCGCAAACGGGTTGGGCTTGCCAGTATTGGGTATGACATTGCGACTCGCCGTGACAACCTTCATCGATAGAGACGTGTCACCCGACTTCAACGGAATCATGTCACCTGGCGTGACAGTCTTTGACTGATTCTGCGATGCCTGTCGGTACAGAGCGACGCGGTCGACGAATTTCTTATCCTCGGTCAAAAAGTCGGGAATCCCACGGTCCCAGAACGTCCCGATCTTGATCTTCTCGGTCAGTGCCGCGTGATTGCCGTAATGATCCAGATGCCAGTGACTGACCACCGCATGGTCGATTCGCTCAACCTTCGCATGGTTCTTTGCAACATCCACGATACGGTCACGGTCACGGAAGTCGTAGCCCGGATAACCCGAATCAATCAGCAGCGACTCGCCCTGGGGAGTCACAAACAACGTCGCTGCTCCTCCTTCGACGTCAATAAAATAAATGTCCAGGCGCCCATCCTTCTGATCTGCGGAGACCTGTGGGACCAGACACAGCAAACCAAAAATCAAAAGAGTCCACCGCATGATGAGTTCTCCAAGGGGTGTGTCATCCACGAACGACAGAAAGCAGCACGAAAACAGTGAAACCTTGAAACAGGGATTCTCTTTCGTGCTTGTTCGTGTCTTTCGTGGACGTCTTACAGTGCTACTGGTTGACTGCCATTTCTGGCGGACTCGGCGCAGGCGTCCATGACCTGCTGTGTCTTCATCGCGATCTCTCCCCACTTCGGATCGACTTCGCCGTTGAGGACCAGGTCCGCGAAGTTGCGGAACATATTGGATTCCTGAGACGTCGGGTGGTTGTTGCCATATTCTTTCACCGCTTCGCGACGCGTGTGCTGTTCCATCGTGAAGCAGCAGCCCTGCAGGTCGAAGAAGGGATTCGATACGTCGAATGTGACTTCCGACCCATAATACGGCAGCACGAAGTCCGGGACCTGTAGAGATCCTTTTGTGCCGCTGACGTGAGCCCACTGCTGGTGTTCGGCCACAAATGAACAATAAAAACTCGCCGAGACGCCGCCATCGAAGAACATCTCTCCGGAGAACTCCGTTGGTGTCGGTTCGTCACTGATGTCGCTCTTGATACTTGAGATCAGTCGGCCAGTCACAGAGGTGGGCATGGCGTAATTCATGACCCACAGCGAGAAGCGGATGTTGTACCAGCCAAGGTCGCCCAGACATCCCTGTGGCTCGAGCGCACTGCTTACGCGGATGTTGCCTTCGAGGAAGTCGTCTGGTGCCAGAAAACTGAACTGAGTTGCGATGCGTTTTACCTGTCCAATGCTGCTGTCGTCGTTGATGACTGCGCGAAGTCGATCGAGTCGGGCGCTGTGCATGAACATCACGCCGTCCATTAACTGCACGTTGTTCTTCGTGCACGCGTCGAGAATACGCTGCAATTCTGCCGCATCGAGCCCACATGGTTTCTCGCACATGACGTGCTTGCCGGATTCGGCGGCTTTGATCACCCATTCGGCGCGGATGCCGGTAGGCAACGGAATGTATACGGCGTCGATGTCTTCTGCTGCGATCAGTTCTTCGTAACTTCCGACCGCTCGCGGTGTCTCTGGAAACGGTACCTGCGAGGAGCAGTCAGCGATGAACTGTTCCGCACGCTCAAGGCTGCGACTGGCCACGGCCGTGAGCACGGAGTTCTGCGAACTGTGAATTGAATGCCAGTTCTTCTGCGCAATGAAAGCGGTTCCAAGAATTCCCCAACGGCACTCTCCGGTGGAGAAGATAATTTCAGGCATTGCGGCAGACTCCAAGGATGTTATTTGGCTCTAGCGGCTGGTACGGGCAGAAGACAACGTTCCAGCCGGCAGCGCTGTAATGCCTTGCCGGGGCTGAGTGCAACCGTCGGGCGAGTCGCCTCAGCCCGCCCAGGCGAATGCCGTCGCAAACACGGCGGCAGCCCCGTACAGCAGCGGATGCACATCCCTCCATTTCAGCGTGACCAACTGGATCGCAACGTACGTCAGCACGCCGTATCCAATGCCGTGCGAAATTGAATAGGAAGCCGGAATCAGCAGCAGGGTCACGAACGCCGGCACTGCAGTAGCGGCCTGAGTGAAATCGATGCGGGTAATGGATGCCGCCATCAGGCAGCCGACAACGATCAGGGCCGGTGCCGTTGCTTCTGGTGGAATAAGTGCCACAAGCGGCGATGCGAAAACGCTCAGCAGAAAGAACAGACCGACGAACACGGAATGGAGCCCCGTCCGTGCGCCCTCAGAGATTCCGGCTGCTGATTCGATGTAACTCGTGACCGAGCTGACGCCGAACCATCCGCCCAATGCGGCGCTGGCGGAGTCAACCAGCAGAATACGTCGCAGTCCCGGCACACGAGCCTGCGCGTCCTTGAGGCCGGTCTGATCTCCCAGTGCCGTTACCGTGCCGAGCGTGTCGAAGAAATCCACCATTAACAGCGTCAGCAGCAGCGGGAGGAACTGCACGCTCATTGCGCCAAGAACGTCTGCCTGACCAATGATCTCGAACGATGGCCAGATTGACGTGCTCGCCGCTTCGGCTGACTGTGCGGACTCTGCAATTGAACCATCGGTCGCGACTGGCTGGAGATGATCCCAGACATGTGATGCCACAGCGCAAGCGACGATGCCGATCAGGATTGCACCCGGGATCTTTCGAGACAGCAGAGCCGCGATCAGCGCGATGCCGGCAAGTGTGATCAGCACTGAAGGCTTAAGGAATTCCCCCGGCATGAGCGGCGGGACGGGTAGACCCGACGACGACACCAGTCCGGAGTTCACGCAGCCGATCAATGCGATGAATAGACCAATGCCGGCCGCCATGCCGCGACGCAGGTCGACCGGAATGGCATCGAGCATGGCTTCACGCAGTCCGATGACAACCAGTACGAGAATGATGAGCCCGTCGAGAACCACGATCCCCATCGCAGTCTGCCATGAGCCGGTTGCGGCTGCCGCCGTGTACGCAATGAGCGCGTTCAGTCCCATGCCGCTGGCCAGAGCGAGCGGAAAGTTGGCGATCAGGCCCATCGCGAGCGTGCAGATGCCAGCAGCGAGCGCCGTACACGCAACCGCGGAATCCACCGGCACATCGGCCGCACCGAGAATCGCCGGGTTGGCCGCGAGGATGTAGGCCATCGTGAGGAACGTCGCGACAGCGCCGCGAAATTCGCGGCCGACGCTCGTCCCACGGGAATCCAGTTCGAAATATCGGTTCAGAAAGCTCATGAGTTCTCGTTCGGAGACCGACGACAGGTCGCCGGGACTCCCGCACTCAAGCATCGAGTATCGGAGCCTGACTCGCACGGTCGTACAGATCACGCCAGGCGGGAGTGCCGTCGTCTTCGACACGTGTCAGGTGCACGCCAGGGATGAATGCGGGCAGGTCACCTGCTTTGAAGACGTCCCACAACTGTTGTGCATGAGTGAACCACGACTTCGTGCCGCTGGGCCAGTCCAGACGCAACAACAGATCGGGATATGGATACGGCTTGTCCTGTGGCTCACAGCGATACTGATCCACGACGTCCCAGTCGACAATGACACCAATACCAGGCGTGTCTGGAATCTCAGCCAGTCCGTTGGATACGACCCACGGCTCCGTGACGAACTGCGCGTCGTACATGTGGTTGCAGTGAATCGCCGGCCAGCGGGCATGTGACAAAGCGGCCTGAACGTGCAGGCAGAATGTGGCACCCAGATTCGAACCGACCCATTGCAGCCAGAACGGCTTGTTAAACTCGGCGCACGTTCTCCCGCGACTCAACGCGTTGCTGATTCCGCCTTCCATCACGAAACCGTCGCAGATGTTCTGACGAATCTGTGTTTCGAACGCGGGTCGATCGATGTGCATTGCGATCGGCACACTCAAATGGTCGCGCAGGTTGCGATTGCCGTAGGTGTCTTCCTGAGTGATCGGGCTCTCCCAGATCATGATCTTGTCAAACTGCTCCAGACGCTTACACAGCGGGCGGGCGATCGACGGGTCGAGAGCGAAGTCGTTGAAGTCCAGGTCCAGGCGAAAATGATCCGGAACGGCTTCCGACAGACGCCGGACCTGATCTTCCAGATCGAACCACGGCCGGGCTTTCGTCTTAAAGGTCGTGTAGCCGTTGGCCGCAGCTTCTTCGCACTCACTGATCCAGTCCTCAGCAGGCATGTCGATCGCCCACCAGCCAACGTGTGCCCGTGACCGAACCTTTTCGCCAAGCAGAGCCCACACCGGCGCCTCTGCGGACGTGGCGACCGCGTCGAAGATGGCCATTTGCAGGCCGGCTCCAAGCGTGTCGTCCCACATGACCGTTGCCGCGTGCTGACCCGTGGCTCGTTCGACCGCTTCGTCGGTGACTTCGCCCCAGGTGTAATACGGCATTGTCTCGCCGACACCGACGATGCCGTTGCTGAGCGTGACTTTGCAGATTTCAAACAGCGACCAGTGAGGAATCTCTCTGACCATGTTTCGCCAGGGTACTTCTTTCAGCGGCAGGTCGACCCAAATGCGCTCGATCGAGGAAATCTTCATGCGTGCTAATCTCGATGACAGGAGAGTGGCCAAAGCGGTACATTTACTGATCGGAGCAGGACAATGCGAACCGTGCGTGGTCCGGTTGAGTCCGTCAGTCGCAGATTGCCGCCGCACTACACCGCGTCAAGCCACGGGTCCTGTCCCAGTTGCACGAGTTGATTGGCACGCATTCGCGCCTGGGCGAGCAGCATCTGGCGTTCCTGCTCGTGCTGCCGTTCGACTCGCTTCTGTGCTCGTCGAAATCGTGCGGCGAGCAGGGGCGCATTCGATCGCGTCGATACCGACTGCCACATGGAGGCCATTTCCGTTTCGCTGAGTCCTTCTCTCAGGACGGCATCTTCAAGCGACATGAATCGCCGAAACGAGCCGAGGTCTCCCTGTCGGGAACACCGACCTGCCAGTTGTCCGTCGATGCGCGCGGCAGCGTGTGGTTCCGAGCAGATGACGTGCAGTCCGCCCAGTTCTTCGGAATGACCATGCAGTACGATGTCCGTTCCGCGCCCGGCCATGTTTGTGGCAACCGTAATTCGCCCGGGATGACCTGCGTCCGCGACGATCTTTGCTTCGAGCGCATGGTTGCGAGCATTGAGAACTTCGTGCTCCAGACCGGCCTCTGCAAGCAGCGACGAGAGTTGTTCGGACTGCGCGATTGTCCGTGTGCCGATCAACACGGGACGTCCGCTGGTCGTGACTTCGCGGACCTCGTCGGCCACCGCCTGCCAGCGGGCATCGGAAGATTCCAGCACCACAGGTGGTCGCTCTTCACGACGCACTTTGCGATGCGTGGGTATGCAGTACACCGGCAACCGGTAAACGGACAGCAGTTCGCAGGCGGCAGAAGTCGCCGTGCCGGTCATACCGGAGATCCGGTCGTAGAGTCCAAACAACTCCTGCACGGTGATGCGGGCACAGTGCGTGGTCACCGGGCTGACAGCCACACCTTCGCGGACCTCGACCGCCTGATGAATCCCGTTCCGCCACTTACGCCCCTCGGCGACCCGGCCGGTGAATTCGTCAACAATCTGCACTTTGCCGTCGCGCACAACATACTGTTCGTCCCGGCGCAGATTCGTGGCTGCATAGGCTGCCTGCAGCAATGCGTCGATGATGTCTGACATCGGCAGTTCGTCGAGTTGCGGGGGCTTCGGCAGTGATCGTATCAGCCGGAAGCCTGGCCGCGTCAGTTCGAGACGCCCGGTGTCGGCCTCGGCTTCCAGATGCTCGTCCAATGCAAACTGGCCGACCGCTCCGGCGCACCACCGGAACAGAGCCTCCTGAGTCAGACGGTCTCCCTGCTCGCTGCTGATAATCAGCGGCGTGCGTGCTTCGTCGATCAGCAGACTGTCGGCTTCGTCGACCAGTACGAAGTGCAGCGGATGTCGCTGCACGGTCATACGTTCCCGTGGGCCATGATCCGACCCGGTCAGCGAGCGTACGCCCAGCGATTCGGCAAACAGTGACGAATCTCCCAGGCCCCGTGACTTCAAAGTCAGCCGATCGCGGAGGAAGTCAAACCCGAATTCCCGTGCCGTCCCGTACGTAATGTCGCAATCATAAGCAGTACGACGTTCGGCGGGTGACATGTCACCCGTGACAGCGCCGACCGTCAGACCGAGCGATTCAAACACCGGTCGCATCAGATTGGCGTCCCGTTGTGCGAGATAATCGTTGGCGGTCGCCAGATGGACCGGCTGTCCGCGGAGCGCATTCAGAAACAGCGGCAACGTGGCGACCAGCGTTTTGCCCTCGCCGGTCTGCATCTCGGCAACACCACCACTGTGCAGGGCGATACCGCCGAGAATCTGGACGCGATAGTGACGTAACCCGATATGCCGCCGGGCCGACTCGACAACCAAGGCGAATGCATCCGGCAGGACGACCTCAAGCGGTTCTCCCGCACGAACACGGAATTGTGTCGCGGCGGCCAGATTCCGCAGTTCGGCGTCGGACTGCGATTCCAGCCTCTTCGCCATCTGGTCGATTCGACCAGCCAGTCGCCGCCACCGCCCGGGAGGATTCCGCGGCGAGCGAAACGTACGCGTCAGCAGTTCGTTGGCGTGCTGCAGGATCATGCCGTGCGGAGTGCGGAGTGCGGAGTGCGGAGTGCGGAGTGCGGAAGGACGCACTCCTTGTCCATCCGCCCTTGTCTCTTAGCTCTCAGCCCTTAGTCCAACGGTGCGATCTCGCAGTATTTGCCCGAGTAGTACAGCAGTGGGTCGCCGTCGCTAACGTCTCCGGCGACGACTTCGCCGACGAAAATGTCGTGATCACCACCAGGCAGGACGTCGGTTACTCGGCAGTCCGCCCATGCCAGCGCGTCGGCCAGTATCGGAGCCCCTGTTTCAGCGGTCTTGATCGACAGACCCGAAAAGTCCTTTGGACCTGGTGTCGCGAAGCGGTTCGAGATGTCCTGCTGCGCCGTCGTCAGGATGCTCACGGCGAATCGGCGGGTTTCGTTGAAGGCAGCCAGCGACCCGGCTTTCTTTTCGACCGCGAAGAGGATCAGTGGTGGGTCGAGCGACAGAGACGTGACCGAGTTTGCTGTCAGGCCTGTGGGCGGCTCACTGTCAGTGGTGATGACCGTCACACCGGTGGCGAAACTGCCCATGATTTTCCGTAGTTCCTTGCCGTCAAATGCCATGAGTCACTCCCTGTTCTGGCAGGCTTCCAAAGATTCGAGCATTGCACTGCGAACATCCCGCAAACGTGTTGGCTGAGCCAACACCTGTGACGAGGCATGCGGCGTCAGTTGGTCCAGCAATCCCTGCTCGCCCGACCTGAGCACGACGACGCAGCCGATATTCTGTTGCTTACTCCAGCGAATTGCCTCGTGGTAGACCGTTGAGTGATGGGCATCCAGTGCATCACCCATCAACACCAGGCCGTCAGGCGGACTGGTGCGAATGCGTGTCAGCGCCCGCTCCCAACTGCTCAGCATCAGCACACGGAACCCGTGTTTCGACAGATATTCTCGCAGCACGTCCTGTTGTTTCGGTCGATATTCGACGCACAACAGTGTGCGAATACTCGCGGGCTGTTGCTCTTTCGCGTTACCCGACTGGCGGGCCGCGGCCTGTTTGTTGTCTCCCATCTCGGCGAGTGCGAGCTTCAGGTCGACCAGTGCCTCCCCCGCGGACTGATACCGCTCGGCCGGGGTAATTCGCAGCAGTCGGTCGATGATGTCGGCGAGTTGGCGCGGTGTGTTCGGATCGGCCATGCGCAACGGACGAACTCCGGAGTACCGGGAGAACTGCCTTCTTTGTGCGGGATCCGCCGTTCTCTTCCACGGACAACTGCCGCTGGAAAGCTCGTACAGCACCGCGCCCAGAAAGAACAGATCGCTGCGGGGGTCGTTGACTGGAGCGCGTGTGTTTTTTTCCAGCGTGGCATACTCGACAGCGTGCACGCTTTCGTCCGATCCGGCCGACGCGTCACCAGCCAGACCGAAGTCGACCAGTTTCGCGACGCCACGCGAACTCATCAGCACGTTGGACATCTTGAAATCGCGGTGTGTCATGCCCTGCGTCAGCGCGTATTTCAGGCCTTCTGCCATTTCGCAGCCGCAGCGGAGCACTTCGGCGGGGTCGAGTTTTTTGCGGATACGAATGAAGTCCCGCAGGTTGCCGCCTTCGATGAATTCCATCGTGAAGTAATGCCAGTCATCGTCCGTGCCGACATCGAAAATCGGAACAACGTTCGGATGCCGCAGCTTCATGCACAGTTCCGCCTCGCGGTGAAAGTGCTGAACCGCCTTCGAGTCATCCAGGAAACGTTGCCGCAGCACTTTGATGCCGATCATGCGATCGTCGGCAGGATCAATCGGTGCCGCCCGAAACACTCGCGCGAAACTGCCCGACGCGTTCTGGTACTGCAGCTTGTAGTCGCCCAGGACCAGCGGAGCCTTCTCGCCAGTACGCAGCTTGCCCGCCTGATACGCCGTCAACACGTGCTGGTCTTCCAATCCCTTCAACAGCGATTTGGGATCCGACGTCACCGGCTGAGACTGATGGCATTCTCCAACCTCCGCTTTGGTCACCAAGCGAAGACGTATCAGCTCGCGTGCCAGCTCATCTGTTGTTTCGAACTGCATCAGGGTGCGAAACCAATCGGTCGACAGGGCCCATGAAAAGCCGCCGAACTGGTCCTCGTGATGGAATCAGTGGAAAACACTTATAATAAGAACCATATAAACAGATCGAAACTCAGACGCCAGCAAGAGGGAATGGCTGTCCGCGCTCGTGAATGCGTCACTGACATTGCAGATCCAGACGGACCAGCACGTTGTCAGATGGCTCAGGGAGCGCAGTATAGGGAGGCTCGCCACTGACTTCGACCAGATTTGCCGGAATCTGCAATCGATCCAACGGGGCCTAGACGTTTGCCCGCACCACCCGGCGCCTGATCATTTCGTCTGCCACAACTGCCGCCGGGATGCCGCCCCTGGAAGGTACGTCGTGAACGACCGCTGGGACGATCTGCGATTACGGGCACAACGGACGCTCGGACGAACAAGAGTGCCATGTCCTGAATGGCTGAAAGATTCCTTGCGGGGGAACGAACGGGGAACTTCGCGTGACGATCAACCGTCGATCCGCCTGAACCGTGAGGCCCCCTAGTGGACCGTCAGGTCTCAATTTTCGGGTAGAGGCGTTTGAGTTTTGTTATGGCTTTGGCAGTCGTGAACTGCCAGTCCACTACGGTCTGGGCTTTGTTGCGTTCTTAGGCCCGGGGCGGGGCGCGGGGCTGGACATTCGACTCGCATTACAGGCGGTCGGACATAGACT
>CAYSJO010000466.1:0-3467 GCA_964431285.1 uncultured Planctomycetaceae bacterium
GTCCACGGGGTCATTCCGTGCCGTGCTCCCGGCATCGGTGAGGCGGTCGAGCGGCTGCATTATGCGGACCTCAGCGACGGCTCAAACCTGCTCGAAATCCTGCACGAGGCTCAACCCGACGAGGTCTACAACCTAGGTGCACAAAGTCATGTGCGTCTGTCATTCGACATCCCCGTGTACACGGCCAACGCAACCGGAGTCGGAGCGCTGCGAGTACTCGACGCGATCCGTCAGTACCAGGAGGCCACGGGCCGGCAGGTGAAGTTTTACCAGGCATCATCCAGCGAGATGTTCGGCAAGGTCGCCGAGACCCCGCAGAAAGAAACAACGCCCTTTCATCCGCGCAGTCCGTACTCCTGCGCAAAGGTTTATGCGCACTGGCAGACGGTGAACTACCGCGAGTCGTACGGGATGTTCGCCGTTAGTGGGATCCTGTTTAACCACGAATCACCGCACCGCGGTGAGGGGTTCGTGACGCGCAAGATCAGCCGGGCCGTCGGTCGGATCAAACACGGACTGCAGTCGAAGCTCACGCTGGGCAATATCGACTCGCAGCGCGACTGGGGTTATGCACGCGATTATGTCGAAGCGATGTGGCTCATGCTGCAGCAGGAAGAGCCAGACGATTTCGTCATTGCGACCGGTCGAACGCATTCAGTTCGCGATTTCCTGCAGGTAGCCTTTGCTCGAGTCGACCTGGACTGGCAGCACTATGTGGGATTCGACGAGTCACTGCTAAGGCCGGCCGAAGTTGACGTACTCACCGGCGACGCCTCGAAAGCCCGCGAGAAACTTGGCTGGGAACCGCAGGTGAGTTTCGAAGAACTGGTCGCGATCATGATCGACCACGACCTCGAACTTGCCCGACGCGAAGCCGCCTCCATGTAGGCGAGTCTCTCCACGACTCGCTCATCACGAAGCCGGCCATTCTCGCCACCGACGTAAGCGGATCAGAACCCGTTCAGTTGCGCGAGAGCCTGCAGCACGGACATCTGAACCATCAGATTCTGATCATCCGTTTCGCCGACTTCCAGATCCTGCGGTGCCTGCCCGCCTTCACCGCTGTTGAATTTGTCGGTCGAGCCGTTGCCACGCAGCGTATCGGCTCCGTCGCCGCCGAATATCTGATCGATCGAACCGCCGCCGATCAGCGTGTCGCTACCGTCGTTGCCAATCAACGTGTCACGACCGGCCATACCGTTGACCGAGTCGTTGCCGTCTCCTGCGTCCACAATGTCGTTGCCATTACCAACGTCGATCGTGTCATTTCCGTCGCCACCATTGACAACATCATTACCACCATCGCCCAGAATGCTGTCGTCCCCGTCTCCACCCTTGATGAAGTCGGAACCGGACTGGCCACGAATTGTGTCATTGCCGGTCCCACCGTCGAGCGAGTCAGTTCCCGATCCGCCAAGCACGCGATCGTTGTCCGGCCCGCCCTCAACCAGGTCGTTTCCACTGCTACCATTCAGCGTGTCGTTACCAAAGCCGCCATCCAGAGAGTCCGATCCGTTTTGACCATTGATGTTGTCGTTGCCGAATCCGCCGTCTGCACTGTCATTCCCGTCGCCACCGTTGATTGTGTCGTTGTCGATGTTGCCAAACAGCGTGTCGTTACCGGCGTCACCGTTGAGCACATCGAGACCGGTTCCCCCGTCGATGCTGTCGGCCCCATCGCCGCCATTCAGCAGATCGTTACCAGCATCACCAAAGATGTCATCTCCATCGCGACTACCGGTGACGGTGTCATCGTCGTCACCACCACGCAGTTCCAGGAACACCCGGCCAATCGAAGAATTGGCCGCTGAAATTGTGTCGTTTCCGGCCTGACCGTCGATCAACAGTAACTGTGGCCGAACATTGACGATCGAGTTGACCGTAATCGTGTCGTCACCACCGCCGCCCAGAAGTGTGACTTCACCGACCGTCTGGCTGGTTGTGATGGACGCGCTGCCTTCGGAGACACGCAGCACTGTAATGTCACCAGAGGCCACGCTGTCGACGACAAATGTATTGGCAGCGCTCAGTCCCTGAACGAGAAGACTCTGCGTCCCCAGGGACTCAGCGATGGCGTCTACTCCATTACCAGTTCCGTTCCAGATAACCAGGTCGTCACCAGAACTGCCATCAATGATGTCGTCGCCACCCTGGCCGTTGATCGTGTCGTTGCCAGAGCCTGCGTCAATCGTGTCATTGCCGCTGCCGCCATCTATAGAGTCGTCGCCACCGAAGGCCTGAATCGAGTCGTTACCAGCGGAGCCGTTGATCGTGTCACTGCCATTGCTGCCGAGAACCGTGTCCCGTCCGTTGCCGCCGGTGAGTCGATCGCCCACAACGTCGTTGACTGCACCAGTTGGAGGAGCAGGTGTTGTAGCCGTGGATGCGCTGATGTCGAGCTGGTAGAATTGAGCAGCATCAACACTGCCAGTAATTCGCACGAAGTACGTACCATCGGCGGACAACGACAGACCAGTCAGAACTTCTGAACTGCCGAGTCCCGTGGCATCCACGCTGGCGAGGACCGTCGTTCCGTCGGTATCCAGAACATCGAACGCCAGGTTGTTCTGGGCGGACGAGTCGAATGACGACACCGGGCCTCCGTCAGGCCCTTCCTGATACGTTGGTCCCTGGGGGGTCAGCGTCACATCAATGAGTGCACCGGCTGGTACGAGGAAGCTGAATACGTCTGTGTCGGTGGACCCATCGATGCTGACAAAACTCACGTCGGTCGGGTCGATGAATGTGTCCGTTGCATCTGTACCGACTGAGATCGTCGCACCAAAGTTCACGCCGCCCAACAATGTCGCATTGGTCGCTGTCTCGTTTCCGGGAGCGGCTTCGTTGACGTCACCATATTGGCGCTGCAGGCCCAGAATGTCGTCGAACTGAGGTCCATCATAGGCCGTCGATATGAATGGTTCCATCAGCTTGGTCTGATCGATCGGATTCGTGTGATCGTACCCAAGTCCGTGACCGTGCTCGTGGGCGAGAACATTCCGCAGGCCGAGCGAGTTGTTCGCCGTGTTCGTGTAGAAATTGTCGTTGGTGTCGATGACCATTTCGCCGTTGTTCGGGAAAAAGTTGAACGCCAGAATCTGGCTGTTACCATCGATGGCCCGTCCGCCGATGCGGATGTCCGGCACAACACCCAGAACACCCGCCGTCGTCCCGAATGCGCCACTATTATCGTTGGGCTCGAACACGTAACTGATACCTGACAGTTCCTCGTACCGATCAAACATCGATTCGATCAGAGTGAACCATGTGCGGTTCGTCACGTCCGGACCGGTCGCGGTCTCGGCATAGATGATATCGAGCCTTGCGATCAGGTTGCTGTTCGCCGCGTCACCACTATTAAACGACGGAATGTTCACACCGTCCGGCAGAATGCCCCATGTGAGCGTGATCGGGTCACCCAGACCAATTCCGCCTCCGTCGGTTGCTGTCGTCGTCCAGCGGCTTCC
>CAYSJO010000467.1:0-17355 GCA_964431285.1 uncultured Planctomycetaceae bacterium
CCTTCGATAGCCGTGCGTTGAGGATCAGCGAGTCCCTGCTCCACCAGAAACTTCGCTGCATTGATGCAGTCATCGACATCGATCACACCCCAGTTGCCCCGCAGCCGATTGCGGTACTCACGCCCGTATCCCGTACTGCCGCCGTCGTTGACGTCCAGGAACGCGTACCCGCGACTCGTCCAGTACTGAATTCCAAGGTTGAAGTCGCGCGTTGTGGCGCTCGTTGGACCACCATGTGAGCGGACCAGCAGCGGCGGCCGTTCACCGTCCACTGCCTGAAAGTCACAGTTTGCCGGCGCGTAGTAAAACGCATGAGCCGTCAGGCCATTCTCCGTTGGGAACTCGATCGATTCCGGAATCGACAGGTATCCGGCGTCGACGGCAACATTGCTCGACGATTGCAACGTCTCGACTTCACCTGACGCCAGGTCAAGCTGCGCTATGGCACTCGGAGTCGTCGGTGATCCACCCAGAAAGACCGCCTTCCCTCCCGAGACGTTGAGGAACGAGATGCTGGAGAATGGCGTCTCGATCAACTCCTGTGTGCATGCCGCGTCACCATCGGCCGCTGCCGTGCTCACTCTCGTGAGCTGCGCCTTGCCCCCTTCGCCGTGAATGCAGAGGAGAGACTCCGCCGACTCAAAGTCGTAAGTCGAAAGCCCGAAGACCCAGGCGGGCCCGGCAAACTCGGCATCTTTCGCAAAGACCGGTTCAGCCGTCTCGCCCGACCAGCGATAGATGTTCCACCAGCCACTGTGATCGCTGATGAAGTAAAGCGTTCCATCCGGAGACCACTTCGGCTGGACAACCGACTCGTCGAGTCCGCCGACAACGCGCTTTGTCACGGTGATGTGTCCGGCTTCATCGAGCTGACCGACATGCAATTCAGTCCCGTCCCACGGCATGTTGGGGTGATTCCACTCCAACCATGCAATCTGACTGCCATCCGGACTCAACCGAGGATTCGAGTAGAAGTCGCAGCCGGACACGAGGACATCGCCGCCTGAGCCAGGCTCGTCCATATTGATGGCTACGATCGTGTTGACCGCTTCACCTGAGCCCGTGTGATCTTCTCGCACGCACAGAATGCGGTCGCGACCTTCATCAACAACACCGTCTGCGAATCGCAGATCAACCTCAGGCGTCAATGGCACAGGGTCACTGCCTGGTATCTGTCGGTACAGTCGTTGGTCGTCAAAGTTCGAAAACCATACGCAACCGTTTCGCAGCACGAAGGCCGCACCACCATATTCGTGAACGCGAGTCCGCACATTGAATCCCGGGGGAGTCACGTCGGTCGTTTCCCCGCCTGGCAATCGCTTGACGAGCGCTATTCGGCCACCATCCGACGGTCGCAGTTCCGTCCAGTAAATGTCGTCTCCATCGATAACCGGGTCACACAGACGGACGAATTCAGAAACGATCAGGTCCGAGGTGACCGGAGATTTCCACGATCCGTACGGTGCAGTTTTCCGCTCAGTCATCAGCAGGTCTTTCTTGCGGCCGAATCGCTCATTGAGGAATGGGACAGTTGCTCGTGACCTGTCGCAGGAGTCAATTGAGGGGTCGCATGTCAGCGTTCTCTGTGTCAAGCCGCAACACATAGACTTGGCTGTTCGTGTCAGTTCCCCAGATGAATTTGCGATGGGGATCAAACATCAAACCGTCGGAGCGACTGTGCGGGAATGCCCGCCGCGTTCTGCCACCGCGCTCCGTTGTGGAGTACTTGAGGTCAAGTGTCACCCAGCGATTATTCTGACAGTCGTATGCAGGCGTCGGCGTGTGCTCTCCCGATTCTTTCAGAAACGTGCCCATCAGCAGCAGATCATTGACTGCGTCGTAGCAGCACTTGTCAACGTTGGCAAAGCGGTGGGCGTATTCTCGACCGGCCGGTGAAAGTGCGCTGACGACCCCACTCGTTGGGTCGACTGCCCAGACCTGCCCGTCGAAGGGTTTCCGATACCCAGGCGTGTTGACAACCAGCACTCGGTCACGCTTCGAGTCATAGGCGATGGTCGAATTGTCGACGTATGCTCCCGGCAGTTTCTCGCCGGAAAGCTCCACTTCCACCCATTCATTGTCTGCGTGATTGAACCGGTGGACACGTCCGTTTCGGTCCCAGCAGACAGCACCGTGTGGCGTCGCAGTCAAAGTCAACGTGTAAAAGCAACTGTTGTACTGCATGGCCTGTGGCTTCTGGCCGCGTCCGATCCAGTCACCTGTGTCAGGATCGTAGACGTAAGAGTTTCTCGGCCGGCCGGCTTTGACCATCTTGCGGCTCGGCGGATCGTAGGCGTAATTCTGATAGGTATGACCGGTCATCCACGGTCGGCGATTGAAATTGAATCCGTTCGGATAACTCGTGTTGCTATAGAGCTGGCCGAGTGGAAACTCGACAGGAAACGGTAGCTCCCACCGATTGGTGGAGAAGTGGAAATGCAGAACGTCAGTGCCGCCGTGCGATGAATGCCCTCCGCTCCAACGCAGAATTATGTCACGATCTGGATCGATCCTGGCCGTGCCCCAATCGCGGTTGAGTCGTGGCAGACGAGGTGGATTCGTGGGAACCCATTCATTCGCGGGCAACTCGGACAGCCATGCCTCGAAGTCTGCGGCGCTGGGTTTCTCCTCGGTAACGTAAAAGTCGGGGTGAAACGGGCCTGTGCGATAGACACGAGTGTCCGACGGGACCAGTTTCCTACCGCTCCACTCATCCTGCTCGATGTCGTAGACCCACTCACCGTCAGCCAGGTCCACGTATTGTCCGCCGACGTAATCGGTGTTGGACGAATACGTGTAACCGCCGCTCATGCGAACCGTGCCGTCACCAGCCGCTTCCAGTCGGTGATTAGCCCGCGGCGGTGGAGCATTCTGTGAGTGGCGTTGAAACCAGCGAACTTCAGTCGGATCGAAGACCCACGTGTCATTGGTCAAGTAGTCGAGATGGTCTCCACCAAAGACGACATACAGGCCGGTCTTTTGATCAAAGACGATTCCGCTGGCCGGTGGTCCATCGTCACCCTGCCGACGGGCCGAACCGCAGTGAATCGCCCTGGCAGGAGGTTCAGCACCCAGGGCTTCAGCAGCCTGTGCAAAGTGAATCTGTGCTGAATGAAGTTGCTTAAGCTGCTGAGGCGAAACGCCACCGGAAGACGAGGGAATCAGTCCGTTTCCCTGTTCAAGAAGTCGACGGGCGATTCGCGACTGCGCCTTTGTGTAGACATCTCCATCCTGAGTACTCATCTCCGATACGAGGTCTCGCAACTGTGTCTTCAGGACACTCAGTTCAGTGCTGACACCGCGTTTGATGGACTCAGTTTCTACGTCGGCTGCCAGTCCCTGGAAGTAAATGAATCTGGCACGGGCCAGTATGTTCTTCGCTCCGTTACGCAGATCCCAAACCTCGGTGTGGAGCTTTTGCAGGGGATTGCGTGTGCGCAGGTCCGCGTCGATTCGCTTCCACTCACCATTTTCCAGGACGCGCGTATGCGGCCGACCATCGTCGCCATCCTGATCCTGGCCTCCAAACGCCAGGCCGCGGTGTTCTGGTATCAGGCACTCTGCACCCCAGATCACTCGCTGCTTCAGATCAACGCCGTTGAGCCGATACGGTCGCCTCTGTTGTGACGATGCGGGAATCGCCCAGCCCGTCGTGATCATCAGGATGACTGCCTACAATCGTTCATGAAACATGACGGATTGTCTTCTCAGGTTGCTGCCAGGAAGAGCTGCTCGGCCTGTTGGGTCGTAGCAGCACTTATCAACGTTGGCAAAGCGGTGGGCGTATTCTCGATCGGCCGGTGAGCGCGCTGTCAACCCCACTCGCGGGGCCGACTGGACGGGGAGTATCAGGACTTCTTTTGCAGCTTCTCGAACTCTTCACGCTGGCGGTTGCGTTCGTTGAGCTGTTTGACGGAACGGGTCGTCACCCAGATAAATGGCTTTCCAGCCTCATCCTGCAGAAGTTCACGCATCAGATCGGGAAATGTCGCCCGATCCAGCAGCCCACTCCACGTCATACTCTTCGGTGCCTGTGTCACTCTGAGCCGCTCCAATTGGATTCCGGCAGCCTGAATCCTGTGCGTGTCGATCAGGATCGAAATACCCGTCTTCACGGAGGCTGCGGTCAGGACGTCCGTCAACGGGACCTCGTCCAGTGTGACTGGAATCACTTCGACAAGTTTGGGCATTGTGTGCAGCGGTGCTCGCTCCAGTGGCCAGCCGATTGGCCACACAGCGCTATCCCCCAGCGGCACGATCGTCAGCTCCAGAGTTCCCCGTGGTGTCCGTCCCGGCCGAAAACCCAGACCGGCGCTATTGAGCAGAATCCCAAGAGCGGCTCCGCGACTCATACCGGCCAGTCCATCGGGCGCTGGAGCAGGCGGCGGATTCGATCGCAGTTGCTCTTCCGCTTCAACAGTCAGATTAAGCGGCAGTGACTCGGGCAACCCAACGCCGGCCAGCGAGCGATCCAGCGTCAGTCCTTCCAGGCTGCGAGCCACAGGAGTTTCCAACGCCGCAAAGACCAGCGCGAACTGCTGCGGCGAAAGGCCAAAGCCCGGCTTGCCTTCTGTGCTGCCTTGGGCACCGTACGTTTTCAGTTCGCGAATCCACTCTGCCAGGCGAGCAGGGTCGCTCAAACGAAACCGCTGGCCGGGAAAGACAATCGACCCGTCGCGCTTCAGCTCCCCAATGGCGCGGACGTAGCGTGTCCGCCCACGACGCGTTTCCGTCACTTCCGGTCGGTCATCACCCACGGGCGTCCGGATTCGGACGGACACCCGCAACTTCGCGAACGTCGATCCCCACTGTTGTGCGGATACGGCCGAAACCGTCGATATGCTCAGCAATTCGACTGACACATCCGTCGGTGGTATCTGCGTCTTACTCGACGAGGGCTGCCTGACACGGCCTTGCGCAAGGACAACCGTCGCGGCCGAACTCAATAGCACCACAACGCCCGCGAAGTACATCAGTCGCATTGGTCCTGCCCCGCGATTGACGATGCCGTTGCATCGCACAAATGCTGAATACGAAAACGCCGCTGCATCGAATGATCGAGACAGCGGCGCCCATGTCAATGATTGTTCTTCGGCCCCTGTATCCACACCCGATTACCCGCCCGGGATTGTCGGCGGTTGTGGTTCGATATCCAGGAACGGATCATCAAACTGGAACGTCCCCGGTGGCACTTCGGCCCAGCCGTACGGCATGTCAAGGAACGGCGTGATCCGGCTGATTCCGCTCGCATTCAAAATCGGCGGTACTGGCAGGAAGTCTACAAAGAAGTCCTCACCGGTCAGGAAGCCGGAAATCTCATGGTCGCTTTCCACCCGAAACGTACTTTGCCCCATACCCGGATACTGGAACCCGTTCCCGACAAGCAGATCAGGAGAAACGAATGGAGGCAACTGTGCCGTACCAACGCCGCGTGCGGGAAGACGTTGAGCATTGCGTTCACGCACGGGGGAAGTAAACGGTCCCGCCGGAGCGACAGCGCCGCGGGATTTGAACGTCGGTTCGGCGTTCGCGTAAAACGCACCGACTTCGAGCACGTCGATCGAGTCGCCCGTGTTACCTCTCAGTACCAAGTTCAGCCGAGCCAGCGGATCTGTCTGGTAGGCCGTTGGCCCAAAAGCAGCAGCCGTCCACGCCCCAGCGGACGGCGTTGGATCCGTTGTACTGGTAAACGACTGAATGAAGATGTCTTCGCCCAGATTGCCTTCAAGTGTGTTGTTCGTTACACGGGCATTTGTACGACCATTTCCGATCAGCGCATTATTTGCACCCACACCGAGGATGCTTCCCAAACCAGTCCCGTCGCCGAAGACGTCGCCGGTCGTGTCCGCAAGCGTCGTGGCAAAGCCTGGGCCCGTCAACGAACCAGTCGAGCCAATCCGCAGGCCCAACCCGCCACCGACAAAGGAACTGCCGGCATTCGTCGAGTTGTTTCCGGATATTTCGTTCCGGTTGATGTCGAGAATAAGATCAGGTGTGCCAAAGATGCTTGGGCCCGTGTCCACAACCAGCTGTGTGTTGGAGTTGATTACTCCATTGCCGTCGAGGTCCTCACCGGCATCCAGAACTCCATTCAGATTAACATCTTCTGAAGACACCTGATTCTGCCCGAACGATGCAGATGAAACGACGTAGAATCCTTCGAGGTCGTTATTCGTGATTCGGTTCATATTCTCAAACGTGCCATCACCAAATCGCAGGTTTCCGACGCCGCTGAATCGAACCAAAGCGTCCACTCCACGACCACCGTTGTTATCAATGGCATTGCCGAATGCGATGACTGTCGTTGTTGTTGAAGACCCTGCAAGAATCTCGAATCCGTCATTTCCGTTTTCAGTAATCACGTTTTCACGTACCAGAGCTGTCCGGGATCCAATCGACACCGCATCGATATCAAGCCCGATCTGTTGATTGCGAGCAATGAGATTATTATCAATAATAACATTGCCACCCGAGTTGATATCAATACCGTCTGTTCCGTTGTCGGTAATGATGTTCCCGAAGCTCAAACCGGTAATTGGATCGCTACCGAGCTGGCCAATCACAAGTGGAATGACGTCGCCGCTGACTGCATTGATCTGGATTCCGTTCAGTCCGTTGTTACGAATGATGTTCTGTATCCACACACCACCCTGCGTCTCCAGATCGTTTGCCGTAATTTCGACACCTTCAATAATAATTCCGTGCAGGGCGTTATTCTCGATCAGGTTAGCAGTCAGGTTGGTTGCCAGACTTGAGTCAGCCAACGTATTAAGCTGAATTCCCTGGCCGCTGTTGCCCGAGAATTCGCTGTTAAGGACTTCCAGATCGAGATCGTCCAGAATTCCGTTCTCAGCGTTGACCTGCAGACCATCAACGGGATTAGCAACGGTCAGGTCGCCGTTGTTTCGGACAATGTTCCCGTCAAGGACAATGGCTGTAATGTCTCCGGGCCGAGGATTCACAGCATTGTATCGCGAGTCTTCAAGGCGGTCGAATCGAATGCCTGCGTCGTTGATGAAACTCGGCGGAATGACTGTCAACGATGTGTTGTTGTTTCCGGCATTCCCAATCATGTTGTCCGCGACAAGCAGGTCTTCAATGGTCGTGTCTTCACTTGACAGGACGCGGATGCCGGAACCGGCAACGCCCAGTATTGGATTGTCGAAGTCGCCCACGATGTTACCAATAATGTCGGATCGCGTCAGAGTCGCTGTCGAGGTGGCCAACGCGTCAGAACCCACGAGACTCACATTGATACCGTCACCCTGGAACGGAGTCAACGGGTCGCTCGAAGAAGAGACGCCCGTCACTTCGTTGCCTTGAATCACAAACGAACCGACAGCAGCGTCTGTGAGCACGAATGCGATTCCGGCCCCGCCTGGGAGGCTGAAGACGTTGCCGTCGTTTGGATTCGGGCCACCGACAGAAACGTCGAACAAACCGTCGTCCGGATTCGTGCTCGAGAACGTCGCCAGAAAACCCGGCCCTGTTGTCGGATTGTTGGCCGAATCACCGATCACTGTACTGGATGTGAATGCAGCTGTTACCTGCGAGTTCACTCCATTGACCGCAAATCCGCCCGTACCGGCTATGTTGTACAAGAGCGACGTTTTGGACACGTTTCCAAGGTCAACGGTGCTGAAGTTGGAAGCATTAACGACGAATGAGTTACGTGCGTTATTCGCGACAGTATTGTCGATGATTCCACGATCAAGTTCGCCGTTTCCGTTTCCAAGATTCAGGAACCCGTCTCCATTTGTGTCTTCGCCAGGATTGAGAATTCCGTTCAGATTCACGTCTTCGTTGTCATCTTCTCCAGGATTAAGTGTGCCGCTGTCGTCCACGTCTTCCGTGGGAGGAACGAGCAGTGTCCCCATATTGTCGGCAGTCAGAACGAGTCCGTCTCCAGCGTTCGCAGAGATGACGTTTTCTGCGATCTCATTCAGGATTACCGTGCCACCGTCCGCGGTGATTTCCACTCCCGTGCCGGTCGAGCTCGTATTGATCACACTGTCGAGGATCGAGTTTCGGGTGATTCGCGTGGAAAGCGTGCCCCCCTGCAGCGATGATAGCGTAATGCCGCTGCCATTATCGCGAAGAGTATTCCCGATGATGTCCGTAAACGTGATCGTTCCAGAATTGGCCGTGCCGCGGATTGCACCGTTGACATTGCCAGTAAAGGCGTTGTTAATCAAAGTCGCCGTCAGGCGGGCTCCTTCGAGGGGATTTGTACTGGCAGAGTTTGTCGTCAGGAACGATGCACCGTCGCCGAACCCGCTGACGCCGTTGTTGAAGCCATTGCCGGTGATGCTGTTCGACCGGACGAGCACGGATTCAATATTCGCGGCTTCGCTGGACCGGACAGTCAGGCCGGTGCCGCCAAAGTCGGAGATGATGTTGTTGAAAATCGTAGATGGGCGCAGTACGGCCTGGTCAGCAGCTGAGAGCGAAAGACCATTTCCCGGGCCCAGATTATTGATTTCCGGGACAAACAGGACTCCGATCGCGTCGTTAGGATCCTGCTGTACAGTGCCGCTCAGCAACTGGCCCGTGTTGAACGCGACATCGAACGTGGACCCGATGAGCTGCGTCGACTGCACGGCTGTCGCAGGCACTCCGGACGGGTCAATATCAATCAGGAACGACAGCGTTTCCGGAAGGTCTTCGCTCGGATCAAGGACGTTGTTCGCGTTGAGGTCCTCGCCCGGATCGAGCACTCCGTTCTGATTAAGGTCCTCTGCCACGTCAAGAAGTCCGTTCACAGTAATTACGTCTTCGGTGTCGAGAATCCCATTGCCATTGATGTCTTCAACGGGATCCAGGATGCCGTCTCCGTTGACGTCTTCAGTGTCCAGGATTCCGTTGATGGGGTCGAAGTTGTCGAAGACGGTGTCAATGGACGTGGACAGGTTCGGTACAGTGAATGGTCTTCCCTGGCTGTTGACCTGTTGGAGACCTGTGATCACATCCGAATTGAGCTGTGGCGTGAAGGCGACCCCTCCATTGGCCGCATCCGTGTTGAATTCGAGGCTGGCCGCGGCGATGTTCCAGTCGACGCTGTCTATCCGGATACCGATCGCGGAAGTGTTGACGAAGTCGAATTGCTGGCCGGTGGTATCACCGGTGATCTGGAATCCAAATGCACCGCCCCCGATACCAGTGATAATGTTACTCACGACGTCAACATCGCCGACCGCACTTCCGAACAGGTTGAAGTTCACGCCGCCGCCCGCATTTGCCACAAACTGGTTGCCATCAGCAACGATCGGCGTGTCCAGTCGACCGTTGAAATTGGTATCTTCGCCAACGTCCAGGATTCCGTTGAAGTTGACATCTTCGTGATCGACGAGTCCGATTCTCGCGATCACCGATCCGCTGTCTGCATTGACATTGAGCCCAATGCCGCCATTTCCGGTTGACCGGTCCGATATGTCGCCGACCAGGTTGCGGGTCATCCGGAAATCGACGAGTGAGTTGTTCAAGGCGTCGACGCGGATGCCGTCACCACCGTTGCTGAAAAACTGATTGCCGGCAATCACGAAGCCACCGTCGAGGAAGCCGTTCTCATTGCCCTGGTTAAAGAAGCCGTCGCCGTTCAGGTCTTCACCAGCGTCGAAGACCCCGTTGCCGTTGAGGTCTTCATTGGCGTCTTCACCGAGGTCGGTGATGGCGTCGTTGTCCAGGTCTTCGCCGAAGTCCAGAATACCGTTGCCATTGCGGTCTTCCGACAGGTCCAGAATACCGTTGCCGTTGGTGTCCTCAAACGTTTCAAGAATGCCGTTGTTGTTGAAGTCCTCGGTAGGGTCGAGGATACCGTTGAAATTGGTGTCTTCGGTGAGTTCCAGGATTCCGTCCTGATTGACATCTTCGAAGCCATCCAGGCGGCCATTGGCGTTGAAGTCCTCTCCCAGGGTGTTGGAGTTGATGATGCCTTGGTTCGCGATCAGATGCAGCCCCTCGCCGATGTTCTGATCGGCGATGTTGGCAACGAAGGCCAGATTGACCTGACCGTTGTTTCCGGCTGCAACAACAAATCCAGATCCACTGCCGATGTCGACAATGCCGTTCTGGTTCAGGTCTTCTTCAAAGTCCAGCACGCCATTGCCATTAGCGTCCTCGCCCGCATCCAGAGTTCCATTTCGGTTGACGTCTTCGGTCGTCAGGACACCGTTGTTATCGGTATCGCTTTCCACGAACGCGACATTGGCGATGATCTTCGCATTGATGAGGGCCCGGTTATTGGCGGTCACGACATAGCCGGCTCCGCGATCGAGTTCCAGATTGCCGTTGGTGTCTTCGCCCGCATCCCGTCGGTTGTTGCCGTTGGCATCTTCACCAGTGTTACCGTAGGTAAAGTTGCCACGTGCGGGCAGTGCCGTGCCCCGCGTGAGTTCGACCGCCTGCTCGGTCTGACCGAGTTCAAGATCGAGCGTACCGATGCCGCTGTTTTCGACGTTGAAGGCGCGGAAGGACTGGCCCGACGCGCCAAAGAAGTTATTCGAGAAGATCAGTGTCGCATTACTGTCCGCGACCGTTCCGGTAACGTTCCGCAGGTCAATGGCAGTGTCGTAGTTGCGGAATTCATTGTCATGAATGCGAACGCCCTGCACGCCGTTGGCTTCAATGATGTTATTCAGAAGCGTGCCGTTTGTTCGGCCATCGAACGTGAAGCCAGCAACTTCGGTGTTGTCACCGATCAGAGTAACCAGTGTTCCACCGGTTGGATTTGAGAAGATCGGGGCTGCCGCAGCTGGATTGAGGCCTGGCAATGGCAACGTGCCAAAGGCTGTCTGCAGCTGAATGGGATTCAGGTTCAGGTACGCCTCGCTGAGCAGCAGGGTGTTATCCGGCAGACGCACCTGGCCCTGTACTTCACCGGTCCGAACGAGAATCAGCGAGTTGGTTTGCGGCGTTGCAAAGCCCACAAACGTATTGAAGGGATCTTCAAATGTACACGCCCCATTTGTGGACGATTGCGGGTCGACGACGATGACAGTGCTGACCAAGAATCCGTCATCGGCGTCCGACGAACTCGGAGCGGTCATTCCGACAGTGCTGACCTGGACGGTTCGATCGAACGTGTTCGTCGTGACGCGGTATCGGCGCTCGACGCGGTCCAGAATCTTCTCACTGACGCGTCGAGGACGGAAATACTTCTTTGGTCGGCCATCGGGAAGTGTGAAGACCAGCGTGCCAAATACCTCGGTGCCAAACGTACTGTCGTTCGTGACCTGCACGCCAAGGCGAAGATCATCCGACGCGTGGATCGCCGTCCGCAGCGAGTACCCGGTGACATCTTCAGCCGCTTCCGACCAGTAGTGGTAGGCCCCGACGTATCCCTCAAATCCGTAGCGGCCCAGCACCGGCATGGGACCGCCGACTTCAAAATTGACGCCGTTGTAGGCGGATTCCACTCGCTGCGCGATATCGACCAGGAAGCCGTTCTGCACAGGCGAGATGGCGCCGGTCGGTGCTGACGCCAGAATGTTCGTTTCGTTGCCCAGCGTAAAGTAGGTGTTGAGCCGCGTGTCGACCCAGCGGCCGACAGATTCGAAGCTCAGGGCGATCTGCTCGTATTCCCGAGTGTGCCCGTCGTCGTAGTCCCACCACCCGGCCACGCCGTAGATGCGGTTCTGATATTCGTCGTAGTAGCGCAGTCCGCCACCCAGACTGCCGGCGCCCTGGCCCTGATACGTCACCGTCCCGCGCGCATCGGCGAATACGACGGCTGACGAATTCTCAAACAGGAACGGCAACATCACGTTGACCGCGCCGACGCCTTCGTCGTCAGTGCCGAGGAAATCGCCGATGCGGGTTTCCAGACGCAGTTGCGGACCAAGTTCGTCCTGCCAGATCGGGCGGCCCGACATCTGCAGAGCAGCATTACCGGTCGGTGGGGTGTAGTCGAAAAGCCCGTAATCGACGTTTGGAGTCGTGGGGCCCGGGACGGGAGCCACTCCCGTCACATCCCCCGCCCCCGTGGGTCCCACGGGCTGAGCTTCGTCAACCTGAGCCACACCGTCCTGTCCGAACGCCTGGGATGCGAACCCCACGACCGCTGCGGCCGAGGAGCACACCAGGGAACGAAACAGTTTGTTGCGTGAGCCTGACTGCTTCTTCGTCTTCATCGGAGGTCCCGAATTGAGGACAGAAAGACGTAGTCTTCCATCGTTGAATCTGTGTGCGTCATGTGTTCCGTGACCGCCCTCAACAGATTGGCGTGGCAGTCCGGGCACAATGGCGCATCCGTCCCGACTGGAACGGTTATTCGGAATATTCGGCCAGTGACGATGATGCCGTTGAGGCAATCAGCGCCGTACAATCGGGATTTCCGTAAGTCCTTCACCAAATTGCCTGAATTGCCGGCCGCATGGACGTCCCGTGCGGGAAGTAGCTCACACCGTGTCCGGACTTGAGCGGAATTCCCCGCGCCAGGAGCTTTTTTCAGGACTGGCGGGAGAGTCGGTTGCGGCTGTCGTTCCTTCGGGCTGGCAGTCTGAGGCCAGGACTCCAACCGCCCGCTTCAGTGCACCAGGACTGCATGGCAAAAACTGCTATTTCGCCGACTCAGTGGTTGAAGGATTGTGCTCGAATGTAGTGGGACAGGGCTCCGGATGATTCGCCGGTCCGGGAGACGGCCGAATCAATGCAACACACCGGGTGACATTCAATTCTTCGCAGATTGGGAGTCTTCGCAGATTGGGAGAATCAGATGCAGACACAGGACACAAGCGAATTCGTGGCTCAGAAGGACTCGGCAGTTGCAATTCTGGATGAGACCAGTGCACAGCCGACTCCGGAAAATCACACGGGGCTGACAGTTGACCGAACACAACCTCGGTCGCTACAGGAAATCCAGAATACTGGAGTTGATCCTGACGCCCCGACGGAAGCAAAACCGGGCACCGAAGCCAAAGTTCGGCTGTTGTCCGCACGCTACGAAGCCGGACTTCCCCTGTGGAACAACGAAGATCGTCTGGACCATGGCCCGGATGAGCGACCGGGGATCGACTTACTTTCGCTGGCTCCGATGGCGATCGACAACGACTTGGGCAGTGATGAAGACGAAGACGATGAAGAAGTGTAATGCGTTCCACGAGTGGGTCGGGCTTGCTGCCGGTTGAGCAAACTGCAGCGGCAAGTCGAGCAAAAAAGCCGGACGAACGAGACGGAACTGTTCGCCCGGCTTTTTTCGTGTCCGTCGCTGATAGAATGAACGCTTCGCCCGTCTCGCCCTGGATTGCCCCGACATGTCCGTTGACGACCTGCACATCCTGTTGATCGAGGACTCGCAAACCGATCGCATCCTGATCGAGGGGCTGCTGCAGGAGACTCTGGGCGAATCCTGCAAGATCACGCACACGGAACGACTTGACGACGGGCTCGCCTGTGTCACGCATCAGGACGTCGATGCCGTAATGCTCGATCTGACGCTGCCGGACAGCGTCGGCCCTGGTGCGTGCGAGCGCATACGGGAATGCTCACCAGACACCCCCGTCATTGTTCTGACTGGAATTGACGACGAAGCCACCGCGCTCGAGTCGCTCAATCGAGGTGCTCAGGACTATCTGGTCAAGGGCCGCATTGACGCCCGTCTGCTGTCCCGCGCCGTACGTTACGCGGTCGAGCGAAAACGGACGGATGTTGAACTGCAACACGCGCATCAGCAGATTGACCGACAGCGACACGAAGCCGAACTGGCTCACCTGGCCCGTCTGAACACGATGGGTGAGATGGCGTCGGGCATGGCTCACGAACTCAACCAACCGTTGACCGCACTGGTCGGATACGCGGAAACGGCGATGACTGGACTTGATTCCGGTCATCTCGAACCGGAGGACTTTCGGCACATCCTCGAGCGGGTGGTCTCCGAATCTCAGCGCGCGGCCGAGATCATCCGACGACTCCGTCGACTGGTCCGAAAGCGCGAGCCGGATCGTAGAGAAACAGTCATCAATGACTTGGTCCGGGAAGTGGCCGACATGGTCGCACACGAGACCGACCTTGGCGGATACTCTCTGGACCTGCAACTGGCGGATTCCATTCCCGTGATTCGAGCTGATCGCGTGCAGATACAGCAGGTGTTGCTGAATCTCGTGCGCAATGGCCTGGAAGCGATGGACCTGACGCCTCAGTCTGAGCGATTCCTCACGGTCCGCACTGAATTCACGGACCGAGTGCGTGTATCTGTGTCGGACAATGGACCTAAGCACGACGCGGCCACAATTCCACAACTTTTTGAGCCCTACTACTCCACGAAAACGACAGGCCTGGGCATGGGTCTGGCGATCTGCCGGTCGATCATCGAATCGCACGCCGGGCAACTGAACGCCGAATCGAACCCGCATCGCGGTCTCATCTTCACGTTTACGTTGCCCGCCGATGAGTGGCAGACTGATGAGCGAGAGTCATGAATCATGAATTCAAAACCGTTCGTCTTTGTAGTGGACGATGACCCGTCCATTCGTGATTCCCTGTCGCTGCTGCTGAAGGCCGTCGGTCACCCGACAAAGGCGTTTGAAGACGCCGAATCATTCCTCGATGAGTACGACACGTCGCAGCCCGGCTGCCTGATCCTGGACGTTCGTATGCCCGGAATGGACGGTTTGCAGCTTCAGCGGCTTCTCGCGGAACAGGCGTCCGCACTGCCCATTATCATGCTCACGGCGCACGGTGACCTGCCCATGGCAGTCGACGCCATGCGTTCAGGAGCGTGGCACTTCGTTGAAAAGCCGTATGAGAAAGACCGTCTGCTGGGCATCATCGAAGATGCTCTGGAAACCGACCGCCTGTGTCGTATGGAACAGGCCGAGCAGATCGAAATCGATTCGAGGATGGCCACACTGACCGCGCGCGAACACGAGGTCATGGACCAGCTCGTGGACGGAAAAGGTACAAAGAGTGTCGCACTGGCGCTTGGTACCAGCCCCAACACCGTCGCTCATCAACGAGCAAAAATCCTCGAAAAGATGCACGCCGAGTCCGTCGTCGACCTCACTCGCATGGTCCTGCTGGTCCGTGGCGAGCCGCAACCTTAATGCGTGCCGCGCCCATCGAGATGGCTACTGCTTCGATTTCACGGGCACAAACACGACTGCATCAACGATGACGTACCCATCAGTTTTTTCGTTCCCGATCAGGACGGACCCGGTGTCGCCAAATTCAAACTCGCCGATTTTTCCGAGCAGGCCCTTGATCCCGGGCGTCTTACGCTGATTCACAGTGTGCCACTGATTCCCATCGCCATCCCGGACCACCACGGGCACGTTACTCGCACGATTTGCATGAGTCGTCCAGCTCAGCAGCACGTCGTAGCGACCCGGTTTCAAATCGGCAGTGAACCTGGCAACTTTGTTGCCCTTGTCGTCGTTGTTGTCGTGCCGGTAACCGGATTCCACATAAGGCGATACGGACGCACTGGTTGACCACTCGCCCAGGAAGTCGGCTTCCGAATCATCAACGGCGATGCCACCCAAAGACTCTTTCCCGATTCGCTTCTTTGGCTGGGAATTGGGAGGCAGGTCCAGAACCTGTCCGTCCTTGAGCAGTTGGCCACGCAGGTCCGCATAACCAATGTCCTGCACGGGGATGTTTTTCTCGATGGCCAGAACCGCGGCGGACGCTGCTGATTGTCCCAAGATCATGAAGACGGGTTCCATGCGGATTGATCCGTAGGCAATGTGTGAAGATGAAACACACACTGGTACGAGTAGATTCTCGACTTCGCCTCGCTTCGGAACGATCGACCGGTAACTGACCAGGTACGGTCCGCCGGGCGACTCCTGCACATCACCTTCATTCTGGACATACCCATTGGTCGTGACGTAGCGCTGCACGTTGTGGGAATCCATGTTGTACGAACCGAGTCCGACCGAATCCTCGCATACGCGAATGCGGCGACAGTCGAGTTCACTGGCGACGTAATCGCCAATCATGCGTCGAGCTTCCCGCACATAGATTTGGTGCGGCCAGTTACCGTTGTCCGTGAATTCGTCTTTCGCCAGACCCCAGTGACTCATTGTCTCGCGGATGGTCTGCGGCACTCGCGGGTGATTGGCGAGCGTCCACATCAGACCTTTCTGGTAGGTCTCGTGCTCTGCAATGATCTTCTGGCGGTCGGCATAACTCGCCTCAGGATAGGCGTAGTTCATGCCAATGTTGTCGGTCGAAAACGCACAGTTGTTGTTCGTGTCTGTTTTTCCATTCGGCATCATGTCCGGCTTCAACGGCAGGCGCAAATCCCCCGCCTCGAAGTTTCGCAACAGGAGCTCGTACTGCTTTTCGCTGTAGTCGTCCGGTTTGGGAAACGGGACACGATTCCGCAGCACGTTCGACATGCACATGCGGAAGCAGTAGGCCTGAATTCGATGATCACCGGTGCCTTCTTCTCCTGGAGGGTCGCCATGGACGCCTGGCAACAGTCCGCTCTCGGGATCACCAGCCACGAGATACGGATCGACGTCGACGACAAATCGATGCTTGTGTGTGTTGTACCGCTTCGCGACCCCATTCACCGTCTCGTCATACTTCTTGTTGCTTTCTCGACCAACGGCGTAGCTGACCCCCGCAGCCGCCATCAAATCCCCCTCATACGTCGCGTCGATGAACACTCGACCTGAGTATGTCTCTCCCGATTCCATGGTGATTGACACGATCCGTTTGCCATCCGTGCGGACTCCTGACTTCCGAACCAGCCGTTGCCCACGCATGCCAGACACGTTGTGTTCGTCAAGCATTTGGCCAAACGTCGTCTCAGCGACGCGCGGTTCGAAGGTCCACATCGCATCGTCCGCGGGTCTGTACCGGTCGTATTCGGCACGCTTCCCGAATGGCCAGGACGCGGCGTTGTCGTAGTGCTTCTTGATCCGCTGATAGAATTCACGCGACACGCCGCCAATCACGGCTTTGTTCCCACTGTCGGTCCACCCTAGGCCACCGCTGGTCAACCCTCCCAGATGTTGCCCCGGTTCAATCAGCACGACGGACCGGCCCTGACGAGCTGTCTGGACGGCCGCGACTACGCCAGCCGACGTGCCACCATAGACAACGACGTCACGGGTTTCCGCGGGCAATAGACTGTCGGGTGAGACGCACAGCACACATATGAGGCAGTTCACGGTTGGGTTCATCGTTGGCTCCGTTGAGCAGGACGGGCGAAGCTTACCGCGCGGCCTCGGAAATCGAACCTGTCGCTCGCACCGACGAACCGCGAGTACTGTAGCGGTTCAGTTGGAACTGGAATCGGTGTCTGGTCGGGTTAGCATGACCTGACTGGAGAATGATGCCATGACTCAACGAACACGTCTTCACTTTTCTGCCGAACAGAAAGCTCAGATCGTCAGACGACATCTGCAG